>JAZLJN010000010.1:0-19003 GCA_045617885.1 Bacteroidales bacterium | reverse complement strand
CAAATAATAAATTGGTATTTTCTACAAGGAATTCAGTAGAATTTAAGGAACCCTTAACCGCATGTATTTCTATTAATTCCTTCAATTCCTTGTTCTATAAAATATATAGTAGTTTTGACCAAGTTATTATTTATATGTTACTTAAGTTTCTAAAGTGCGAAACTTGAATTATTAATAAAGAGAAGAAAATGGCCACAATATTTACTACACAGAAACCCCGTCGCTTTGAGCGCAAGAACTATTTCGGTAATGAACGCAAGGAATGGCTTGAGGCACGTGTCCGCAAGGTGAAGCGTGAGATGGGTGAGCTGCCAGACGAAGAATGGCGCGCGGAGGAATCCATTCGTGGTACTTTTATTGAAGGAACACGCCATCTGAAGCGTCGTAAGGAGCGTGATGAGGAGGAGGGCACTGGCAAGAGCAATCGTTATGTCAAGCTTGGTGTAGCCCTTATCCTGCTTTGTATCGTTTTCTATTACCTTATCAAGTAACAGACAGTATTAATTAACAGACAATATTAACTAACAGACAATGGATATCATACATCTGCTTCCTGACACTGTGGCTAATCAGATAGCTGCCGGTGAGGTCGTGCAGCGCCCTGCCAGTGTCATCAAGGAGCTCCTTGAAAATTCCATTGACGCCCATGCTACCACAATTCAGGTGATTCTGCGAGAGGCAGGGCGTGAGCTGATTCAGGTAATCGATAATGGTGTGGGCATGAGTCCTACTGATGCCCGAATGGCATTTGAGAAGCATGCCACCAGCAAAATCTCCCAGGCAGCTGATCTCTTTGATCTGCACACCATGGGATTTCGTGGTGAGGCATTGGCGTCCATTGCCGCAGTTTCGGAGGTTGAGTTGCGTACACGACGCAAGGAGAGCGAGACAGGAGTACTGATCGAACTGGCTGGCAGTCGTGTGACCCGTCAGGAGGTGTGTGCCTGTCCGGTAGGTGCCAGTTTCCAGGTGCGAAACCTCTTCTACAACATTCCTGCCCGACGTAAGTTCCTGAAGAGCAATCAGACCGAATTGAGCAACATCATAACAGAGATACAGCATGTGGCGCTGGCAAATCCGTCGGTCGAGATTACTCTCTTCCACAATGATCAGCAGCTCTTCTCCCTGACAGCGGGCTCCTGCAAGCAGCGTATTGTCCAGCTCTTTAGCAAGAGCCTTGGACTTCAATTGCTGCCTCTGTCCGTTGATAATGACCTGTTGAGCATATCTGGTTTTGTCTGTTCTCCTGAAGGCGCACGTAAGAAGGGAGCGCTGCAGTACTTCTTCGTGAATGACCGTTTCATGAAGCATCCCTACTTCCACAAGGCAGTGATGGAGTGCTACCAGGACTTGATTCCTGAAGGTTCGCAGCCAAACTATTTCATCTATCTAAAGGTAGATCCGCAGACGATTGATGTAAATATCCATCCTACCAAGACCGAGATAAAGTTTGAGAACGAACCGGCGCGCTGGCACATCCTGATGGCTACTATCCGTGAGGCGTTGGGTAAGTTCAATGCCTTGCCTGCTATCGACTTTGATCAGGCGGATGCTCCGGAGATACAGCCAGAATACAGGATGAATGTGGGGGGACCGAAAGTTTCTGAACCAAAGCCTCAATTCTCTGACTATAATCCGTTCAAGATGAACCGTCCCGATCACTGGGAGTCGCTCTACGAGGATTTTTCTAAAGATACCTTATCCTCACGCATGGATAGGGAAGTGCCTGCGGAGCCTGTCTATGAGACCATCCCGAGCGCTTTGGACCTGATGGCAGAGATTCCTGCAGAGGAGCGTCCGCAGACGGCACTGCATAAAGTAAACTATCTGCAGGTCGGCAACCGGTATATCGTTGGTCATGTCAAGGGCGGAATGATGCTGATTGACCAGCATCGCGCACATCTCTGTATCCTTTTTGACCGATATTACAGCCAGATCAGTAATCGTCAGGGCATCTCACAGCATGAGCTCTTCCCGGAGATGATTCAGGTGGCTCCAGCGGATGAACCGCATCTGCAGTCTATCCTGCCGGAATTGGGATTCCTCGGTTTTGAGTTGGATAATCTGGGTGGTGGCAGCTACGCTATCAATGGCAAGCCCGCCTCACTGGAGAACTCTGTGAATATCCAGCAACTGATGCAGCAGATGATCGAGGCTGCTCGTGAGGAGGTGCATGGAGTAGGTGAAGCCCTTGATAAGCGACTCGCTCTTCGTCTGGCACAGGCACAAGCCATTCCATACGGCAGACAGATGGGCGAAGAGGAGGTCTCACAGCTGGTAGAGAGCCTGCTTGACCTTCCTGAACATCAGATGACGCCTGACGGACATCCTGTGATGCGCCTGGTGACCAACGATGTCCTATCGTCTCTGCTGTGATGTCCTTTTCACCCCTTTCTTCATCCCCCTTCAATCCCTTAAGTTTCGGAAGATAACATCCGAAACTTGAATCAAGCAATTATATTTATATATATAAAATGAAATACGCAATTTGTCTGCAACCTTATATTCCAATGCGCGCTACGGCATCGGAGGCGGCTGAAATGATCAGTCAGCTTCTGTTTGGCGACACTTTCAGAATCCTTGAAGAGGAGCCCCGCTGGTATCGCATCGCTCGTGATTGTGACGGCTATGAGGGTTGGATTGACTTCAAGACTGCTACTATCATTGATGAGAAAGAATATCGCTACTATGTAGCTGAAACCCCTAATGCCCTGCTGCTGCGCCTGCCATTCAATGCGGTACAGCGCACCGAAGCAGGTCAGTCGGGCTCGGCTCATCTCTCATGGGGCAGTCGTATCTTTGATATGGACGATACGGGTATCACCTTCCGTATGCATGGCATCCGCTTTGATGTTCCCTCTATGGGTTATGTCAATCCGATGCATGTCAACTCTATGTCGCGTAAGGCAATGGCAAAGTTCCTCCTTCAGCAGGCGCAGATGCTGCTCAATACCCCATATCTCTGGGGCGGTGCCAGCTCTTTCGGCGTGGATTGCTCTGGTTTTATACAGACGCTCTTCCGCTTTATCGGTATTGCCCTTCCGCGTGATGCCTCCCAGCAGGTAGAGCAGGGTACAGAGGTTGCCTACTCGGATTTGCAGCCAGGTGACCTTGCCTTCTTCTCTTCCAACCCGGATTCGCAGAAGGTCAGTCATGTCGGACTGGTAGCTGACAACGGTCGCATCCTGCATGTCAGCGGCAACCTCCATTATGACGAGCTCGTTCCTGAAGGAATCTGGAATATCCAGCGCAAGGAGATAACTCATTATCTGATCAAGACCAAGCGGTACTTCTAATAAATCTATTTTACAATGATTGAGCAACTCTATTCTCAATATCTTGAGCATCCGTCAGTGACCACAGACTCCCGTAAGGTGGAGGCTGGTCAGATCTTCTTTGCCCTGAAGGGTGAACGCTTTGACGGCAACCAGTATGCAGCCGAAGTCCTCGAAAAAGGTGCCGCGCTGGCAGTAGTAGATGATCCTGCCGTTGTAGTGGCTGGTGACTCTCGTTACTTCTTGGTTGATGATGTCCTCACTACACTCCAGCAACTGGCAGCTTTCCATCGCCAGCAGTTCAAGCAGTGGAACAACCCTGTCACTGTGATAGGCATCACCGGAACCAATGGTAAGACCACCACTAAAGAGCTGCTCCGTGCTGTATTAAGCCAGAAATTCTGTGTACTTGCTACTGAAGGGAATCTCAACAACCAAATCGGTGTACCTTTGACACTGCTTAAGGTCACACCTTCACATGAGCTTGCCATCATTGAGATGGGAGCCAATCATCCGATGGATATTGCAGAGTTGTGTGCTATCGTACACCCTGATTACGGTTTGATTACCAACGTAGGTAAGGCTCATCTGCTGGGCTTCGGAAGTCTGGAGGGTGTGATAGCAGCTAAGACCGAACTATACAAGAGTCTGGCAGCAGATGGCGGCATCGCTTTCCTCGATTCTTTCAACAAGCCACTGCTCGGCAAGGTCATGGAGTATGAGGTCAAATGTCGTCCCTATCTCCCTGCCCAGGTGAACGACTGCTCTCCTTATCTGTCATTGAGCCTTTATGACACGGAGGCTATTGATCCTATTGAGATACATACGCACCTGATTGGATCATACAATTGTCTGAACTGTCAGGCTGCTGCTACAGTAGGACGTTTCTTCGGAGTATCACTGCAGCAGGTCAAGGAGGCTATTGAGGGCTATGAGCCACAGAATATGCGCTCACAGCTTGTGGATCTTGGCATGGGCAATCAGTTGATTATGGATGCCTATAATGCAAATGCCACCTCGATGAATGCAGCGCTGACCTCATTCAACTTAAATCAGGCTCCGCATAAATCGGTGATCTTGGGAGATATGAGAGAACTGGGCGAGGAGTCGCAGCGCGAGCACAAGGTGATCCTTGACTATCTCTTTACTTCGGGAATCAAACTTGATATGATTATTCTGGTGGGCGAGGAGTTCTGCCAGTGTTTCAAGGCTCATGGACTGCAGTATGCAACGCAGTGTCCGGTCAATGTGCGCTGTTATGAGAATGTTCAGGATCTGGTGGATGACGAAGATGTCATCAACAATCTGGGCGGTACTATTCTGGTCAAAGGCAGCCGTGGCGTGCAGCTTGAGAAGGCTGCCGAGCGGATCCGCAACCGTCGTCATTAATATTCTTGCAAGATGAAGCTGTATCTGCTGCGTCATGGTGAGACGGAATGGAACAAATGCCACCGGTTTCAGGGTCGTATAGATATCTCGCTCAACGACTTCGGCCGAGAGCTGGCACGCGTCACCCGTGACCGTTGGCCTATTGTCCCTTTTGACCGTGTCTTCTGCAGTCCGTTGAGTCGTGCTGCCGAGACTGCGAGGATTGTACTTGAGGGCAGGCCCGAAGCGGACATTATTCAGTTGGATGACCGCATCATTGAGTTCGGATTCGGTGGTGGTGAGGGTGCCAATATTGATGAGGCAGCTGCTGATCCAGGTAATCCGCTGTATAACCTTCTGCATCATCCCGAGCGTTATGTCCCAGCTGAAGGGGCAGAGTCATTCGAGCAGATGATTGCCCGAGCCAAAGCTTTTCTGGAGGATGCTGTACTTCCACTCGAACAGCAGGGTGTACAGAATGTGCTTATTGTGGCACATGGCGCCATAATCCGTGGTTTTGTGTGTGCCATCGGAGCAAAGGAGGTCAAGGATTTCTGGGAGTGCCGCTATCTGAACTGCTGCCTGACTACCATTGATATCCAGCAGGGAGTATGCCGTCTTGAGGATGAGGCACGCATCTTCTATGAGTTTAATGATCACTTTGGCGGCTGGCGCAGATGATGTTCAGTGAGATGGTGATAATGCGGCTTCAGGAGCTGGGTATCTCGCCTGAAACGCTCGCCTTGGCACGAGGTATTCTCCTGGGAGATAAGACTGCCATTGATCCGCAGTCTGTTCAGCAGTTCCGCATTGCGGGCATGAGCCATCTGCTGGCAGTGTCTGGTCTGCATGTCGGCGTCATCATGTCGCTGGTTTGGGCTATGCTGAAGCCCATTGAGGCTTGTGTCTCGCTTATCACACAGCCACGTATGTCAGTGTATTATGCTTCAGGCATTGTGAAGCGTGTTCTGGTGATACTGCTCACGGTTCTGTATGTATGGTCAATCGGAGCCCCTACCAGTGCCGTTCGTGCCGCCTTGATGCTCTGCCTCTGTATGGTAGGATGGATGCTACATCGTCCCACCTCTCCCTGGAACTGTCTTCTGCTGGCGGCACTGATCTTGATAGCATCTGATCCGTGGAATGTAGTGCAGGTGGGTTTTCAATTGAGTTTCCTGGCGGTGGCGGGCATACTTCTTTTCCAGCCCTGGCTGCAGGACGAATCTATGCGCTGGTGGGAACGTATGGTTTTGCTCTCCATCGCAGCCCAATGGTTAACCGCCCCTTTTGTAGCCTATTATTTCCATCAGGTTCCATTTCTTGGATGGCTGCAGGGATTGCTGGTCGTTCCGCTGATACCGTTTTTTGTTGGCTGCCTGCTTGTCGGAATCCTTTTCCCCGCTTTCCACTGGCTTTGTGTGCCAATTGAGGCGTTTCACCAATGGCTTAACTGGGCGTCCGGGTTCATTGTCCGTAGTGAACAGTACCTGCTTGGCGGACATCTCTATTTCTATCCCTCGTGGTGGGAGATGGCATTGAGCGAAGCCTTCTTCCTGCTGCTGATAGCCTGGTTCAGGCTTCGCCGTTATCGCCTACAAGCATCCGTGAGTCTTAATCGTCAATAACACCATCCCATGCGTCAATTCGGATATTATCTGCTCCCGCTCTTATACATCAGTATCGGCAGTGTGGTGACTTTCATGCTGGTGCAGCGACTGCTGCATTTTGCTGACACTGCCTGGCTGGTTTTGCTGTTGCCTATGCTGATGGTGACGGTATTCCTGACTGTGGTAGGAGTGGTGAATGTGTGGGTTCAGTACCGTTCGTGGCGTGAGTCTGGTCTGATGCGCCAGTATAGTCTCCGCAGTCTGTTGTGGCTTTATGTCCGTTGCTGGGCAGTCGTGATGTCCGGTCTGACCATCGGTGTTGTCTTCTACTGGATGCATGATTTGCTTCCATTCTACATACAGCAGTTGCTGGAGTCGCTCCAGATCTTGTTCTATGTGATGACCGCCTTCCTCACCTTTGTAGCGCTGATGAGTGTGGTACTGGGTGAGAATCTTGCCGATATACGTCTGCGCAACGCCCAGTCAGAGAATCATCTGCTAAAGTCGCAGCTCAATCCCCATTTTCTCTACAACACACTTAATAATATTGATGCGCTGATCTGGATCGACCAGGAACGAGCCTCCACCGCTGTGACCAGCCTCTCCCGCCTGATGCGTTACTTTACTTACAGCGCTCGTCAGGAGATGGTTCCCCTCAAGGATGAAGTGGAGCATTTGCAGCTTCTCATCCAGTTGCAACGGCTTCGTATGCAGGGCGAGCAGAGCCTGGTGTTCGAACTGCAAGGCAATGTGGACAATAAGCAGATAGCGCCCCTTCTGCTCACACCGCTGGTAGAGAATTGCTTCAAGCATTGTGGCTCATTGACCGAACCGAATGCCATCTGTATCCGTCTGGAGGTGGACGGTACCCAGTTGTGTTTCTCTACGGATAATAACCTCAAGCCAGAACCTCCAAAGTCTGTCGCCAAGTCTTCGGCAGGTCATTCCAGCCAGCAGGGAGGCGTAGGTCTCGGTGTGCTGCGTCAGCGTCTGCAGTTGCTCTATCCTCATCGCCACCATTTTCAGGCAGGGCAGGAGGGTGACCGTTTCAAAACCAGTCTGCAGATAGACGTTTGTTGATCTCATCTATCAGTCGGGGCACAGCCAGCCCCTGCCATTCGTCCCAGCTAACCTGCCGGTAGCCCATCGGTTTTAATATACTGTTCAGCTGATCCTTTTCAGATTCGCTTCCAAGCGTACAGACCCAGAAGTCTGCCAGAAGTGTCTGATGGGTCAGCTGATGTTTTTTGTGCATGATCAGCAGAGGGGCAGGACCCACATCTGGCAGATTAGTCCCTTCCGATTGCAGAAAAGGTTCCCACAGTCCTTGCCAGATGTCCCCGGCGCCGCGCTGGTGTACCCACAGGGTCTCCTTATAAATATAAAAAATGTAGGTCAGGTGGCGCTCCTTCACCTTCACCTTTCCTGCTTTGACCGGACGAGAAGCTACTGTACCGTTGGCAAGTGCCAGGCAGTGTTCTGCTATTGGACAGCTGTTACACTGGGGAGAGGTGGGCGTACACTGCAGTGCTCCGAATTCCATCAGTGCCTGATTGTGTCTGCCCGAAGTTCCTTCACGGTGGGGCAGGAGTTCTGTTGCCAAAGCCAGGAATTCCTTCTGTCCCTTGCCTGAGTCGATGGGAGTGTCCACATCAAACACTCTTGATAGCACGCGGTACACATTACCATCCACTACCGCTACATCCTCGTCAGCCGAAAGACTTGCTACAGCCGCAGCCGTGTAGGGACCGATGCCCTTCAGCTTTCTCAACTCATCATAGCTGTGCGGGAAGTCCTTCATGCCGGCTGCCACCACTTGTTGCGCCGCCGTATGCAGGTTTCTGGCTCGGCTGTAGTATCCCAGTCCCTGCCATAGCTTCAGTACCTCATCCTCACTGGCGGCAGCCAGATCATGCACGGTAGGATAGTGCTGGGCAAACCGCAGATAATAGTCCAGACCCTGCACCACGCGCGTTTGCTGCAGTATTGTCTCCGAAAGCCATATCAGATAGGGGTCACGGGTGTGTCGCCAAGGCAGATCTCGCCTGTTTTGGTCAAACCAACTGCCTATTTTAGTGCTTATTTCGTTCATTTTCTTGAAATTCAGTTGACAATTATGCCGATTTGTGCTGCAAAGATACGTTTTTTTTCAAAAAAAAGTGAATTAGTGTTTGTGATTTCGAAAAAAAGCGGTATCTTTGCACGCCTAATTAAAAAAACTACATAAAAATTATAATAAAATGACAAAAGCAGAAATCGTTACCAAGATCTCAAAGAAGACAGGTCTTGACAAGGAAGCAGTTTTGACAGTAGTAGAGCAGTTCATGTCCTGTGTCAAGGATTCACTTGTTGAAGGCGAGCCTGTATTCCTCCGTGGCTTCGGTAGCTTCATCATTAAGGAGCGTGCCACCAAGACCGCACGCAATATCAGCAAAGACAAGGCAATCATTATCCCAGCTCATAACATCCCAGCTTTCAAGCCAGCCAAGTCATTCATGGGCAAGGTTAGCGGCGAGGTTGTAAATGAGGAGGAGGATTAATCTTTTTTCCTGCTAACAAAATAACAATATATTGTACAACTAATTAAATTACTAAAGGTATGCCAAACGGTAAGAAGCACAAGCGTCATAAGATGGCTACGCACAAGCGCAAGAAGCGTCTTCGCAAGAATCGCCATAAGCACTAATCTGTTAGAGCTATTGAGTGGCCTAATGGGCGCCCCGATGAGGGCGCCTTTCTTTTAAATCCATATAAAACCATCGTAATGACAAGTGAAGTAGTCATTGATGTCAATCCGTCGCAGATTACCATCGGTCTGCTGGAGGACGGCAAACTGGCAGAGTATCAGCGTGAGTCACAGAATGCCTCATATAGTGTAGGCAACATCTATCTGGCTCGCGTCAAGAAACTTATGCCCGGACTGAATGCTGCTTTTGTGGACGTGGGGTATGAGAAGGAGGGCTTTGTTCATTATCAGGACCTGGGCTCCCAATTCAAGACTCTCTCCCGATACGTCAAGCAGCAGATATCTGACCGTAAGCACTATCTGCCCGTTGAGCGTTTCAATATCGAGCCAGAACTGGATAAGAATGAGACGGTCAATGAGGTACTGACTGTGGGTCAGGAGATTCTGGTACAGGTTGCCAAAGAGCCTATCAGCACTAAAGGTCCGCGTCTCACTTGCGACATCTCGCTGCCCGGCAGGTTCATGGTACTGATTCCTTTTATCAACAAGGTGTCTGTATCATCCAAGATCAAGTCTGCCGAGGAACGTAACCGACTGAAACATATACTCAATCCGATTCTCCCTAATAATTATGGAGTCATCATTCGTACCTCGGCACAGGGTGTCGGGGTTGAAGAGTTGAGCCAGGAGCTGAAGATGCTGATCAAGCGGTGGGAGGATTGCGTCGGCACCATCATGAAGGGCAAGCTGCCATCGCTCTGTTATGAAGAGACGGGTAGGGCAGTGGCTTTGATTCGCGACATTTTCAATCCCTCCTTTGAGAACATCTGGGTCAATGATACTGCCACCTATTCGCAGATACGTGAATATGTGCAGATGATTGCTCCTGACCGTGCTGACGTGGTGCATCTCTATGAAGAGGAGATACCCATCCTGGATAAGTATGAGGTGACACGTCAGATCAAGTCCTCTCTGGGCAAGACCGTTTCATGCAAGGCTGGCGCCTATATCATCATTGAGCATACAGAGGCGCTTCATGTCATCGATGTGAACTCCGGACACCGCAGCCGTCAGGCGGATGATCAGGAGGAGAATGCCTTGCTGGTGGATCTGGCTGCTGCTGATGAGATAGCACGCCAGATGCGTCTGCGTGATATGGGAGGCATCATTGTCATTGACTTTATTGACATGGCAAAGGCAGAGAACCGCGAGAAGCTCTACCAGCACATGCGTGAGATCATGAAGCAGGACCGTGCCAAGCACAACATCCTGCCTCTCTCCAAGTTCTGCCTCATGCAGATTACCCGTCAGCGTGTACGTCCGGTGATGGATGTACAGACGGCCGAGGCGTGTCCTGTATGTGGTGGCAAGCATGTGGTGAAGCCGAGTCTGCTTTTCCCAGAACGACTGGAGGAGAAGCTTGACATTCTGGTCAATACCCGTAACGTGAAGCGTTTTACCCTCTATGTACATCCATTCATTGAGGCACACCTTCGCAAGGGCTGGTTCTTCAGCAGCCTCTACTGGAAGTGGCGTCGCCGCTTCGGTTTCCAGTGGCATCTGGTGGCTGACCAGTCTATGGAATTATTGCAGTATCGTGTCCTGGATGCTGAACGTAATGAGATTGATCTCCAGCAGGAGATTGATAAGCACGTCTGATTCTCTCTCTCATGTCAAAGATTATTTTACAGAATGCGTTAGGCCGAATGCCGCAGACCCGCATGCGCCGGCCTGTTGACTTCGCCCTGCTTGATGGTGAACACATCGCTGTGATGGGACCTAACGGTGGCGGTAAGTCCTGCCTCGTAGATCTGCTCACGGGCAAGAATCTGCTGATGCAGGGACAGTTGGAGTATGACTTTGGTCCTGGTGTCAAGCCTACAGCGTATGGCAACATCGTGCAGCTCACCTTTGAGGATGCGCTGGGCTCCGTGGAGAAACCATATTATTTCCAGCAGCGTTTCAACAGTCAGGATCGCGATGAGTCACCGCTGGTCATGACCGTGCTGAAGCGAGCCCTGGCTACGGGCAATGTTTCCGCTACTGGTCTTACCGCTGACGAGGCGCGCATGGCAGGGCATGGACTCACACTTGAGGATGCTCGTGCTGCAGGAGCCGAGGATGACAGCGAGTTCCTCCAGAATCCGCTGCTTGACACCTTCATGATGCGCCCATTGCTCCAGAAGCGTATGGTACTGCTCAGCAGCGGTGAGATGCGTCGCTATCAACTCTTTAAGTATTTGATCAAGAAGCCGCATGTCCTTATTGTTGATAACCCGTTCATCGGCTTGGATGCACCTATGCGCCAGCAGCTCTCTGACTTTTTCCAGATGCTTGTTGACAGCCATGAGGTGCAGATTATCATGATTCTCTCCATGCTTGATACCGTGCCTGAATTCATGACCCACGTGGTGGAGGTAAAGGAGATGACAGTGGGTGAGAAGCTGACGCGTGCCGAGTATCTTGCATGCCTGTCTGACTTCTCCACTGCGCCAGAGTCACATCTATCTGACGAGCTTCGTGAGGGAATTCTGGGGCTACCGGTAGTCTCTCCCGCCAATCTGACGGCTGACGGCACCATCACGGATCAGATCATTGACATCCATAACCTCAGCCTCCAGCTCCCTGATGCTAATCGCGTGTTATATAACGGACTGAACTGGACCGTGCGTCGTGGTGATAAGTGGGCGCTTCAGGGTCGTAATGGCGCTGGTAAGTCCACGCTGTTGAGCCTGATCTGTGCTGATCATCCTGCTGCATACGCCTGTGACATCAGCCTTTTCGGTCGTCGCAGAGGCACCGGCGAGAGTATCTGGGAGATCAAGAAGCATATCGGTTTTGTCTCTCCAGAGTTCCACCGTGCCTATAAGGAGAACCGTCCCGCTATTGATATAGTTGCCTCTGGCCTGCATGATTCGGTAGGTCTATATAAGCGGCCTCGTCCGGATCAGGTTGATACCTGTCTGTTCTGGATGCGCGTGTTTGGTATTGATCATCTGAAGGACCGTATGTTCCTCTCCTTGAGCAGTGGTGAGCAGCGTCTGTGCCTTTTGGCGCGCGCCTTCGTCAAGGATCCTGCTTTACTTATTCTTGACGAGCCGCTGCATGGTCTGGATACCTACCGCCGGAATCTGGTGCGTGACGTCATCGCTACTTTCTGCCAGCGTCCGGATAAAACCCTCATCATGGTGACCCATTACGTAGAGGAACTGCCTGGTGAGATCACCCAGTCGCTAGTTTTGTAATTTCAAATTGTTGAATGTTCCAAATTGTACAGTTTGGAACATTCCCAAGTCTTTAAATGGGCGCCAAGGGTTCTGTTTGTCCATTTTTAAGTTGTTGAATGTTCCAAACTGTACAGTTTCGGACATTCATAGATCTTTAAATGGACGCCAAGGTTCCGGTTTGCCCATTTTCAAGTTGTTGAATGTTCCAAACTGTACAGTTTCGGACATTCATAGATCCTCAAAATCTTTTTTACCCATTCAAGTAAGCAATTGCTTGGTTTGAACAATATTTTTTCAATGGAAAACAATAATAAAGAAGAACTTATTCTGATGCGTATCACTGGTGAGGACCGTCCCGGACTCACAGCCAGCATCATGAGCATTCTGGCCAAATATGATGCCAAGATTATGGACATTGGTCAGGCTGATATCCACAATACACTCTCGTTGGGCATCCTCATCCGTGTGGATGAGGCAAACAGTGGTAATGTGATGAAGGAGGTGCTCTTCAAGAGCTCTGAGCTGCATGTCAACGTAGGCTTTTTCCCTGTGACCGAGGAGGATTACAATGCCTGGGTAGGACGCCAGGGTAAGAATCGTTACATTCTGACCATTCTGGGCCGTCGTCTGCAGGCGCGTCAGATAGAGGCTGTTGCCAATATCATTGTTAACCAGGGGTTGAATATTGATGCCATCAAGCGACTCAGTGGCCGTCCGCCCCTTGAGCCAGATAAGCATGAGAAGACACGCGCCTGTGTGGAGTTTTCGCTGCGCGGTACGCCCAAGAACATGGAGGAGATGCACAGTCAGCTGATGGCACTCTCGGGCGAACTGGAGATGGACTCTTCGTTCCAGCGTGACAATATGTATCGCCGTATGCGCCGTCTGATCTGCTTCGATATGGACTCTACGCTGATTCAGACCGAGTGCATTGACGAGTTGGCAGTGAGGGCTGGCGTGGGTGATCAGGTCAAGGCTATCACGGAGAGTGCTATGAGGGGAGAGATTGACTTCAAGGAGTCGTTCACCCGTCGTGTGGCGCTGCTGAAGGGACTTGACATCAGCGTGATGCGTGAGATTGCAGAGAATATGCCAATTACTGAGGGCGTGGAGCGACTGATGTTCGTACTCAAGAAGTATGGATACAAAGTTGCCATCCTCTCCGGTGGTTTCACCTTCTTCGGCGAGTATCTGCAGCGTAAGTTCGGCATCGATTACGTCTATGCCAATGATCTGGAGGTGGATGATTTTGGCAAGCTCACCGGCAAGTACCGTGGTGAGGTGGTAGATGGCAAGCGCAAGGCAGAGCTACTGCGTCTCATCGCACAGGTAGAGAAGGTTGACCTGGAGCAGACCATTGCCGTAGGTGATGGTGCCAATGATCTGCCTATGCTCTCACTGGCTGGTCTTGGCATTGCTTTCCATGCCAAACCACGTGTTGTAGCCAATGCCAAGCAGAGCATCAACACCATCGGCTTGGATGGAGTGCTCTATTTCCTCGGATTCAAGGATTCTTATCTGGACGTTTAAACTATCGGATACCCCTGTTTTTTTGACAGGTCAGCCACGAGACTGAATATGCACTTCAATTTGTTCACTTCTCTTATCTGTTTTCTCTTTTTGCTGACAGTCGGAGCCTTGAGCACCGGCTGTAGCCGCATGCCTCAGTATCCTGATGAACTGCTTGCTATTGATAGCCTGATAGTGAGCAGACCTGACAGTGCGCTGGCTCTGCTGTATGATATGGAGCCCCGGATGCAAAGACAATCGGTACCATACCAGAGATATCACCAGTTGCTTATGGTCAAGGCAAGGGACAAGGCATACATCCGTCACGAATCTGACAGTCTTATCCTTGATCTGCTAAGTTATTATTCCAATCAGGGTGATCCGCGTCTGCTGCCAGAGGTTTGTTACTATGCGGGTCGCGTTACTCGTGATTTAGGAGACGCGCCGCAGGCTCTTGACTACTTTCACAAAGCGCTCAATGCCATGGAGCAAAGCGCGTACAAGCGTGCCATGAAGGGTAATGAATCCGCAATATTAGATCTTCAAGGTAAGATTTATGCTCAAATGGGATACCTGTTTCGCCATCAGCACCTCTACGATGAGTCCATTTATTCCTTTGAGCAAGCATACAGAGTGGATAGCATTAATCAGGATACTATAGGGATGATTCTAGATGCACAAGGCATTGCTTCGGTTCTCATACTTAATAAAGAGTACAAAAAAGCTCTCAAAATCTATGAAAATGCAGAAAGCAAATCCTTACTCATTAACGACTCTGCTAGTTTATATACGATATCCTGCCAGAAAACGTCGATCTATAACATGCTCAACGAATACGATAAAGCCCAAAAAGCCTTATACAAGTATCCTCAGAAGATAACGAAAACAAATCAAGTCTCTGTCTATTCGATAAAAGCACATTTGTACTCCGATAGAGAAGAGTTTGATTCTGCCGCTTATTACTTTAATCTTTTACTTGAGAGTAACAGTCTAACAGCACAATCAAATGCAAATCTTTGGCTTGGCAATCAAGCAAATCTACATGGCGACAACCATAGAGCGATGTATTATATTCGTTCTTTCATGAATCTACAAGATACATTAAGAAGCCTCAACAACAAAGAAGCCATCACTCTGTCCCAATCGCTCTATAATTATCAGTTGCGCGAGAAGGAGATTTCTGATCTCCAGATACGAGCAGCCTCTCTCAAGGCACAGTCATGGATGTATATTGCCTTGGCGGCAATCGCTCTATTATTATTCTATATTGAGCATGCACGCAGGCGCAAGATCAAACGCCAGAATGATCATCTGCAACGAATCATTGTTTCCAACAGGCAGCATGTCGAACTAAAGCAAGAACTTACTATTGCATCCACTGCTGACTTGAAGAATAGTCAAACCTACAAAAAGATCAGGCAAAAGTGTGACAATAATCGGACTCTGACCAAATCGGACTGGAGAGAAATAGAGACCTTGTATGACGCCATCATGCCAGAATTCTTGCCTAAGCTCCGAGGTATTCAGAGTTATAATGATACCGAATGGAGGCTCTCATTGCTGACTAAAATGGGTTTTTCATGGCATGAGATTGCTACTCTGGTCAGTCTCTCCTACGAAGCAATACATTCTTCCCAGTCCAGACTCTTCAATAAGGTATTTAAGGGAAATGTTACATATCGCAACTGGAAGGACTTTATAAATTCTCTCTAATACAAGCACTTGCAGGAATGTTACATCCTGTGTAGAATCTGTGCAAAAAATATGCAAACTGATTTGCATATTTTTTGCGCAGATTTTTTTTTGCCTTTTTAATCAGTTTTCCTCATCTTTGCACCACAATCTTTAATATAATACATTTATGAGAAAACTAATTTTATTTCTTTTGCTATTATATCCAATGATAGCATTATGTAAAGAATCTGGACCTGATGATGTACCTATTGACATCTACGCAGAGGTTGAAGATGAACCTAAACGTTATGAATCCAGTACAACATCTTTCTCCGCTCAAATAATCACCAACAACTTAATCAAAGTTCAATCTGCAAGCATCACGTCTTTCGAAGTTTGCATCTTTGATGCTAATGATAATACGCCACATTATCAAGGGTACACTATTAATGGCATCTTACACATAACGACCAATTCCCTTCCTGCGGGGCAATACATCCTGCACATAAAAGGGAATGGATTCAAATATTTCGGAAACTTTGTGATTGCCGAATAACAAGTATTATTATAATTATTCTCCTTAAAACCTTTTTTATGAAAAAACTACTAATTTCTTTAATCAGCTTACTTTGTGTTGTAAGCTGCAATGACAATGTAGAGATTGCCGATTTCGATTCTTTCCAACAATCTTCCACAGCTATTTCCAAGTCATCAAACCTGGATTTGATCCATCAGCGCATTGGGCAGAAGACTCAAACTCGCTCGAACTTCCAGACAAACATTGAGCCTTATCTGTATGAAGGTGATACTGTCATGTACATCGTAAACTATGAAGATGGTTGGGAACTGCTGTCCAATGACACTTCTGTCCCTATGGTTGTAGCTCATGCAGATGAAGGTTTTTTTGTCAAGGATTCTTTACCACAAAGCATGATGGTGTATTTTGACAATATAGCCAAGAATCTGTACGACAGAATTGCTGCTGGTCTAACTAATTCGGACATCGTTGGGGAGTGGAACTACTTTGGTGATCTGCCGGGCATTATTGATCCTTATTTTCCTAGAGATACTTTTATTGTTGATGTCAAAGACACTTTGATTTATGGACTCGTCCAAATCGTAAACTACGACACCATTATTGGCAGTGGTAGTTGGGTTCCCATTGACACAATCTATCATACTGTTACAATCCAAAATGAAGGTACTCTTAAAATAGAGTCCGAATGGAGCGCTGGATGGCCTTGGAACATGTTTGCCCCAATGTATGAAAAGGGGAATCGTCAAAACAACCATGCAGCAGTCATGGTGGCTCAGTACCTTACCTACCTCCGTAGGATGTTTAATGCAGATTTCCTTGTAGCGGATTCTTTGACTTATGATAGTAGCGTCGGTGAGTATATCCCTGCCAGGTACAGCACTACTATTCTGGATCATGTTGCAAATACCATATACGATTCTTCTGTAGAGGTGCAGAATGCTGCCACCGTCATCAGAGGTATCACTTATGACATGAACACCATCTATTATAATGGGAAGCCTATTACTGAACTGAATAAGACAAGGACATACCTTACGGGACTGGGATTCGGTTACCAGAGTAGGCCTATCACGTACAATAATCTCTATAACAAGTTGCATTCAAGGATTCCCTTGCTTCTTCCTATTCTAGACAATACTGCCACTGACAATGATTTTTACTGTCTAGCCATGGCCACTGCCGTCAGACGCAGTCTTGTCAAGAGCCGCATCAGGTACGGATGGTTAGGATTTGATAAAAATGGAAACCCTACTATAGAATATGAAAATGGTACTTATTACTATAAATACCAAAGTTATCAATCTACGGACTATATTGTTGATGAAATGAGAGCAAGATGGATAGATGGGATAATACATGACAATACCTGGATTACCCTTGATGGAGGCATTCAGCAGAACATCAACGGCAACGAATATCTTGGTTCTTCAGTATGGGACTTGTCTTTGTATCCATACTTCTAAAAAGAGTCTAGTTTTTATTTTGATTTTTTTTTGCGAGTTGAATAGTATGAAAAAAATATTATTTCTATTTGTATCTTTCATCTTCAATATTGCTACTCAAGCACAAGGCAATATTTATGAAGTACCCTACAACAATTATTTTGAGGATAGAGAATGGGAAGATGAATATCATGTTGTAGATGCAAATCAGGATGGAGACACATGGGTTAAGTTCTACCATATTGATAATTTAGTAAAGCACAATAAAGCAGATGATTGGTTTTTCCTTCCAGGTATTCATTTAGAGGCAGGAAAGCCCTATCAATTCTGTATGATGGCAAGGGTTTGTTCTATTTTTTTACCTGCCACATTAGAAGTACGTCTGGGAAACAGTCCCGAGGTGGAAGAGATGACAAAAGTAATTATGAAACCCTTTGAGGTAAATACCGTAAGCACTAGTTATTATCAAACTTGTGAGAATAGATGCTTTTATGTAGAGACTTCTGGAATCTACTATTTCGGAGTTCATGATATTTCGGAAAAAGAAGATACAAAGGTTGAGATCTACGAGATTGATGTAGAGAATGGCATTGTACCTGAAAGTCCAATGCCTGTTATCGAACCGCTTGTACAGCCTGATCCTGTAGGACACCGTTTTGCCACCATTGGTATCTATGGACCAAGGTTCAATATGAACAGGGACAGGATTCCGCTGGATGCAGTTATTGAATATGAGGTCGATGGACAGATTGTAGGTTCGTCACACCCTGAGGAATATGTAGAATTCCAGGTCGAGGTCGATAAGAATGACTTTCATGAGTTCAGAATTGCACCTGTATTGAATGGCAATCCAGGACCCAAGGTAAGAGTCATTGAATATGTCGGTCAGGATTTTCCTATAGGCCCAAAGAACTTCAACGTAGAGTTGCGTCCTGAAGGCTTTTACTTCACATGGGATTATGTGCCGAATGTAGGCTATTATGGATTCCCTGTCATCCCCGAAGAGGTTGTTTATACGGTAGGTGCTGCCGACGAAGACCGCTGCACAGAGGGATACGTCGGGTGGTCAGAAGAAGATACCAACCTGCATCAGAACTGGCTGTTTTACCCCTGTGATTATTCTATCTGGGAGGGCACATACTGGTTTTGCGTCGCAGCAATAAACGAGAAGGGATACGCGAAATGCCCTTGGGTCAAAGTCGTCATTGATCCATCTTCCATTGTATCCATCCAGACCATTTCGGACTCATCAGACTCGCAACAAATCTATAACCTCTCCGGACATAAGCAAGGTGCGCCGCACCCAGGTCTCAACATCATACAGAAAGATGGAGTGACGAAGAAGATTTTGATTACGGAATAAAGACTTATCTGCACTAAATTGCAAGGCGTAGGTAACAGAATAAGGGGATTTGAAGAAAAAAATCCAGGATTTGAAAGAAAAGGGTGTGAAGATTTGCATCGCTCAGAAAAATGCGCTATCTTTGCATCGCTAAAACAAAGAAATCACGTCGAAAGACAAGATAAAATAAGGCAGTTATAGCACAAGGGCTCCACCTCTTACCATTCCGAACAGAGAAGTTAAACCTTGTAACGTCGATGGTACTGCGAAAGCGGGAGAGTAGAAAGCCGCCACATTACAGAGCACTGGACAGCTATAGTCTGGTGCTTTTTTTG
>JAZLJN010000009.1:0-32696 GCA_045617885.1 Bacteroidales bacterium | reverse complement strand
ACGCACCCGAACGCAGGAATGATACATGTTTGTGGAATGTCCAAATAACAAAATGATTTATTCTATAAATTTTCATCAAGCGTAGAAAAACTTTCTGTTCGAAAATTTGTTTTTCAACACAGTATCTGTCCCTGATGACCTCCTGTCCCTGATGACCTCCCTGAGGTCAACGGAACCTGTCTCCGATGACCTGCTATTTGATCAATCAAATCGGAGTGCCAGTGTTCATGATATCTTGATAAAGAGGTGAAGGATGACATTTTTCTATCAATACAGGCTCAATCAGTGTGTTGATGTCCCATGTAGCACCCCATAATTTAGCTGATGTGTCAAGCCAATCACCTTTAAGTTCGGGTACAATAACAGCGACATCGATATCGCTATCATGGCGTGCATTTCCTTTACTATAAGATCCAAACAGGATAATCTGGCTGTCTGGAAGAATATCTTTTATCGCAATCTTATAGCGTTTAACTATTTCAATGACTTGTTTTTTATCCATAGGAATAGATCGTTCGTTTCGTCAATAATCTGTTGGCAAACCTCAGGAGTAAGTTGCCGCAAGAGGCGCTCTTTATATTCTGGATATCTCGCTTCAATATTGAGAGGCATAATTCTTTGTATGAACAACTTCTGATCTTCCGAAAGCTCTCTGACCAAGTTTGAACTCTGCACTAAATTAATGAGATTGTGAGAATATGGGGGATCGTCTGGTTTTGTTGCACACCAGTATGCCTTTAACGACTTCTCAATGACTTGATGGCACATAAAGCCCACATAAAGCCAGCGTTTTGAAGCCATTAACGATTTTGCTGTTTCTAAATCGTAATCCGCAATATCTAGCCAGTATTCAGTATTCTTGTTTACCATAATTGTATTATTTTCCGCCGCAAAGATACATTATATATTTAATATCTCCAAATCTTTTCCCGAGAAAATGCTGATAGGGGTATTATAAAGGCAGCAATGGCTGATGTGAGGGGATGCACACCAGCCATTGATTATTTAGTGGGAGAGGTCAACGGGACCTGTCCCTGATGACCTGATGACCTGTGTCACTGATGACCTCTTTGTCCCCGATGACCTTTTTTTTAATAAATACTTACATATTTAAGTTTGATCTCAACATTATTACCAAGATTAGAAGGCTTAAGAATAAAACCGTTAGTCCTGACATTTTCCCAATCGTAATAGTCAAGTTCATAATACAATATGTTGCCAACTATTTCGACATTGGTATCCTTTAGAGACCAACCTTTCTTGTTGTCTGAACCTCCTAGATTGAATGCAAATTTTGCTCCAGAAGGGAGATTGTTAGCGAATTCAAATACTAGTACTCGTGAATTTTCACCCAACTTATTTGTTAAATCATTATGGATGTTACCATTCTCGTTTGGATCAAATACTTTGAATTCATAATTATTTCTTAATCCGTAACCATCATTGTTGGTATAAAGTCTGGTGATCTCAGAATTTTGTACCTGTCGATACACAATATTTGGAGAATTATCTCCTGTGATTGTTAATTCGCGCTTTACGTCGTTACTTGCGGCACCCCAACTAACGAATTTGTATCTTGGCTTCGGTTTTGGATAAAGAACATATACTTGATCTCTTTCAGCCCAGAAGTCACCCTCAATATATGGCGCATTATATTGTTCAGTATCTTTTTTTACTTTATATAGAATTCCGCCATAGTTGTTGTTGAAATTGTTATTTTGGTCTTTCACAACAGAAATAATCTTATACTCGATACGAGATGTCAAATCAAGGTCAGAATTGTTAAGCGTAAATGTTCTCTCTGTTTCATTAATATGCTCGTTGTTTTCAATATTGCTATCATTCCATAAGAAACGAACATTGTTTTGGACCTGAATACCTTGTAGATCATAGGTTGCTTTAACCTTGAACTCCTTTGATGCATTTACATCACCTTCCCAAGCACTTTGGTTGTTAGCAATGCTGGATTGATCACTTGTATAAGAAAGAGAATAAGAAACACTCTCCTTCGTTGTCTTGTGAGATACCTTGACATGCGGTTTCACGATGACTGCCTTCAGCTTCACGTCCGAATAAACGGTCAACGGATTGTTAGTGTCAATATTCTTTAGCGAATTACCTACGTACTGCTCCCAATGCTTGAAATAATAACCCTCCTCTATGTCAACGACGTTAAGTGTTGCGCCAGGAGCAGTTGGATTGTTTTCTGTACGTGCTGCATAAGAAGCCTTAATAAAGTCCCTATGACCATTAAGAATCCATGGCGTATTGCTTCCAGTAGGATCACTATTATTTGTCCAGAATCCAGAGTGTCTGTCTGTGTCTGAAGCTTTGATGCCACCATGCTCTACATCCATCAATTCGACGGTAAAGAAGTCTTGTGTATGTGCAAAAGAAATCTTTGTAATGGTAGTGCCGCTATTTCTTAACTGAAGGGTAAGAGGATATTGTACATTTGAATTACATGCAGCTTTAATAGCTTCAATTTGGCTTTCTGTAAGTACTACAGACCCTTCTCCATTAACAATTTGGTAATCTGAAGCATCGCCATTCAAAATATAATCATGACTCTTGTCTGCAGCTTTCAGACCGAATGATCCATTGTTGCCCGTTGCTTCAACAATGATCGTGTTATATCCATCATCAAAGAGCTGTTTGATTTGGTCTTTCGTAAAATCAAAATTTGTCCATGCCCCTTCATTATTCTGAATATATTCAAATCCATGAGGATTAGATACATTCTTGAATTTTGCAGTAAAGCTTGCGTCTCCAGATGCTACAAATTTACGATTTCTATCCTTAACGCCATCACTCCATTCAACAAAAATATTGCCAGTGTTAGGGGTAGCGGTAAGGGATACTGGACGACCATTCTTATATCTGCCTGTACCACTTACTGTTCCCACGCCACCACTATCGTCAGCAGAAACAGTGGTAGCTGTGATGTTGTAAGAAGCCCACATCGATTTCTGGATGTCATGGTCCTCCTCAGTCCATTGATAGTCAAGATCAACAGCAATGATTCTTGGTACCTTGCCCTTACGAGGGAACGCAACTGTCTCAAAGGTCGTTTGATCGAAGTCATCATCAATCTCACCATCTACAACGCCATTACCATTGTTGCCATTTCCATGGCTATAGTCCTGGTCAAGTTCTCCTCCATAATTATCATTATTTGGATCCCTATAGGCTATATCTGTACCATTATTGGGACGATAATTATCTTTATAAGTCTGGTCTTTGTAGACTTTTACCCATATATTGTTTTCAGACGGTTTCCATGGATTTGAAGCAGGAAGATCAAACTTTATATCTGTGATTTCTTCAGATTGAGCCATCTGCTGTCCTGGTATTTTACCATTGGAAATGCTGAAAGTCTGCCTATTGCCCAAATAGTCAGTATAGGCATATTTGCTTGCCTGAAAGTTCAGTTTGACGGAATTATCAGTATTGTTAGGTTCTCCGATATACAATTCAAATGGAGTTGTGCCACAAAGGTGCTTAAGTTCTGCTCTCTGTGTGATTTCATTTGTTGTTGGATTCTGTGTTTGAATCAAATCCACAACTACATCATTGAAATCCCAGTCCACAATTGAACCAAGGTCTTCAATAATGTATCGTTTGCTCACTGTATTCGCTTCTGCAACAGTAGGAAGTTCATCAGCAACAAAGAGGAAAACAAGATCGTTCAGGTCATTGTCTCCCTGCCAGTCTGACCTATCGACAGTTATTTGTTTCTGATTATCATTAAGATTCCTTCCGTTGACTTTTGTTCGGTCTGTAGTATAGGTATAAGTTGGAGCACTTTCCTCATTTTTTGACCAAGCATCTTCACAGGCAATAAACATATACTCCTTTCCGTAACGAGCTATTTCTTCAGGTGCGATTTTGAAACCACCGACCAGGCTTTCAGAATCAAGCTGAATCATCTTGTTATGAGATGCCCACATCTTGTCTCCTGTGCGAGCGAGATTAGCCTCTCCATTACTACTATTCTCTCCCCAACTATCAATACGGTCATAGTCTTTATGTTCGGCAGGTGAATTTGCATCACGTAGATTCAAGTGTCCATTGATAGTGTGAAGATAGAAATCAATCTTTGCTCCCTTGGGAATCAAGCATTTGATAGGCCTTGAACGTATGCCCTTGGCTTCGTTTGTACAAGCTAAGAATTTGCCATTATTAGTATCTACATACCAGTCAATTGTAGGAAAAGAAGATCGTCCGTTAGTAAGTGATTTCCAATCAAATTGTCCATAAAGCTGTTGCTCAATATTTACAGAACGTTGCCATATCGCATGGTCATACTCTTGACCTCCATAAGTAACTACCATGTGGAGATCAGTGTTGACACCAGATTGACCCTGGAACATTGGAATGATATAGAAAACACCATTAGAAAACAATTCAAAACCTGTTTTTCCTAATTTGTAGTTGTCTTTTCCTTCTGGACCTTCTTTCAAGGTGCTTGTAAACTTTTCTACAAGTGTAGTATTTACGTAGAATAGTTCGTTAGTGGTTGTGACACTGGCATTTTCATCGCCCCAACCAGTATTACTTCCTTGAGCACCTAATGGGCATTCTTCTATAGCAGCTCTAGTTGAAAGCTCAGGGTCAGCGTCAAAGGCATACTTGGTGAGATCCCAGCTCTGTTCAGGATCAATCTCACCATACTTCTTGATGAAGTTTCTATCATACGCCGCAGCGCGTACCTCCGCTGAAGTATATCCATAATCCTCATCCTGGCAGCTGACCAGGGAGGCAGAGAGAAGGAGGGAAGCTAATGCTCCACTACCTAAGAGAGTTTGTTTGAGAGAGTGTTTCATACACACACAAATATGATAACTAGTTATTAATATTTTTTGAGGTAGTAGGATGTGGAGAGAAATCAACTCATGAGCCACATTCATAATTTGTGACAAAGATAGGAATTTGTGTGTAAATGAGCAAATAATATTTCAGATTTTTTAAGAAATAAGCAAAATTTATTGCAATAATAGCAAAAATGATAGATGGTGTTGCGGTTTTGGGGCATCCGATTCGATCAACTCGGCTTCATTGGAGGGCTTCTTTCAGATACCTGAACAATAGGAATGTAAGGAAATAGAGGAAGCTATTTTTATGACACGAATGACCATAAATTAATTACGAATGACCAAAAAATGTGGTTGCTCGAATACAATTTTCGAAAAAAGAATATGATTTTATGTGAATTGTTTGGATAGAAACAAAAAAAAGCGTAATTTTGCATCGGTAAAAACTGTTTAACCATAGTATTAATTGAATATGTTAGGATTCACTTCTTCTCGTAAGCCTGTCAGTGGTGTGGTTGCTCGTGAGATTCGCGAGCAGTTGATTCGTATATCTACTGACAATTTGTCTGAAACTGATATTCAGATGAAGTCAAAGCAGGCTTTAGTGTCAGACTACGTTTTGGTACAAAAATAATGATTTCACTTTATTACCGACCTCTTATCGATACCGAAGAACTCTCAAGTTTTGTGTGTGGAATTGAGGTGATGGATCGTTTTATCCATGATGGACTTCAAGAAAGCCTTGCTGAAAACAACTGTAGCTCTTATGTAGTGTTTGATGACAATAATCAGATTGTAGGCTTTTTTTTCACTAATGGAGGATTCTCTTTTTCTTGATGATGATGATAAAGAAGATTTATTGAATGGATTAGCAGTAGCTTCTTTGCCAGACGATTTATCAGAAGATCAACGGAAGGCTTTGTTAAGCGAGACTGTTTATCCAGTAGTAGATATTGCTTATCTGGCCGTTTATGAGAAGAGCCAACGTCAGGGCATAGGAACTGCTATCTTGAAAAAGATATTTGAGATTGTTAAGGCTAAAGGATCTTATTCATTTATAACTGTAGATGCCCTATATCTGAAGGGCGAATATCGCGCTGATACTTTTTATGAGCGTATGGGATTTCAGCGCTTATACCCACCTACGAGTGAGAATACTATTCGTATGTACACTACGATTTTTTGATATAAAAAATTGAGAGCTGATGTCATTTTGACATCAGCTCTCAATTTATATCTTCTGGAAGGAAAGATATTACTTCTTGCGGTTGCCGTAGCGGTTGAGGAACTTATCAACACGACCTGCGGTATCAACGAGCTTGTGCTTGCCAGTGTAGAATGGGTGGCTGGCAGAGGTGATTTCAAGCTTTACGAGTGGGTACTCAACGCCATCGATCTCAATGGTCTCCTTGGTGTTGATGGTAGAGCGTGAGATGAAAGTCACGTCATTTGACATGTCCTTGAATGCTACTGGACGGTAGCTGCTTGGGTGCAAATCCTTCTTCATTGTTCTATAGTTTTATGGCCGGGGGATATGCTCGGCCTGGTTTATTTCGGGCGCAAAGATACGGATTTTAATTGATAATTGATAATTGATAATTGATAATTATGCGCTGAAGGGGAGAAATTTCTTGTGTGGGGGAGGGATTGCTATGTTGGGGTGACATTATGGGGTGGATTTGTGGAACAAACCACCTTGTGAACGGTGAACTGGAGAGAATGCTCATGCCACGGATACCACCTTGTGAACGGTGAACTGGAGAGAATGCTCATGCCACGGATATCACCTTGTGAACGGTGAACTGGAGAGAATGCTCATGCCACGGATATCACCTTGTGAACGGTGAACTGGAGAGAATGCTCATGCCACGGATATCTGTGGGTCTCTGTGGAATCTGTGGGAAGAAATTCGAGCTGTACGGTTGGATGCCTGTTGTGGCGAATAGAACGCAGATGACGCAGATTTAACGGATTTAACGGATTTTTATAAAACGCAAATTTAAGCCAATTAAAGCAAATTTGTTTGAATTCGTTTTAATTCGTGTTTGAGATAATCCGTTATATCTGTTTGAGATAATCCGTTATATCCGTTTGATCCGTTAAATCTGTGTTCAAACCGTACAGGTCGAAGAAATTTACAGCATTGCACATGCCGCGAGATAGCAGAGGGCGGCGGGGGCGGCGAGGATGAGGGAGTCGAAGCGATCCCAAAGGCCGCCGTGGCCTGGCAGGAGATTGCCGGAATCCTTGACTCCTACTGCACGCTTGATAAATGATTCGAACAGATCACCGTACGTGGAGAAGATGCTGACTACGAGTCCCATGCCGATCCACTGCAGGGTGGTGAGGCGGAGACCTTCGTGCAGGTCGATGCCGAAGAGATTCCAGATGAAGTCATACGAGAGTCCCCAGCCCAAGAGCATGGCAAAGATGACGCCGCCATAGACTCCCTCCCAGGTCTTCTTGGGCGAGACGCGAGGGAAGAGCTTGTGTGTGTGCATCAGACTGGAGCAGGTCATACCGGTAAGGTAGGCACCCGTGTCGTTGATCCAGATAAAGAAGAAGAGCGACAGGATGAACAGCGGGCTGTAGTCCTTGAGCACTTCGCCCAGCGGGAATGCCTGTGTATGGAAGGCAATGCCCGAAAGCATGGCGAAAGGGATGGCGATATAAACCTGACCAAGAATGATATAGGCTATCTCACGGATAGGATTCTCCTGCTTGGTATAAAGCCTGCTGATGAAGAGGATCATCAGGTAAAAGACGTAGCAGAGCAGGACGGAACTGGCAGTCAGATGCGAGGCATCCAGGAACATGAGCACGAAGAGCAGGGCACCTGCCAGGCTATGCAGCGGACGGAAGATGTGGACCTCACGTGAGACGTTGATCAAGGTATAGAACTCCCAGAGTATTCCGAACAGGAGCAGGGTGAAGAATCCCAGGAAGGAATAGGGACCTGCCAATATTGCCCATAGCATGACGGCTACGAGGAGAATGGCGGTGGCGGTGCGGATGAGGAAGCTGCGCATGCAAAGTTAAAGAGTTAAAGAGTTAAAGAGCGGTCGCCTGCGGCGAAGTTAAAAAGTTAAAGAGTTAAAAAGTTAACTTTGTTCGCTAATAACTGCAGGTTCAGACTGCTGCTGCTGCATTAGTTCGTCAGAGCGTGAAGCCCAGGGGCGGGGACCGAAGATCTGCTCCACATCCTCTGTGAAGATGACCTCACGGACCTCAAGGGTGCTGGTGAGCTGGTTGTGGCCCTCCTGATACTGGAGGAGCAGCTGCTTGGCGCGTTCGTACTGGCTGGCAATGAGCTTGGAGATCTCCTGATCAATGCTCTTGGCCCGCTCTTCAGAGAATGGCTTGGTGAAGCCATATTCCTGTCCGCTTGAGTCATAGTAACAGACGTTAGGCAGGGACTCGCTCATGCCGTAATAGGCTACCATGGCGTAAGCCTGCTTGGTGACGCGCTCCAGGTCATTGGCAGCACCGCTGGAGATGCAGCCCAGGAAGAGCTCCTCGGCAGCACGTCCGCCCAGGAGGCCGCAGAGCTCGTCGCACATAGCCTGATAGGTGACTATCTGACGCTCCTCTGGCATGTACCAGGCGGCGCCGAGCGCGTTGCCACGGGGCACGATGGTGACTTTGACCAAAGGATTGCCATACTTCAGATGCCAAGAGATGGTGGCGTGACCCGCCTCATGCACGGCAATGGCGTGTTTCTCTTCGGCAGTCATGACTTTGGATTTCTTCTCCAAGCCGCCGATGATACGGTCCACGGCATCATTGAAGTCCTGCTCGTCCACATTCTCCTTATTATTACGGGCAGCGATGAGGGCAGCCTCGTTGCAGACGTTGGCAATGTCGGCACCACTGAAACCAGGAGTCTGGCGGGCGAGTTTGGCAATATCAAGGTCACTTGCCAGCTTGAGCGGCTTGAGGTGCACATTGAAGATCTCGATGCGGTCATTCAGTTCGGGGAGATCAACGTGGATCTGACGGTCAAAACGACCGGCACGGAGCAGCGCCTTGTCAAGGATGTCGGCACGGTTAGTGGCAGCGAGGATGATGACGCCGGAGTTGGTGCCGAAGCCGTCCATCTCGGTGAGGAGCTGGTTGAGCGTCGATTCACGCTCATCATTGCTTGGCATACCGCCACGGTTGCTACGGGCACGGCCTACGGCATCAATCTCGTCAATGAAGATGATACAAGGGGCTTTCTCCTTTGCCTGACGGAAGAGGTCGCGCACGCGACTGGCGCCTACGCCTACAAACATCTCCACAAAGTCAGAGCCAGACATAGAAAAGAACGGTACATCAGCCTCACCTGCTACGGCTTTTGCCAACAGGGTCTTACCCGTGCCAGGAGGGCCTACGAGGAGAGCGCCCTTCGGGATCTTGCCGCCCAGTGCGGTGAACTTCTGTGGGTTCTTCAGGAACTCCACAATCTCCTGCACCTCCTGCTTGGCTTCAGAGAGTCCGGCTACGTCCTGGAAGGTGACTTTCATCTTATTGTCCTTCTCATAGACCTGCGCCTTGCTTCGGCCCCCACTGAAGATACCGCCTATGCCGCCGCCTCCACCACTGCGGCCCATGCCACGGAAGAAGAGGAAATAGAGGAAGAGAAGCATGATTAGGGGAGAGGCGAGGCTGAGCACAATGTCCCAGGGTCCGCTGCTCTTCTCGTAGCGGACGTCGCCCTTGAACTGGCTGTTCTCGGCTTCGCGCCACTTCTCAACATCCTCGGCGAACTTGTCAGCCGAGGGGATGTTGGTCTCAATGCTGATCTGCTTGCCCTCCTGCTTGGCTTGCTCGAAGGTGCTCTGCAGACCCTTGAGATTCTCCAGGGTAGGGGCTTTTTCGAGCTTGGCGGTGGCAACGCCATTCTTGGTATTGACGGTGAGCGAACCGAAGTCGCCCTCCTGCGCCATCTTGGCGAAGTCAGTGTAGCCTACCTCGCGCATGAGGTCATTGCCAGAGAAGAAATAGATGCCGAAGAGGACAGAGGCGATGACCAGGTAGATCCAATAGAAATTGAATCCGCCGCCACCCTTGGGACGGTTGCGGTCATTGGGCTGAAGATTATTTTGGGGGCTCTGTGGAGCCTTATTGTCTGAATTAGTCACGGGAGGAAGAAAGTTAAAAGTTAAGAGTTAAGAGTTAAAAGTTAAAAAATTAGAGATCGGGGAACTTGGTGATCTGGGCATCTTCCCAAAGGGATTCGAGACGGTAGAATTCGCGGGTCTCGGGCTGGAAGATGTGGACCAGGACGTAGCCGTAATCAATGGCTACCCAGAGGCGGTTCTGCAAACCTACCTGTCCCTGATGATGGAGGTCCATGTGGTCACGCAGATAGTCAGTCAGACTATTGGCGATGCCATAGACGTGCGTGGAAGAAGTGCCTTCGCATACCACAAAATACTGGAAGGCTGCCTCCTCAATCTGACGCATGTCAATGAGCTGGATGTTGCGAGCCTTGACATCCTGGAGGCCTTCGATGATGTTCTGTATGAGTTGATCTGTCATGTAACGTTGTAAAATTCGTCTATTGAGTGTGCAAAGATAGCGATTATTATTGAGTTTTTGTTATAAAAAATGTAAAATATGGACTAACCAGATGATTTTTTACGCTTTTCTTGCTCAGTAATGGAAAAAATCGTATATTTGCGCTGCTTAATCTGGCCCTTTTGAGGGCAGCGGATGATCAGCAACAATACATTATTATATATTTGAACAATTATGGAAATCAGAGGACGTATCGTTCAGGTCCTGCCACTGGCACAGGGCGTGAGCAGATCAGGTAACAATTGGCGCAAGCAGGAGTATGTACTGGAGACATTCGACCAGTATCCACGCAAGGTGCTTTTCAACTTCTTCAACAACGCCATTGACCAGTACCCGCTGCAGGTAGGTGAGGACATCATCCTGAGCTTCGACCTGGAGAGCCGCAGTTATGTGGGCCGTGATGGTGTGGAGCGATGGTCAACGGACGTTCGCGGCTGGAAGGCAGAGAAGGCTGATGCGCAGATGGCTGCTCCTGGCGGCTTTGCTCCACAGCCAATGGCACAGGGCTTTGGTGCTGCACCTCAGCAGGCTGCACCGGCATTCGTTGCACCACAGCCTGCCGTGGCACAGTTCCCAGTGGAGCCACAGGCTGCTGCCGGAACGGATGACCTGCCATTCTAAAAATGACAGACAAAAAATAGGCGCCGAGGTCTCTCGGCGCCTATTTCATAACTGGGAAATGGCTGCCGAGGGGTCTTGGCGCCCGTTTCATGAGTGAGAAATGGAAGCCGAGGGGTCTCGGCGCCTGTTTCATGAGTGAGAAATGGAAGCCGAGGGGTCTTGGCGCCTGTTTCATAAGTGAGAAATGGAAGCCGAGGGGTCTTGGCGCCTGTTTTATGAGTGAGAAATGGAAGCCGAGGGCGCTGGCAGGGACTGATGGGAATCAATCCGGTGCCAGCGCCCTCGGTGCGTATTGATGGGGGACAAATGAAGGCCGAGGGAAGGAGGGACGAAAGGGAGGATGCTTTCGGAACGGGGACGAACGAACGAGAACCCTTGTGCGAACGAACGAGAACCCTTGTGCGAACGAACGGGAACCCTTGTGTGAATGAACGGGAACCCTGGATGCTTTCGGAACGGGGACGAACGAACGAGACCCCTAGTGCGAACGAACGGGAACCCTTGTGTGAACGAACGGGAACCCTTGTGTGAACGAACGAGAACCCTTGTGCGAACGAACGGGAACCCTTGTGCGAACGAACGGGAACCCTTGTGTGAATGAACGAGAACCCTGGATGCTTTCGGAACGGGGACGAACGAACGGGAACCCTTGTGTGAACGAACGGAGGATCCTGGGGAGTATTAGTTAGCGACTTCGGCGATGAATTTGATGCGGACTAGGCGGATCTCTTCTTCGCGGAAGACGTCACCGTACTCTTGGATGGCGGCTTCGAGGTCATCTTTTGGTGCCTCCTTAAAGTACTGGAAGAGCTCATCTACATCTTCGGCATCCATGACCTCCTGCAGGAAGTAGTCAATGTTGATGCGGGTGCCGCTGTAGATGATTGCCTCAAGGTCATCAAGCAGCTCATTGAATTCGAGGTGCAGACCGTCAGCCAGTTCGTCAAGGGCAATCTTGCGGTCGATTGCCTTGATGATGTCGAGTTTCTTCTTTGACTTATTAGCTACTGTGCGGAAACGGAGATCCTCCGGACGCTCAATATCATTCTCTTCACAGTGGCGCTTGATGAGAGCGCAGAACTCCTCGCCGTAACGCTTTGCCTTGCCAGCACCTACACCAGGGATGTTCTGAAGCTCCTCAATGGTGATAGGATAGGTGGTAGCCATGGCTTCGAGCGAAGGATCCTGGAAGATGACGTAAGGTGGCAGCTCAAGCTTCTTGGCAACCTTCTTGCGCAGATCCTTGAGCATGTTGTAGAGCGCCTCGTCAGCGGCTGCGCTGGCACCGGCACCCTTTACCTCTGACTCATCCATCTCATCTTCATCATCACACTCCACCAGGATGTAGAATGGTTTAGGATTATTGAGGAAACGCTTACCCGAGGCGGTGACCTTGAGCAAACCATAGTTCTCAATATCCTTGCTGAGATACTTATCGACCAGAGCCTGACGGATTACGGCATTCCACATTGATGCCGGCTGGTCATTGCCCGAACCGAAGCATTCCAGTTCGTCATGCTCATTATTGACCACCTCATCCGTGCGGATACCCTCCAGGACGGTGACAGCATATTCCTGCTTGTACTTCTCTTTGAGCGAAAGGACAGTCTCGATGACAGCGCAGAGCAGCTCCTTTGCCTCGACGCGCTTCTTTGGCTTGCGGCAGTTGTCACAGCAACCGCACTCATCCTCCTTGTAGTCTTCACCGAAATAGTGGAGCAAAGCCTTGCGGCGGCACATAGAGGTCTCGGCATACGCCTGGGTCTCCTTAAGCAGCAGCTTGCCAATCTCCTGTTCGGCTATCGGCTTGCCCTGCATGAACTTTTCGAGCTTGATCAGATCCTTCTCACTATAGAAGGCGATACATTCACCCTCGCCACCATCACGACCGGCACGTCCCGTCTCCTGATAGTAGCCCTCAAGCGATTTAGGCATATCATAATGGATCACATAGCGCACATCCGGCTTATCAATGCCCATACCGAAGGCGATGGTAGCCACGATGACGTCAGCATCCTCCTTCAGGAACGCATCCTGATTCTCGCTGCGCACGGCGCTGTCCATACCAGCATGGTAAGGGAGTGCCTTGATCTGATTTGCCTTAAGCACCTCGGCAAGCTGCTCCACCGTCTTGCGCGAGAGGCAGTAGATGATGCCGCTCTTGCCCGGTTTCTGCTTGATATACTTGATGATGTCACGGTCAATATTATCCGTCTTGAGGCGTACCTCGTAGTAGAGGTTCGGACGGTTGAACGAAGACTTGAAGACCTGCGCCTTGCTGATACCCAGATTCTTCATGATGTCATGCTGCACTTTAGGGGTAGCAGTGGCGGTAAGGGCTATCAGCGGACGATTACCAATCTCATTGATGATAGGGCGTATGCGGCGGTACTCTGGGCGGAAGTCATGACCCCACTCGGAGATACAGTGTGCCTCATCAACGGCAAAGAAAGAAATCTTGACGGTACGAAGGAAATCAATATTCTCCTGTTTGGTCAGCGACTCTGGGGCAACATACAGCAGTTTGCAGTGACCCTCCAGAATATCCTGCTTGACCTGATCAATGGCTGTCTTAGTCAGGGACGAATTAATAAAGTGCGCAACGTTATCCTCCTCAGAGAAATTGCGCATGGCATCGACCTGATTCTTCATCAGGGCGATGAGCGGTGAAATGACGATGGCGGTGCCATCCATCAGGAGTGAAGGCAACTGGTAGCAAAGTGACTTACCGCCACCTGTAGGCATGAGCACAAAGGTGTCATTGCCTGCCATAAGGTTGAGTATGATCTCTTCCTGATTGCCTTTGAACTGATCAAAACCGAAGTGCAGCTTCAGTTGCTGCAAAAGTGATTTATCTGCCATATTTTATTATAATCTACCGCAAATATATATATGAAATGTGATATCACCAAATTTTTTAGCATTATTTTTCGCAATAAAATGAAAAAATCCGCAAATTCTTGCTGAACTTGCGGATTTGTCTGTCATTTCAAAAGGTTTTCGAGTTGTTCGGAGAGGTCAAGCCATTCAAATGAGACATCGTCCATCTCTTTTTTGATAGCAGCATGGTCAATGTAGAGCTGCTGGTTCTGGCTCCCTTCTGGGGTAGCCATCTGGGCCTCCAACTGATCCAGGCTTGCCTGCAGTTTCTCCATTTTATCCTCCACGGACTTGATCTGCTTCTCAAGCTTGGAGACTTGTGCCTTGAGCGCTTTCTGGGCAGCGTAGGAAGTGCCCCCACCCTGATCCTCCCGAGGGAGGGAATTATTCGTTAGTGATGCTGCCAGGCTTTGTGCTGCAACCTTTGGATCTATTGTATTTCGGCCAGAGACATTTCCTGCCCCTGAAGCAATCTTTTTACCTCCCTCCTTCGGGAGGGTCGGGGTGGGGTCGCCTTTCTTCTCCAGCTCCTTCAGATCCTCCATGTTCTTCTTCTGCAGATATTCATAGATTCCGCAGAGGTGTTCCTGCACGCGGCCATGTCCGAACTCATAGACCTTCTCCACCAGCCCATCCAGGAAGTCACGGTCATGACTGACAAGAATCACCGTGCCGTCAAATGCCTGAATAGCCTCTTTGAGCACCTGCTTGGAGGAGATATCGAGGTGGTTAGTGGGCTCATCGAGAATAAGCAGATTGACCGGTTCGAGCAGCAGACGGATCATTGCCAGGCGTGAACGCTCACCGCCGGACAGCACCTTGACAGGCTTCTCAATATTCTCACCGCCGAACATAAAGGCTCCGAGGATGTCCTTGATGCGGGTGCGGATATCACCCACGGCTACGCGATCAATCGTGTCGAACACCGAGAGGTTCTCATCCAGCAACTGTGCCTGATTCTGGGCGAAGTAACCGATCTTGACACCGTGGCCAATCTTCAGGTTACCGTCATAAGGAATCTGCTGCATGATACACTTGACCAAAGTAGATTTGCCCTCACCGTTACGACCCACAAATGCCACCTTCTCGCCACGGCGAATGGTGAGCTCTACATGATCGAACACCACATGGTCATATTCCTTGCGCACATCCTGACAGATGACAGGGAAATCGCCCGAGCGAGGGGCAGGAGGAAACTTAAGATGGAGGTGCGAATTGTCCACCTCATCTACCTCAATAGGCACCTGCTTCTCCAGCCACTTGATGCGCGACTGCACCTGGATAGCCTTGGTGGCCTGGTAGCGGAAGCGCTCAATGAAGTCACGCGTCTCCTGCAGCTGCTTCTGCTGGTTCTCAAAGGCGCGGCGCTGCTGCTCCACACGTTCGGCATGAAGCACCACATATTTACTATAGTTTACGCTGTAGTCATGGATGGTGCCACAGGTAATCTCGATGGTGCGGTTCGTGACATTGTCAAGGAAAGCACGGTCATGGCTGATGAGCACCACGGTGCTGCTTGATTGAGCCAGAAACTTCTCCAGCCACTGTATTGACTCGATGTCGAGGTGGTTAGTGGGCTCGTCGAGCAGAAGCACGTCAGGATGCTGCAACAGGATTTTAGCCAGCTCGATACGCATACGCCAGCCACCGGAGAATTCCTGTGTGGGGCGGTCAAAATCCTTGCGCTCAAAGCCGAGACCCATGAGGGTGCGCTCTATTTCGGCGTCGCGATTCTGCGACTGTATGATACTCAACTGCTCGTTGAGCTCTGTCATGCTGTCAATCAGGTCAGCATACGACTGCGACTCGTAGTCGGTGCGAGTCTCCAGTTCGCGATTCATGGCAGCCAGACGCTCCTCCATCGCGATGGTTGAGGCAAAGGCCTTCTCTGTCTCCTGCCGGACGGTCATGGTGTCAGAGAGTACCATAACCTGCGGCAGGTAGCCAATGGTGAGCCCTTTCGGCTTGCTCACACGTCCGCGAGTAGGCTGCTGCATGCCCAGGATGATCTTGAGCATGGTGGATTTGCCAGCACCATTCTTGCCGACCAGGGCAATGCGGTCATGCCGGTTGATGACGTAGCTGACGTCAGTGAAGAGGGGTTTTACTCCGAATTCTACGGAGAGATTCTCTATACTGATCACTTTGGAAGTTAAAAAGTTAAAGAGTTAAAGAGTTAAAAAGTTAAAGAGTGCCGGCTGGCCACGGGTGCCGTGATTCATTTACTCCGACAAAGGAAATCAAAAGAAATCAATGCCTTATGCAGCAAAATTTGATTTTTTTTGATTTCTTTTGATGGAGAATAAAAACCAAAAAGCAGACGTCTTGATCCTATTTTTTGTTGGAGAATAAACCAAAGCTTTTGTTGGAAAACAAAGAACGGGGAATCATCGTGACATGGCGCTCAGGAGCAGCTCCTCATTGGTGCGGGTATTGCGAATCTGCTTCTGCAGCATCTCCATTGCCTCAATCGGAGTGTGGTCAGAGAGATACTTGCGCATGATCCACATGCGGTTAGAGGTGGCCTGGTCAAGCAGGAGGTCATCACGGCGGGTGCTTGAAGCCAGCAGATCCACAGCCGGGAAGATACGCTTGTTGGCAATCTTTCGGTCAAGGACAAGCTCCATATTGCCGGTACCCTTGAATTCCTCGAAGATGACTTCGTCCATCTTAGATCCCGTCTCGATGAGCGCCGTAGCGATGATGGTGAGCGAACCACCGTTCTCAATATTACGTGCAGCACCGAAGAAACGCTTTGGCTTCTGGAGCGCATTAGCCTCCACACCACCAGAGAGCACCTTGCCGCTGGATGGCGAAACGGTATTGTAAGCACGAGCCAGACGGGTGATAGAGTCGAGCAGAATGACCACGTCGTGTCCGCATTCGGTGAGGCGCTTTGCCTTTTCGATCACCATATCAGCCACCTTGACGTGACGGTCAGCCGGCTCATCAAAGGTAGAGGCAATCACCTCGGCATTGACGCTGCGCTGCATGTCGGTCACCTCCTCCGGACGTTCATCAATGAGCAGCACAATCATGTAAGTCTCCGGATTGTTCTGGCTGATGGCGGTAGCAATCTCCTTTAGGAGCACCGTCTTACCAGCCTTTGGAGGAGCCACGATCATAGCGCGCTGACCCTTACCGATAGGGGCAAACATATCAATGATACGGCAGGAATCGCTGTCATTGTGTCCGCTGGTGAGGCGGAACTTCTCATTCGGGAAGAGAGGCGTGAGATGCTCGAAAGGAATACGGTCACGGACAAAATCGACTGTGCGGCCGTTGACCTGATCCACGCGAACCAGCGGATAGTTGTGTTCGCCCTCACGCGGTGGACGGATAGGACCCTCCACAACGTCGCCCTGCTTGAGATTGTTCTGCTTGATCAGCTGCTGGCCTACAAAAATATCGTCTGGTGAAGAGAAATAGTTGTAGTCACTCGAACGGAGGAAGCCGAAGCCGTCAGGCATGATCTCCAGCACACCGCATCCGGTAAGCACGCCCTCAAACTCATCCCGTGAGGCAGGAACCACAACAGGAACCTCTGGCTCTGGGGCAGGGGCAGGCGTCACGCGAGGTTGCTCCACTACAGGCTGAGGCTTAACGGGAGCATTATATTTATTGTCCGAACGGCGGGACTTGTTATTGTTGTTATTGCGCTTGTCCTCACGCTTGTTGTTGCGGCGATTGTTGCGATTACCACCGCCAAAGAGGTCAGAGAAGGCATTCTTGTTCTTCTCAATCAGCTGCAGCGTAGCGGCTTCATTGCCGAAGTCCTGCGGTTCCTCCTCAAAAGATGGCATCTCACTCTCAAAGCGCTCCTCCGGCTGGAAGTTTTCAGCAGGCTCAAAACCATCATTCTGCTCAAATCTTTCCTCTGGCTCGAAGCCATTGGCAGGTTCAAAGCGTTCTTCTGGTTCGAAACCCTCTGCCTGCTCGAAGCGCTCATTATCCTCAACGCGCTCCTCTTCAGCATACATCGGATTGTATGGCTGATCCTCATAGCCATAAGGGGCAGCATCCTGGAAGTTTTCAGGTTCGTCAAAAGCTACAGGCTCATTGAAAGGCTCCGGCTGGGCATCGTAAGGTTCGGTAGCGGGTACACTGACAGGGACCTCGTCAGCAGGCAAGGTCAGGCTCTGGGGTGCAGCGGCGTTCTTGGGTTTGCGTCCACGCTTCTTGGCGGGAGCAGGCTCGGTGGCAGGAGCTGCGGCAGGCTGTTCCGCTACTGGGGCAGCAGCTACCGGCTCTTGAGCCTTCTTGGGCTTGCGTCCGCGTTTCTTGGGTTCAGAGGCTTTCTCCTTTTCGAGAATTTGATTAATGAGATGCGCTTTGTCGCTGAAATCAGGACTATCTACCCCGAGGTCTCTCGACAATTGCACAAGAGACATTGGATCGAGAATGTCCAATTCTTCTACAGAATGCATAGTAAAATATGGGAAAAAATAAAAATAAGCTTGGGGGAAGGTACAACAGCGTGTTTGAGATTAGAGTGATAAAGTACACCAGAATCTGTTATACCTTAATTATGTGGTGCAAAAGTAGGGAAAATAATTGATATAACCAAATTCTGGCACTCTTTTTTTGAAGAAAAGTCCAGAAAAGGTCATTTTCGCTTATTTTTTGCGCCTCCAGATGTCATGGAAGGTCTGAAAGTCCTTTCGCAGGATGAATCCGATTCCCTGCGTGGTGAGTGCATTATTGATGGAATAGTCACGCTCATTGTAATGGCTGTAAGCCTTGGCGCGCACAGTGCCGCTGTTATTGATCAGGAATTCCAGATCAAAGTCACCGATGAAGGAGTTAGAGCTGTTGGCGCCACCCAGACGGTTGGCAGGATCACGGTAGCCAACGTTGCCGTTGAGCAGCAGACGATCACCCAGCAGACGGGTAGAGAGGCTGACGTCCATCTCCATGTCCGAGAAGTCGCCGCGATCTGTGCGGAAGTTGGTGCCCATGGTGAAGTTATTGCTCACATGTCCCAGCAGCTGGTTGAGCTGCGAGGTGATGCTGGCGCTGGCAAACGAAGTGATCTCCGAACCGCTGCGGCTCTGGGTAGATTGGGCATACTGCGGAGTATAGAACTTGGAGAAGAGCAAGAGATAGAGCACCTCCTGATTGAGCATCTCCTGGGTGCCGATCACGTTGTGGACGTAAGCCTGGATCTCCTCGCTCACATTTTTTACCTCCAGATCAAAGCTGACTTGGGGCGCAGAGAGCTGACCGGTGACAGCCAGCATACAGTCCACAGGTACCGAGCTGCGGCTGAGCGAACCCAGCGTAGTGATGCTCTCATCCAGATCAGTGAGATTGACCGAAGGGATGCCGTAGCGGGCATCAAGAGCCAGTTCAGCCTCGCTTGGCACGCCGCTGAAACGTACACTCGACGTATTTTGAAGCTGGAACACCTTGCTCATCAGGTCGCCCTTCATGCTCATGCCATAGGTTCCGGAACTGATATGGTAGGTTCCAGCCAAAGTGATGTCACGGCGCGGATCATAATGTACGGCAAGGTCTCCGCTGCCACGGCAGATGAGACGATCCTCCGCCAGCGGATCAAGCTGGACGGTGACCTGACACTGATCCGTAGCATTGACCATCATGTCCACCTGCAGATCCGTCTTGCTCTCCTCCTGTTGTGGCGCAGCCTTGGCAGTGGTGAGCAGGAGCAGCGGTTCATCAGTCTGGCTGGCGGGCAGGAGCGTAGCCTTGTCACGGAAAGTGAGGAAGGAATAGCTGCTGCCGTTGTCAGAGGTGAAGTCTTGCTCAAAGGGGGAGAGGTAGAACCAGGACTTGTCCGTAGTAGCCAAGTTCAGGTTGAAGCGGTGATGTCCGTCGCCTCCGCGCAGGTTGGCATGACCCGATACGTAGAGCTGACCCCAGAAGGTTCGACCCGGCGTCTGCTCGCGGTCCAGTGCCAGGAATCCCTGGTTGGCTTCAGGCATCTCCAGATCCACATCATAACCGAAGTGCGTGAGGTGCTGATGCGTCACGCGGGCATTAAGCAGCGCCGTATGTTCGTGGCAGTCATCCACGGTGACGTCACGGAGCGTGAGCAGATCCTCTTCGAGGTGAACCGTATCATTGAGGTGGAAATGTGCACCGATGATATTGTGTGTGAAGGAACCATCCACCACCGGATCGCCCGCCAGCTGCAGTGCCTTGGTATCGCCATACAGACGTACCGGGCCGGTGACCTTGCCGCTGAAGTCCTGCAGGATGCCGCCCGTCCAGTAGTTGATGAAGCCGAGCGGGAGCTGGTTGGTATTGAAATAGAGATTGAGCGAATCATGTACGCCCAGCTGGATGCTGCCGCCCGCTTGGGTGACGTGATGGCGATCCGCCATGATCTCGCACTCCACGTCGAGGTGGCGTGTGGGGAGGATGAAATCCAGGTCAAGCCTTGCATCGCCCAGAAGCGTGTCAATGTAGGAGAAATTCTCTATGTAAAGACCCTCCGTCCGGAGGTGAGTGAGCGGATTGCTGCTTAATACGATGTCGCCCGTAGCCTGACCGGCAAACTTAAGATAACCCTTGTTGAAGATATCGAACACCTGGCTTAAATCGAACTGCTGGAGCTGCACCACCAGGTCATTGTGCCCATTGCTTCCCACTACACCCGCCGCACTGATGCTCTGATTAGCTCCCTGCAGATAGCAGTTCTGGAAGGCATAGTTGCCCTCCTCCGTTCGGATCATGTGACCACCGCGCAGATTGAGTTCCTCATTATTATATATAAATGTAGTGGGGAAGAGGGTTACTTCGAGCGGAGAGAGACGAACCTCACCCTTCAGCGTACCGGCAATGGCGTGGTTTGGTGTGGTGACGTTAAGGTCAATGATTGGCAGCAGCTGCCGGTCCTCGCCGGTGCGCACAGTAGCGTTGGCAGAGATCTCCTGATTATTTTCGGTATGCAGATTCGGCAGGTTCAGCCATGCCTCGTGGAGCTGGTTGCTGGCATCAAAGGCAGCCTCAAAGCGTGCAATGCTGGAGGTGCTGACAGGCAGGCGCAGCAGTTGGTACACCTCATTGGCAACAGGCAGTTCGCCCTTGAGGTGATACATGTGGTCATGGCGGTCACGCTGATATTCCAGATGGAGCAGCTGGCTGGTGAGCATGCCACGGTCAGCCTTTCCTTCAAAGAGAATAGGTTCGAGCGCCAGCGTCTCCTCGCCGCGCTGCAGTATGATTTGAGTCAGGTTGAATATTCCCTCGGCGTCATTCCACTGTCGGGCATAGATATCGGTATTCAGATGTCCGCTGAAGGCAATACTGTCCAGCATCTGATGCTTCACAAGGTTAAGAGCCACCGGCTGCAGATGGCGGATGTCGCCCTCCAGCCGGTAGTGAGGCTGCCGCTGCTGCAAGTCAAGGTCGAAGAGGAGATCCACGTCGCCCAGGCTGTCAGCCAGCTGAATCTTTCCCTCTGCCATCTTTCCCTGGCTTCTGCCTTCAATGAGCAGGTCACGGTAAGTGTGGCGGCGGAAGTCCAGCCTCTTCACACAGCCCTGCAAGGCTACGGCAAGCGGCTGCAATTGTTGTTGCTGCAGGTCAAAGTCAGCATCGAGCGCCACCATCCCCACTTCCGCCGCTGCGGGGAGGAGCAGAGCAAGGTCGAAGCCCGTGGTATTGCAGTGGCCCTTCAGCCGGAAATCCTTCAGCCCATTGCTGCTCTGCAGCGTGCCTTTCAAGATGGCATCGCCCTTGCTTGTATTTGCCTGACAGCTGATGGCAGTTTCGGTAGGCGTACCCTCTATCAGTGCGTTGAGGCTGGTGGTTCCGATAGGCTCAACGGTAGCAGAGGCTTGCTGGATATTGGCGCGGAGCTGGAGTTGGTCAGTAGGCGCGGTATAATCGGCTACGGAGAGTTCTGCCCGAGCCTGCAGGTCGCGCACCTGTGGCAGAGAGGGAAGCTGTCCCGAGTAGGCGAGGTGATGCAGATGGATGTCGGCACGTCGTCCCTGACCCTCCACATCCGCCTGACATCGCAGGGAATTGTTCTCGATAGTCAGACCCTGCAGCGTGAAGCGGAACTGCTCGTCCAGCTGCTTGAGATGCTGCGGGTCGAGCACCATCTCATATCTGCCAGCCCGGATCTGGGTGCCGTCCAGCAGGAAGTGTACCTTCTTGGCTTGCAGCAGTTGGTCATGGAGGTGCAGGTTGGCGTTGAACTGGCTGATCTGTACCCGGTCATCATAACGCAGGTTTCCCTTGCGCAGCAGGATGGCGTTGAGGTCAAGCTCCTGGATGAACGAAGTGCTGTTAGGATCCTGTTTGGAGAGCGCATCCACAATGAACTGGAAGTTATGCTCGCCAGAGACAGAATCACGAGATGCGCGCAGGTCAAAGTCAATGAGCTGGCAGGTATTCAGCACCAGATGATGCTTCAGGAGCGGGAGTACATCGAAGGCAACCAGCACACGGCGGGCATAGAGCAGCGTGTCATCCTGCTGGTCATAGAGCGTGACGCGGTTGAGCACCACCTGATTCAGCCAGTCCACCTCCACGTCACCGTCCAGCGTGACGCGCGTCTGCAGTTTCTCCGCCAGCTCTTCAGTGAGCAGCCGATCCACAGCCATCCCTGCCAGATTAAAATGGACAGACACATATAGCGCCGCAACAATACCCACCAGCGCAAAGGCGATGGTGTGCAGACTGTTACGGAATATGGTCAGGAGTTTTTTCAAAATGCAAATGGATAGATGGCATATTTCTGGCGGAGCAGCTGGAACTTCTCCAGATCCTCCCTCCATGTGGCGCGGATCTGCTCCTCCGTCATCCCAGCCTTCAGCTGCTGGTAGAGCTGATCCGTGCCAGCCAGCTGGTTGAAGAACTGCTGGCGGGTGATCCATCCCCAGCCTTTCTCCTTCTGATGCTGCAGGTAGTATTTGAGGCTGAAGCCAGCGGGAGCAGACTCCTTGCGTAAGTCATGGGATCCGAACATCTCAAAAGGATGATCCGTGCCTCGACCCACACTCACCTCACTGCCCTCAAAGAGGCAGAGGCTCGGATAGAGTGCTATGGCATGGTCATTCTGCAGGTTCTTTGAAGGACCGATAGGCAGAGAATAGGCGTCGCCGTGTCGCCATCCCACGCAGGGGATCACCGTCAGTCGGTCCTGCGGATCAGGCAGTCCTGGCTGGCGCGTCTCTTCCACCCAGTCCATGTCGGTCATCATTCGTGCCAGTTCGCCCAGCGTACAGCCATGGAGCAACGGAATAGGAAGCATGCCCACGAAGGATTGGAACTTCATATTGAGCGTTGGTCCATCCACCACGTCCTTTGGGTTCGGCCTGTCCATCACTATCAGTTCCTTCTGCTGTTCGCCGCAAGCCTGGATCACATAGTAGAGGGTCGAAAGGTAGGTATAGAATCGGCATCCCACATCCTGAATGTCGAAAATCACCACATCAATATCCTTCAGCCATTCCGCCTTTGGCTTCTTGGTGTTGCCATACAGGCTGTATATCTGCAGGCCTGTAGCCTCGTCCTTGCCATTCTTGATGTGCGCACCTGCCTCGGCATTGCCACGATAGCCATGCTCGGGCGCCATGATGCAGCGCACATCCACACCCAGATGGAGCAGGGAGTCAGGCAGCGGGACGTAGGTGCCGTCACTGGGGCGGTAGATGACCGCCGTCTGATTGACCACCATGCCCACACGCTTCCCTTTGAGCAGAGGCAGGTAGGACTTGGTCAGTTCTGCACCGGTTTTCACCCTGCGCACATTATCTTTGGCGGCAGCAGGGATGAAGGAGAGGAGGAATAGTATTAGAAAAGCTAAAATATTTACCTTTTTCATTGTCTGAATCAAAAAATATCACTATTTTTGCGCGGCATAAGTCACTTCTTTATCGCGCCACACTGTTTTTAACGCGGCAAATTTAATGAAAAATGATGAATCATCCAAATAAATAATGTAAAAAATGAGTTACCTCGATATTATTCAGCATTTCTATCCCGAAGATACCCCATTGCGCCGGCTGCTAATCCTTCATAGCGAGTGCGTGCGTGATAAGGCGCTTGCTATCCTCTCCGCTTTGCCCGCAGCCGCATCGGCACAGCTTTCCATTGATCCGGCACTCGTCCAGTCCGGCGCCATGCTTCATGATATCGGCATCCTCCATACCCATGCGCCTGGCATCCTGTGTGAGGGGACCGAACCCTACATCTGTCATGGAATTATTGGTGCCCGGATGCTGCGCGAATACATCAGCCAGCACAGTCTGACCACAGCTGAACAGCAGCAGCTCGAAGCCTGCGCCCGCATCTGTGAGCGCCACACCGGAGCCGGTTTGACGCGCGAGAATATCCTTGCCCAGGGACTTCCCATCCAGCCGGCGGTCGACCTCCTGCCCGAGACGTCCGAAGAGCGGCTTGTATGCCTTGCAGATAAGTTTTTCTCAAAGTCAGGCGACCCCTCACGAGAGAAGCCGCTGGAGCGTGTACGGCGCTCTATGATGAAATTCGGAGCAGACAGTATGGCACGTTTTGAGGAACTTTGCACGATATTTCATATAAAATAAAGACCAAAATTTGGATTTCTTCACGCGAATGATTATATTTGCGCGCAGAAAATCAAGAAATAAAAATGGCAAAACAGGATTATTACGAAGTCCTTGGCGTGAACAAGGATGCATCAGATGACGAAATCAAGCGAGCCTATCGTAAGCTCGCTATCAAATATCACCCTGACAAGAACCCTGGCGATAAGGAGGCAGAGGAGAAGTTCAAGCAGTGCGCAGAGGCGTATGAAGTGTTGAGTGATCCGCAGAAGCGCCAGCGTTATGACCAGTTTGGCTTCAATGACCCCGGAATGGGCGGCTTTGGAGGCAGCGGCTTCAATCCATTCGATATCTTCAACAGTTTCTTCGGCGGCGAAGGTGGCGGTGGCGGCTTCAGCAGTTTCTTCGGCGGCGAGGCAGAGCGCGGTCAGCGCGGTTCGAACATCCGTGTACGCGTCAAAGTCAGCTTGGCAGACGTGGTCACAGGTGTGGAGAAGCATATCAAACTCAAGAAATACAGCGAGTGTCCTCACTGTCACGGCACAGGTGCCAAGGACGGTACAGAGTTCGAGACTTGCGCCAAGTGTAAGGGTCGCGGCCGTGTAGTTCAGGTGGTCAACAGTCTCTTTGGCAGAATGCAGACCGAGAGTGTCTGCCCAGACTGCAAGGGAACCGGCAAGAAGATCAAGACCCGCTGCCAGCATTGCCATGGCGAGGGCGTGGAGCTCACCGAACAGGTAGTGGACATCAAGATTCCGGCAGGTGTGGCAGGCGGAATGCAGCTCACCATGCAGGGTTACGGACACGCCGGTAAGATGGGCGGAGCCGCAGGTGATCTGTACGTGCTCATTGAGGAGGAACCACAGTCCGACTTCGTGCGTCAGGATGATATGCTCCTCTATAATCTGCTCATTGACTTCCCAACGGCAGCTTTGGGCGGCGAAGTGGAGATTCCGCTCGTGCAGGGTAAGAAGAAAATCACCATCAAGCCGGGAACGCAGCCTGATACCCAGATCCGTGTGCCGGGCGAAGGCCTGCCAAGTGTTGATAGCTTCGGTCGCTCCTCACGCCGTGGTGATCTGATTGTCAATGTCGGCGTCTATGTGCCGGAGCGTCTGAACGACACGCAGCGCAAGCTGATCGAACAGATGCGTGACAACGATGGCTTCCATGCCCCGGCTTCTGCATTCGCCAGATTCAAGGAGCACGTCAAGTCAATGTTCTCCTGACTAGCCCCGGCTCTTTGACTTTATCCTCCAACAAAAGATCCTGCAGCAATCCCCGCTTTTGTTTTTTCTCCATCAAAAGAAATCAAATAAAATCAATATTTGCTGCAAAAGGTATTGACTTCTTTTGATTTCCTTTGTTGGGTCAAAAAGGATCAAGGCACCCACATTTGGTTTCTTTTGATTTCCTTTGTTGGGTCAAAAAAGATCAAGGTGTCCCACTCTTTGGTTTCTTTTGATTTCCTTTGTCGGAGAAAAAGGATTACGGCACCCGTGGCAAGCCGGCACTTTTTAACTCTTTAACTCTTTAACTTTTTAACTTTTTATCCCCCTCTCTCTTATGTTAAAACAAATCCGTCGTTTGTTGGCTCTCATTTTCTTTGTGGGGCTTACATGGCTCTTCCTGGATTTCACAGGTACAGCCCAAACGTGTCTCGGTTGGATGGCAAAGCTTCAGTTGCTTCCTGCCATTCTTGCCGTTAATGTAGTTGTCGTAGTTCTGCTGGTGTTGCTCACCGTACTCTTTGGCAGAATCTATTGCTCCGTCATCTGCCCGATGGGTGTGATGCAGGATCTCATCTCATGGATAGCCGGCAAGGTTAATCCAAATAAGAACAAGCGTAAGTTCGGCCGCTTCAGCTATGATGACGTCAAGTGGCACAAGTTGGTGCGCGTCGTAGTCTTTGCCCTCTTCCTTGTGGCGCTGGTAGCAGGTTTTGGCACCTTCGTGCAGCTGCTTGCTCCTTACAGCTCATTCGGACGCATGGTCACCATGCTTCTGCAGCCACTTTATGAGATGGGCAACAATGCCCTGGCAGCCAAGGCAGAGACAGTAGGCAGTTATCAGTATTATGCCGTAGAGGTTTGGCAGCGCAGCCTGCCAGTTACCATCATAGCAGCTTGCACCTTCATCATCGTAGCCATTATGGCATGGGTAGGCGGACGTACCTACTGTAACGTCATCTGTCCGGTGGGCACGCTCCTCGGGTTCCTCTCTCGCCGCAGCCTCTATCGTGTCAACATTGATGCTGACAAGTGTAAGAACTGCGGACTCTGTGCCCGCAAGTGTAAGGGTGCAGCCATCGACTTCAAGAATCATCAGGTGGACGCTTCGCGTTGCGTTGACTGTTTCGACTGTCTGGATACCTGCAAGCATGGCGCTTTGACCTATTCATTGGCAAAACCTGTCAGCCCACAGCCACAGCAACCAGCTCCAGCCGAGTCAAAGAAGACAGCGGAGACAGATGCTCAGGGTCCAACCCGCCGCGCATTCCTTACCGCGTCAGCCACAGTCCTTGCCGCGTCAGCACTGAAGGCAGAGGAGAAGACTACTGACGGTGGTTTCGCTGCTATTCTTGACAAGAAAGCGCCTAAACGTCAGACGCCCGTCTGTCCTCCAGGTGCCGTCTCACTGCGTCATCTCCAGCAGCGCTGCACAGGTTGTCAGCTTTGCGTCAGCGAGTGTCCGAACGGCGTACTTCGTCCAAGCGGCGATCTGATGAATATGATGGCTCCAACCATGAGCTTTGAGCGCGGTCACTGCCGTCCGGAGTGTACCCGTTGTTCGGATGTCTGTCCTGCAGGCGCTATCATCCGCTTCGAAGGTGAGAAGGAGCAGCGTCAGGCAGTCAAGGCAAGTACCAAGGTGGGAACCGCCCACTGGATCAAGGAGAATTGCGTGGTGCTCAACGATGAAGTCAACTGCGGACTCTGTGCCCGCCGCTGTCCATCGAATGCCATCCAGATGGTTCCGAGCGATCCAGCCGACCAGCGTTCGCGCAAGATCCCTGTCATTGATGAAGAGAAGTGTATCGGCTGCGGTGCCTGTGAGCATCTCTGTCCTTCGCGTCCATTCTCTGCCATCTACGTTGAGGGCATCGAGCAGCAGCGCCAGGTGTGATATCCAAATCCTTTTTTCCCACAAATCACCTCTCTTAAAATATGAAACCACTCAATCGTCGCGAATTTCTCCAGCGCCTTGGCGTCGGCACCGCAGCAGTAGCTACGGCAGCCACCCTGCCATCGTGCATCAAGGCCCCTGCCAGTCTGGAGGGGGGCGACTTCGACCCTAAAGGCGGTCCATTCAGTGAAGATCAGCTGGGCGAGATGACTTACCGCACACATCCTGCCAATGGTGATAAGATCTCCATCCTCGGCTACGGTATGATGCGTCTGCCTAATGTCCCAAAGGGCAGCGAATCACCTGATGGCAACGACCTCGATCAGGAGCAGATCAATAAGCTCGTGAAGTATGCCATGGATCATGGCGTCAATTATTATGATACGTCTCCAGCCTACTGCAAGGGCTTTTCGGAGGCTGCCACAGGCATTGCACTCAAGGCAACCGGTCGCCCACGTAATTCCTATTATATTGCTACCAAGCTCTCCAACTTTGCAACACAGCAGCAGACGCGTGAAGCTTCGCAGCAGATGCTCATGAACTCGCTGAAGTATCTGCAGACAGATTATATTGACTACCTCCTGCTTCACAGCATCGGTGGTGGCGGTATGGCAAACTTCAACCAGCGATACATGGACAACGGCATCCTGGACTGGCTCGTAGAGCAGCGCAAGAAAGGCGTGATCCGCAATCTCGGCTTCTCATTCCATGGCGAGGCAGAGGTCTTTGAGACCATGCTCCAGTGGCATGACGAGGGCCGTTATCACTGGGACTTTGTCCAGATTCAGATGAATTACCTGGACTGGCAGAATGGTGACAAGCAGGAGGGACGCGCTGTCAACGCCGAGTATCTCTATGAAGAGCTCGCCAAGCGCAATATCCCAGCCGTCATCATGGAGCCACTCCTTGGTGGCCGTTTGAGCAACCTGCCTAACCACGTGATTGCCCACCTCAAGCAGCGTCTGCCGGAGATGAGTGCCGCCTCATGGGCATTCCGTTTCTGTGGCACTTATCCTAATGTGCTCTGCGCCCTTTCGGGTATGACCTGGATGGAGCATCTCAAGGATAACCTGCGTTCTTTCTCTCCACTCATTCCGCTCAATGAGGAGGAACTCGATTATCTGCAGGGAGCAGCCCGTCTGATCATGAAGTATCCGCTTATCCCATGCAATGACTGCAAGTACTGCATGCCATGTCCGTATGGCTTGGATATCCCGGGTATCTTTGTACATTATAATAAATGTGTCAACATCGGACTCCTGCCAGGCAGTCCGGAGGAGGAGAATTACAGCGAGCTTCGCCGTAACTATCTGATCGACTACAACCGCGCCATCCCTACGCTCCGTCAGGCAGACCATTGTGTCAACTGCAACAAGTGTACGCCACACTGTCCGCAGAATATCCGCATCCCACAGCAGCTCGAACGCATCAACAATACCATTGAGCAGCTTAAGCGCCAGGGGTAAGTCTTTTATATCACATGCCGAAAGTACCTTATCCATTATCTAATCCTAAAAAGGAAATCAAAAGAAGTCAATACATTTCATAGCAAAGATTGATTTTCTTTGAGTCTTCTCGCGAAGTCTTTTCAAGATTCTTTATGCTGTGAGGATCCTTTGTTGGAGAATAATAAGGGTACTTTTGGGGTGCGCTAAGTATAAACTAATCATCAATTATCAATTGAATCAGTATGTTCATCGAAGTCCGCGACGTCAGTAAGCAGTACGGAGATCACGTAGCCCTCAATCACGTATCCCTCTCCGTCCCTGATGGATCCATCTGTGGTCTGCTGGGCCCGAACGGAGCCGGCAAGACCAGCCTGATCCGTATCATCAACCGCATCACGCACGCTGATAGCGGTGAAGTCCTGCTGCATGGTCATCCCATGACCGATGAAGACATCCGTCAGATCGGCTACCTTCCTGAAGAGCGCGGACTATACAAGAAAATGAAGGTAGAGGATGAGATCATCTATCTTGCCCGTCTCCGCGGACTATCCCGTTACGATGCACAGCAGCGGATGGGAGAGTGGCTGGAGCGTTTTGACCTGGGCGAGTGGCGCAACAAGAAAGTTGAGCAGCTCTCCAAAGGCATGGCGCAGAAGGTGCAGTTCATCGCCACCGTCATCCATCGTCCGCCGTTGCTGATCTTCGATGAACCATTCTCTGGCTTTGATCCCGTCAATGCCGAGCAGCTGAAGCAGGAGATTCTTCGTCTGCGTGACGAGGGTGCCGCCATCCTCTTCTCCACGCACAATATGTCGTCCGTCGAAGAGATTTGTCAGGAGATCACCCTCATCAATCATGCCGAAGTAGTTCTTCAGGGCAGTGTCGAAGAGATTCGTCGCCGTTACCGCAGCCATACCTACCGTGTGCAGCTTGAGGACGGCACCTCCTTTGACTATCAGCTTCCCGCCGGAGTCACCGTTCATGACGCCATCCAGCAGCTCAATGATCAGTACCGGCTCGAAGGCTTACATGAGATCCTCCCCACCATGCAGCAGATCTTCATGCAAGCCGTCGCCCAATAAGTCTTTACCTCTTTACCTCTTTACCTTTTTACCTCTTTAACTTTTAACTTTCCCGTGTCTCGTTTAGGCCTAATCATTCAGCGCGAGTATCTTCAGACCGTAGGCAAGAAGTCGTTCATCATCACCACCATCCTGGTTCCGGTGTTGAGTATCCTGTTGTGTGTCGTTCTTCCCATCATGCTGGCAGAAGTCCATAGTGATGAGCTCAAGACAGTAGCCGTCATTGACCAGAGTCCAGACCAGCAATATGCCACGCTGCTTCATGATACAGACGACTATCATTTCGTCACCCTTGCACCGTCCGGTTCCGCTGATCCGCACGTCCTTTATCTGCAGAATGAAGATCCCCTGTATGCTTTAGTGCAGATACCGTCGGACATCGATTCCACCCTGCGTCTCAGCATCTACAGCGAGCTCTCCGTGCCCAGTTCTCTGGGGCGCGACATTGAGCACCAGCTCCGTCCCGCCCTTCGCCACACGCGCATCGCCAGTTATGGCATTGACGGCCTTGAGCAGATCATCCTGGATTGCGACGTAGCCCTGCAGGTCAATTCCGTCAAGTGGAGTGAAGACGGCGAGGAGAATATCACCAGTTCCGAGTTTAGTTCCATCCTCGGTCTGCTTCTTTCGCTCGCCATCTATATGTTCGTCATGATGTATGGCGGCATGATTATGGGTGGAGTAGTGGAGGAGAAGACCAACCGCATCGTCGAAGTCATCGTCTCCTCATGCAAACCCCTTGAGCTGATGTTAGGCAAAATCATTGGCGTCGCCCTCGTCGGCTTCACACAGTTTGCCGTCTGGGCATTGCTCATTGGCGTCGGAGGCAGTGTGCTTGCCGGAATGTTCGGCATTGGCGCCACCGTTGATCCTGCCGCTATCGTTGCCGCCCAGGGGCTTGATGGCGCCGCTTCGTCCGAAGCCATAGCCGCTGCCCAGAATGCCGCTTCATCCGGAACCCTCTCGCACATTTTTCAGATTCTGATGAGCGTCAACTATGGTTTGATCCTTACCTGTTTCCTGCTCTATTTCATCGGCGGCTACCTGCTTTATGCCAGCCTCTTTGCTGCATTCGGTTCGGCCGTTGACCAGCAGCAGGACACCTCCCAGTTTATGGGACCCATCATGATCATCATGGTCTTCGGACTTTATGCCGGCATGTTCTCAATGGAGAATCCTGACGGTCCGCTCGCCTGGTGGTGCTCCATGATTCCATTCACATCGCCCATCACCATGATGGTCCGCTTGCCATTTGACGTTCCCTTCTGGCAGCTCGCCCTCTCGCTCGGCCTCCTTTATGTTACTGCCTTCCTTACCCTCTGGATTGCTGCCCGCATCTATCGCACCGGCATCCTGATGTATGGCAAGAAATTCACCCTGAAGGATATCCTTCGCTGGATAAAATAGCCCGTTGTTAACTGTTAACTGTTAACTGTTCACTGAATTTATCAGCAAAATTTGGGAGTTAAATATTTTCTTATTATATTTGCGCGCAGATAAAGTTCGAAATAACTCAATTGCAATATGAAAAATCGTTACTACGGCATCTTCATCCTGACAATGATCGTGCTGTCATTCCTTTCCTCTTGTTCTACGCCTTACAACGTAGCTTACTTCCAGGACATGCCGCTTGAGAAGCAGGTACGCATCACAGAGCCACGTGCCGTTCGTCTCATGCCGCAGGATAAGATCAGCATCATGGTCAGCACGCGTGACGCTTCGCTGTCCTCGCTGTTTAGTTTGTATAGTTATAATACCATCGGCAGCACTACAGGCAGTACCGGTGGCCAGAATCAGCGTCCTTCTGAATACACACTTATCTCTGACGGCACCATTGACTTCCCCGTCCTTGGTCGCATCCGTCTGGAGGGAATGACCCGTGAGGAGGTACAGAACTATATCAAGGGCGAGCTTGTCAGCCGTGACCTTGTCAAGGATCCTATTGTAACGGTCGAATTCGTCAATCTGAACGTCACCCTCGTCGGTGCCACCGGTGTGGGTCGTGTTGCTATTGACCGTGATCAGTTCACCCTCCTTGATGCCATCGCCATGGCAGGTGACCTGGATATCTCTGGTCAGCGTGAGAATGTCCGCGTCATCCGTGAGGTCGGCAAAGACCAGCGCGTAGCCTATGAAGTCAACCTCTGTTCAGCCGAGGAGCTTTACAATTCCCCCGTTTATTACCTGCAGCAGAATGACGTGATTTACGTTGAGCCAAACAACAAGGTGAAGCGCACCACCACCGAGTACGGCAGCCAGATGGTCCAGTACTCTTTCTGGATCGGTCTCGTCACCTCCTTCCTCACCGTAATTGCGATCTTCAAATAATAATGCAGTGCTCTTGAGAAAACCGGATCACTGGCAGTCTTACCCTTTCCATAGTAACAAGCAAATTATAACTTGGTCAAAACTATTATGAGTTAAATAGAACAAGGAATTGAAGGAATTAAGAGGAATACAAGTTGTTAGGATTTTCCTTAAATTCCCCTAAATTCCTTGTAGAAAAACCAATTTATCGTTTGTTATAAAGTTAGCCCTACTAACTCTTTACCTCTTTACCTCTTTACCTCTTTAACTTTTTAACTTTTAACTTTCCATGCTCCCCACCGATACCCCCACCCCCCAGTCCCCCAAGACCCCCGTCGAGCAGCCCGGTCT
>JAZLJN010000008.1:0-78712 GCA_045617885.1 Bacteroidales bacterium | reverse complement strand
ACAAAAGCGATATGAACGCGGATGAATGATGTGTCTATAGGGATAGATATATGGCATCTTAGTCTCGGTACCATGTCTCTGAAAGAGCTATGCTGTCCGCGCTAAATGTCGGTACCAGAATAGTGATATGAGCGGTACCCGTGGGGTGATATAATCAATATTGACTTCAAAAAGATAATACCTGCATTTGATTTATTACTTAGACTTTCCAAATCTGGAAATATAAAACCATAATAATACGATTATTTAGTTTGCAATCATCGTTCATGTGTCCAAGACTGTCCAAGCGTCCAAGATTGTCCAAGTGTCCAGAAATAGATAGATTGTCCATGCCTTGGACATTGGACAGAAGTTGGACAATGCATATGTTAAAGAAAATTAGACGAAGAATAACTTCAAAAAATCGTTCATACAACATGGCAAATTATCATGAGATTAGCCCGGATAAGACAGGCGATAATGCAACAAAAGCAACTTAAAATGCTAAGTATAGATGCCAAAACGGTATTTTGACGAAAAAAAATGCAATTTTTATAATTACTTTATTGTGCCATTTTTGTGCCATTTTTTTTGACTTTCTCGTTAACACTTATGTTAACAAATGTAAAATGGTAAAATCTGGCATATCTTAACGAGAGAAGCCAGACACCCGAAAGTGCCTGGCTTCAGTGAATAACGCTTGGATGAATCCAAGTTTTTTACATTGACAATCAATAGATTGTAATGCTCAAAGAGGAGTTAAGCCTCAGTGATAGCCTCGTTAGGACAGGTAGCCTCACAAGCGCCGCAGTCGATGCAAGCATCAGCGTCGATTGAATATACATCACCCTCCTTGATTGCCTCTACTGGGCATTCACCGATACATGAGCCGCAAGCAACACACTTGTCAGCAGCAATAACACGTGCCATAGTTGATAATGAAATTAGAAGTTGATAATAATAGTACTAGTATTATTTGTCTCGTAAAAGACGGCGCAAAAATAGGGCTTTATTTTGAATAATGCAAGAGATTTACGAAAAAAATACGAAAAAATAACGTGAATTGACTTTTTTTATGATCATATTGCACTCTATTTGGAAGAAAAGTGTTATATTTGCAGTTGTTTTTGGGAATAATGGGGTTTTGAGATATCCGCTTTTATGATCTCAAAACCTAATAAATAATTCAAATATGATCAGTTTTGTTATTGCGTTGTTGGTTCTAGTAGTAGGTTATCTGACCTATGGAAGGTTTGTGAGCCGTGAATTCGGTGCCGATGCAAAGAGGCAGACACCTTGCTATACGGATGGTGACGGTATTGACTTCATTCCGATGCCTACGTGGAAAGTCTATATGATTCAATTCCTCAACATCGCTGGTCTTGGCCCGATTTTTGGCGCTATCATGGGTGCAAAGTTCGGCACTGCTTCTTATCTGTGGATTGTATTCGGAACCATTTTTGCCGGCGCAGTGCATGACTATCTGGGTGCAATGGTATCGCTTCGAATGAAGGGCGCATCACTCCCTGAGATTATTGGATTCTTCCTCGGAAAGCGAGCACGTGCACTGATGGGACTGTTTATCTCTGTTCTGATGATTCTGGTGGGAGCAGTATTTATCAGCGGTCCTGCCGAGCTGTTGAGCGGAATGACACAGAACTGGGGCATTGATGTTTTTGCCTGGATTGGTATCATCTTTGTCTATTATATCATAGCTACGCTCTTGCCAGTAGATAAGATCATTGGTAGAATTTATCCATTCTTTGCCTTCTGTCTGATCTTTATGGCACTGGGTATTCTGGGATATTTGCTGATTAACCGTCCTGCATTGCCAGAACTATGGGAAGAGGGTTTCTTTGTCAATAAGACGTGGGAGCAGAACCCTGTATTCCCGATGATGTTCATCTCAATAGCCTGTGGAGCCATATCTGGATTCCATGCCACTCAATCTCCATTGATGGCGCGATGTATCAAGAATGAAGCTATGGGCCGCAGATGCTTTTATGGCGCTATGGTGACCGAAGGTGTCGTAGCACTTATATGGGCTGCTGCTGCCACTTGTTTCTTCAACGAAAATGGCATTGTGAATGAAACAACAGGAAAAGCGTATACGGGTGCATACGTTGCTTCGACGGTTTGCAATAACTGGCTGGGTGTAATAGGAGGCATTCTCGCTACCTTGGGTATTGCTGTAGCTCCAATCACTTCAGGAGATACTGCTTTACGTAGCGGCCGACTGATCATTGCAGATTTCTTCAAAGTAGAGCAGCATTCGATGAAGAATCGTCTGTTTATTGCAATTCCGATGTTTATCCTTACCACCGCAGTTCTAGTTTGGAGTATAGAGGACAAGAATGGATTCAACATCCTGTGGCGTTATTTCGCTTGGTGTAATCAGGCATTATCTGTGTTTACTCTTTGGGCGATCACAGTCTATTTCCTTCGTGAAAAGAAGCGTTATTGGATTACATTCATTCCGGCGGTATTCATGACTTGTGTATGTTTGAGCTACATCCTTGTGGCACCAGAAGGATTTGGTATCGAAACGACGCTGGGTGTCTCTATCAGCGTCATAGTTTCGATTGGTATTTCAATCGCTACTCTCGCTGGTCACTTCAAGCATGTGAAGCAGCATAGACAATACCCTTCTATTGAATAATAACTTTTTTGTTTCTAAATATGGTAACCTTTTCAGTTGCTCTTATATGCCTCCTTCTGGGCTATCTTTTGTATGGCTCACTCGTGGAGAAGGTTTTCGGCCCAAACCGTGAAGCACAAATGCCATGCTACGAGAAGCAGGATGGCGTGGATTATATGCCAATGAAACCATGGAGGGTCTATCTGGTTCAGTTCCTAAACATTGCTGGAACGGGTCCGATCTTTGGCGCTATCATGGGCATCCTATTTGGTCCAGCTGCTTATCTGTGGATTGTACTTGGCTGTATCTTCGCAGGATCGGTGCATGATTACATGAGTGGAATGATCTGTGTCCGGAAGGGTGGTGTATCATTGCCAGAAATAGTCGGAGACGAATTAGGTAAAGGGATGCGCATTTTCATGCGAGTGTTCAGTCCTGTGCTGCTTGTGCTGGCTGGTACCGTATTTGTAACAACACCAGCAGCGCTGCTTCAGAATATGGCGCCGCTGGGTGAGACACAGTGGATCTGGGTAACCATTATATTCATATATTATATTGTAGCGACATTGTTACCTATTGACAAGCTCATAGGTAAAGTATATCCTCTGTTCGGATGCGCTCTGCTTATCATGGCAGCAGGTCTGCTCTTTCACATCTTCTACTCTCACGGCAATGTCCCGGAGATTACTGATGCCCCATTCGTATCTCATAATCCCAAAGGATTGCCTTTGTTCCCGATGCTCTGCATCACAATAGCCTGTGGCGCCATTTCGGGTTTCCATGGAACACAGTCACCTATGATGGCTCGGTGTATGACTAATGAGAAATATGGGCGTCCCATCTTCTATGGCGCTATGATTTCAGAAGGTGTAGTTGCTTTGGTGTGGGCAGCAGCTGCAATTAAGTTTGCTGATTCGTTACCTGGTGAAGGCACCGCATACGAGAAGCTTGCCTCAATGGGTAATCCTTCAGTGGTGGTTAGTACGGTCTGCTCCACCTGGATGGGAACCGTAGGCGCCATTCTTGCCGTATTAGGAGTGGTAGCGGCGCCAATCACTAGTGGCGATACCTGTTTCCGTAGTGCCAGACTTATTGCGGCTGATGTATTGGGAATGTCCCAGAAGACTTTCGGCAAGCGACTGCTGCTCTGTCTGCCTCTCTTTGTAATCAGCTGTAGCCTGTTGTTCCTGGACTTTGATGTGCTTTGGAGATATTTTGCCTGGACCAACCAGACACTTGCCTGCATCACTCTGTGGGCAGCAACTGTATGGCTTGACAAACGAGGAAAATGCTTCTGGATCACTTTCATCCCTGCTGTCTTCATGACATGTGTCTGCACATCTTACATTCTTGTGGCAAAAGAGGGCTTCGAACTGGATTATCATTTCGGTGTATATACAGGACTGGTAGTGGCTTTTTCGTCATTCGGAGCTTATCTGGGTGCTCGATTCAAGCGAAACAATAAGTAATGGCTGATGCCTAACGAACTTACCTATATCAAAGGCATAGGACCCAAAAGGGCAGAGCTCCTTGAGACTGAATGTAACGTGCATTCGCTTGAGGAACTGTTGTCATATTTCCCATACCGTTATGTTGATAAGAGTAAGGTCTATCGGATTTGTGACATAGATGGTTCTATGCCATGGATACTGCTGAAAGGCAGGTTTACCATGTTTGAAGAGGTTGGCAAAGGCGAACGAGGCAACAATCATCGGCTGAATGCTACCTTCACGGACGGAACAGGTACGATAGAATGTGTATGGTTTAATGGAATAAACTATATTTTGGATAGTGTCCAGAAAGGACGCGAGTACATACTTTTCGGACAGCCAAAAGAATTCCAGCACAACTTTAATGTGGCTCATCCAGAACTTGATGTGGTGAAGCCGGATGATGACCCTGACGCAAAGACGGGTCTCTATGGCATGTACAATACAACCGAGAAGATGAAGCGATTTGGAATGAACTCCAAATCAATACAACGAATCGTGCTCGGATACCTCCAGCGTCATCCTGAACCTTTTGTTGAGACTCTTCCAGCTTACATTGTGGAGCAGCAGAAACTGATGCCTTACAATCAGGCAATACGCCAGATACATTTTCCGTCGAACCCAGATAATTTGCGGAGAGCTCAATTGAGACTGAAATTTGAGGAGCTTTTCTATCTGCAATTATACCTGATCCGATCATTCAAAATGCGGCATCAGGCGAATGGCGGCTTCACTTTTGAGCATATCTCCGATTACTTTAATAATTTCTATCGGCAGATTCCCTTTGAACTCACTGGTGCACAAAAACGTGTGCTAAAGGAGATCCGTCAGGATGTTGGAAGCGGTAAGCAGATGAATCGTTTGCTGCAAGGTGATGTAGGCAGCGGCAAAACAATGGTAGCAACGCTGACGATGCTCATGGCGCTCGATAACGGATTTCAGGCCTGCCTGATGGCTCCGACGGAGATTCTTGCCACCCAGCATTATGAAAGCTTACGTGATCAGCTGGAGCGAGTGGGTATTCAAGTGGCATTGCTGACAGGTAGTACAACAAAGAAAAAGCGTGAGCTGATACATGACCGGTTGCAAAGTGGTGACTTACAGATTCTGATAGGTACTCATGCACTGCTTGAACCAGATGTCCGTTTCAGAAATCTGGGTATGGTGGTGATAGATGAACAGCATAGGTTCGGAGTGGAGCAGCGAAGCAAACTATGGCGAAAGAATGTGCGTCCTCCGCATGTGCTGGTGATGACAGCAACCCCTATCCCTCGTACGCTTGCCATGACGGTGTATGGCGATCTGGATGTTAGTGTGATAGACGAGCTGCCTCCTGGTCGAAAGCCCATCTTAACTATCCACCGCTGGGATCAGCAGCGGCTGGGACTCAATAAGGCTATCCGTGGTGAACTTGAGAAGGGAAGACAGGTTTATGTGGTGTATCCTTTGGTGGAAGAAAACGAGAAACTGAAGTATAAGGCCGTAGAACAGGGATTCTTGGATATGCAACGTGCCTTCGGTCCGGAATATCACGTTGCTATGGTGCATGGAAAGATGAAGCCGAAGGATAAGGATGATGCCATGCAGCGCTTTGCAAGTAACAAGGCGCAGATTCTGGTAGCAACAACCGTCATTGAGGTAGGTGTCAATGTGCCGAATGCATCTGTGATGGTGATAGAAAATGCCGAGCGTTTCGGATTGAGCCAGCTGCATCAGTTGCGAGGCCGTGTGGGGCGAGGAGCCGAACAATCCTATTGTGTGCTTGTAACGGGCAATCAGTTAAGCAATGATACCCGTCAGCGTATAGAGGTGATGTGCCGGACGACAGATGGATTTGAAATTGCAGAGGCAGATCTGAAGTTGCGAGGTCCTGGTGATCTGGAAGGAACGCAGCAGTCAGGCCTTGCTTTTGACCTGAAGATTTCCTCTCTGGCTAAGGACGGACAGATACTTGAACTTGCGCGTCAATGGGCAAAACACGTGATTGATGCTGATCCGATGCTTGAATCTTCTCAAAACGGAATCATCAGGCGAAGGATGTCAGTGCTTTTTGCCGGGAAAGTTGACTGGTCGATGATCAGTTGATGCGGATTAAGTTAATTTTTGTGCGAATTTAACATCAAAAAGTTATGGATTTCTATAAAAAATAGGAGTTCATAACTTTTTTTGTATGAATAACTACATTTTTATACCAGAATATTTCCATATTGGAAAATAAAAGCTTAACTTTGCCATCGGAAACAATGAGTAAAGTCATGCTAACAAGATATGATATACAGCGTATTCTGAAATTACTGAAGCAGGAGGTCGTGCCAGCTGTAGGTTGTAATGAACCGATGGCAATAGCCTTGGCTTCAGCAAAAGCCCGTGAGGTACTGGGGGAGGAGCCAGATCAGGTGAGTGCCCGATTAAGCAGCACCATCATCATGAACTCGGTGGGCACAGGCATACCAAATGCGGAAGGAATGATAGGTATCGCACCAGCAATCGCATTTGGAACAGTAACAGGCAAGTCTGAGGCCGGATTGGATGTGCTTTGTCATATTGGACATGAAGATGTGTTGCAAGCAAAGAGATTCATGACGGATAAGAAAATCGTTGTGAAACATGCACCTCGGGTTTTTGAAATCATTTATGTAGAGATAGAGGCAACCGTTGGTGAACATTCCGCTAAAGTGATTTTGGCAAAGAGTCACACCGAATTCGTCTTTATCAAGCATGATGGAGAGGTGCTGCTTGACAATCGGCATACATTGGCAACTGAATATGACCGTCATCACGAGAGTGAATTGTCTATGGAAACGATCTATGAGTTCGCCACCAAATGCCCATTAGATGAGTTGCAGTTTCTGCTGAAGGGTGCCCAGATGAATAAGGATGTTGCTCAGATGGCATTCCTGCCAAAGGTCAACTATGGACTTAACCTGGGCAGAATGCTGAAAGGAAGTTTCCAGGAAAGAATGATCGGACAGGATGCAATGTCACACATCGTTTGCTATACCTGCGCAGCATGTGACGTCCGTCTCAGTGGTGCCAGAGTCCCCGTGATGACTAATTCTGGAAGTGGTAATCAAGGTATTGCTGTCACTCTGCCAGTCATGATTTATGCAGAGGAGGTACAGTGTACTGAAGCAAAGCTTGCCAGGGCTCTCTCAATGAGTCACCTTACGAATATCTATATACGTCAGATAGTAGGCAGGCTCAGTGCACATTGCAACTGTGTGTTAGCCTGCACGGGAAGTGCATGTGGCATCGCCTTCCTGATGGGCGGTACGTATGAGCAGATTTGCTACGCACTCAAGAATGATATTGCCAGTAAGACTGGTATGATATGTGATGGCGTCAAGCCGTCATGTACACTGAAGATGTCAAGTGGCGTGAGCTCTGCTTTCCAGAGTGCGATGATGGCGCTTGAGAACAATTGTGTGAGCTCGTATGACGGAATCATTGAGGATGATGTAGATAGATGCATAGAGAATCTTTCTATCATAGGACGTGATTCGAAGAAAGAGATGGATAACCAGGTGCTGAATATAATGTCAGAGAAGATTTACAATTAAACCGTTTGTGTTATGACAATGTATGATGTAATGATGCAGCTGCCCGTCTTTCAGGGCATCAGCTCAGATCAACTCACTGAAATAATTGAAAAGATCCCGTTTCATTTTGAACACTTTGAGAAGGATGCGGTCATAATGACACAGGGAGAGGTTTGTGATTGTGCTACTTTCATCCTGTCTGGTAAAGTTAGAATGACAACTCCTACTTTCGGAGGTAGAGTAATTATCGAACAGGATTTTGAGGCTCCTTATACATTGCCTTTCTATAATCTTTTTGGCGCAGAGACACATCTGCATGATAATGTCATCTCATTAGGGCATACAGGAATCATGCGATTGGACAAACTGAATTTCCTTCGCGTACTGCAACAGAATAAGATTCTGCTGATTAATGTACTCAATATGTTGTCCACCCATGCCCAGAAACAACATAAGGCAATGGACTTCAGCGGTGAGGCTGATCCCGTGCTCCGTCTCTCTTCCTGGATGTTGGCTCTGACAGAGCGATCAGCATTCAATATAGCCATTACAGCCACACCAAATGATTGGTGCAAAATGCTGCAGCTGGACGAACAGGCATTCTGGCGTTGTGTAGCAGTATTGGAAGGCCAGAAGGTAGTCGAATCAGAGGGAGGTAGGCTCAAATTGGTAGATAGATATGGCTTAAGGACCTATGTAGGTCAGAAAACTGCGCAAAATAAGTAATATTTGCGCGGTTTTTTTGTTTTACTCATTATTTATATATATATTTGCGCAATTAAAAGAAAAATTATAGTATACGAAAATATGGTAAATTTAGAGCTTAGCGAGCAGGAGTTGATCCGCCGAAATTCACTTGAAGAGATGCGAAAGATGGGCATCGAACCCTATCCTGCAGCAGAATATGTAGTCACTGGCTATAGTGATGAGATCAGAGATACTTTTGTTGACCTTCCATTGATGAAGAATGAGGCAGGTGAGGAGGTGCCAACTCCTGCCACAGCAGAGAACAGCCGTGTGGTAAGCGTGGCTGGCCGAATCATGAGCCGCCGTATCATGGGTAAGGCTGCTTTTATGGAATTACAGGATTCAAAGGGTCGTGTTCAGGTATATGTTAGTCGTGATGCACTGTGTCCTGACCCAGAACATACAGAAATGTATAATACCGTATTCAAAAAGCTGCTTGATATAGGTGACTTTGTAGGTGTAAAGGGTTACGTGTTCCGTACCCAGACTGGAGAGATTTCAGTGCACTGCCAGGAGCTCACTGTGCTTTCAAAGTCCATTCGTCCATTGCCAATCGTAAAGTACAAGGATGGCGTGGCTTATGATGGATTCAATGATCCTGAGCTTCGTTATCGTCAGCGTTATCTTGACCTCGTGGTAAATGACGGTGTTCGTAGCGTATTTGAGAAGCGTGCTACCATTCTTCGCACTATGCGTCAGGTATTCGATGAGGCTGGCTATACAGAAGTGGAAACACCAATCCTGCAGCAGATTGCTGGTGGTGCTAGTGCTCGTCCATTCATCACCCATCATAATGCGCTTGATGTAGATCTGTACCTTCGTATTGCCACGGAGCTTTATTTGAAGCGTCTGATTGTAGGAGGTTTCGAGGGTGTCTATGAGATTGGCCGTAACTTCCGCAATGAGGGTATGGATCGTTCGCACAACCCAGAGTTTACTTGTATGGAGCTCTATGTTTCATACAAGGACTATAACTGGATGATGACCTTCACGGAGAACCTGCTTGAGAAGATCTGTCTGGCTGTCAATGGTACGACCGAAGTCAAGATTGGTGACAATATTGTTTCGTTCAAGGCTCCATTCCGTCGCCTGCCAATCCTTGAGGCTATTAGGGAGAAGACCGGCCATGATCTCTCAACCATGAGCGAAGAGGAGATGCGTGTCATTGCCAAGGGCCTGGGCGTGGAAGATACAGAGATCATGGGCAAGGGCAAGCTCATTGATGAGATTTTCGGTGAAACTTGTGAGGGCTCATTTATCCAGCCAACATTTATTACTGATTATCCAGTGGAGATGTCGCCACTGACCAAGATGCATCGTTCAAAGCCAGGTCTGACAGAGCGCTTTGAGCTGATGGTAAATGGTAAGGAGCTTGCAAATGCCTATTCTGAGCTAAACGATCCAATTGATCAGTACAATCGCTTTGTAGATCAAATGAAGCTTGCTGCTAAGGGTGATGACGAGGCAATGATCATCGACCACGATTTTGTTCGTGCGCTTGAATATGGTATGCCACCTACATCAGGTATCGGTATTGGTATTGACCGTCTCTGTATACTTATGACTGGTCAGCCAACTATACAGGAGGTGCTGTTGTTCCCAACCATGAAGCCTGAAAAGGTGGAAAAGAAGGATGCAGTGGAGAAATTCCTTGCTCTGGGCGTGCCATGTGAGGATTGGGTAGCTGTACTTTATAAAGCTGGTTACCTGACAGTCGAAAGCCTCGCCAATGAGAAGCCAGGCAAGCTTTATCAGCAGATGATTGATATCAAGAAGAAGTACAAGGCTCTGATTGGTGATCTCACTAATCCAACCCAGGATGAAGTTAAGTCTTGGATTGAGAAAGCTATGGCTTAATTACTGATTACTAATTACAAATTACAATTTGCTAAGCGAACCTGTAATTTGTAATTAGCTAAGAAATTTTAGTTTCATCACTAATGAAAGTAATTAGTAATTCGTAATTAGTAATTTAGCAAATCTATGAATATCCCTGGTAAAGTTGCCATTCTTGGTTCCGGTTCATGGAGCACGGCAGTAGCTAAAATAGTTCAGGACAATGGTGCTGAAATGTGGTGGTATCTGCGTAATCCTGCCCGCATCGAGGAGTTTAGGGCACAAGGCCATAATCCTGCGTATCTTTCGAGTGTCCGTTTTGATGTGAGCCGTATTCACTTTACAACCGACATCAATGAAGCTGTACGCAACTCTGATACCATAATCTTCGGTATGCCGTCTCCTTACCTGAAGAAGCACGTCGAAATGATCACAGAGTCTTTTGAGGGCAAAGTGGTAATTTCTATCATCAAAGGTATTGTTGCTGATTATAATCTTACAATCAGTGACTATCTGACACAGATGCTCTCTCTGAAGGAGAATCAGTTTATCACACTGTCTGGCCCTTCGCACGCAGAGGAGGTTGCTTACGAGCGTCTTACCTACCTAACCGTAGGCTGCAAAGATCTTGACGTGGCTAATGAATATGCGGATTTCTTCGCTAATCATTTCGTTCATACCACCATATCCAAGGACATCCTTGGTATTCAGTATGCAGGTGTCTTGAAGAATATCTATGCCATTGCAGTAGGTATCTGTGACGGTTTGAAGTATGGCGATAATTTCCAGGCAGTACTAGTTGCCAATGCCATTCGTGAGATGAAGCGTTTCATTAACGAGATTGATCCGATGAAGGGACGTCACGTTGTAGAGAGCGTATATACTGGAGACTTGCTCGTAACTGCCTACAGCCGTTTCTCACGTAATCACATGTTTGGAACAATGATTGGTAAGGGTTATTCCGTCAAGAGTGCACAACTGGAGATGGAGATGGTGGCTGAAGGTTATTACGGTACAAAATGTATAAAGGAGATTAATCAGAAGTACGGTATCTCCATACCAATCGTAGATTGTGTGTACAATATTCTTTACAAGCGCATGAGTCCGTTTGTTGAGATCAAGTTACTTTCAGATTCTTTGAGATAATAAACTATCACGTATTCAATAATTATTGACAATTCTTATTATGAAACTTTCTCTTGAAAAAGCACAGGGTTTTGTCCCTGCAGGTTCTCTTGCAGCAGTAGCTGCTCAGACTGCACCATGCAACGAACTCCTTGAGAGTGGTAAGGGCGCAGGTAATGATTTCCTTGGCTGGGTACATCTCCCATCTAGCATTACTGATGAATTCCTCAATGAAGTACAGGCTACGGCTGAGGTACTTCGTTCGAAGGCTGAGATTATCGTTGTTGCTGGCATCGGTGGCTCTTATCTTGGTCCACGTGCTGTCAATGAAGCGCTTGATCATACTTTTGGTCTGAATGGCAATAACCCACGTGTGGTATATGCTGGTAATAATATCGGTGAGGATTATCTCGCAGAGCTCATGGAGCTTCTTGAAGGTAAGACCTTTGCTGTAATAAATATCTCAAAGTCTGGTACCACCACTGAAACAGCTCTCGCTTTCCGTCTTCTTAAGACCAAGCTTGAGGCACAGGTAGGTAAGGAGGCTGCTAAGGATCTTATCGTAGCAGTTACTGATAAGGAGAAGGGCGCAGCTCGTAAGCTCGCTACCAAGGAGGGTTACAAGACATTTGTCATCCCAGATAACGTTGGTGGCCGTTTCTCAGTTCTTACTCCAGTAGGTCTGCTTGCAATCGCATGTGCTGGCCATGATATCAAGGCTCTCGTTAAGGGCGCTCAGGATATGGAGAAGGCTACAGGTGTAGATGTTCCATACGAGCAGAATCCTGCCGCTCAGTATGCTGCTATGCGTAATGCTCTCTATCAGTATGGCAAGAAGACTGAGATTCTCGTAAATTATCAGCCAAAGCTCCATTACATGATGGAGTGGTGGAAGCAGCTCTTCGGTGAGTCAGAAGGCAAGGATCATAAGGGTATCTACCCAGCATCTGTTGACTTCACTACCGATCTTCACTCTATGGGTCAGTGGATTCAGGAGGGAGAGCGCACCATTTTTGAGACAGTAGTAAGTGTTGAGAAGCCAAACAAGACTGTTCTTTTCCCATTCGATGAGGAGAATCTTGATGGTCTGAACTTCCTTGCTGGCAAGCGTGTTGATGACGTTAACAAGATGGCAGAGCTCGGCACTCAGATTGCTCACGTTGATGGCGGTGTACCTAACATCAAGGTCACCATCCCAGTACTTGATGAGTACAACCTTGGTCAGCTTATTTACTTCTTCGAGCGTGCCTGTGGTATTTCAGGTTACATTCTTGGCGTGAATCCATTCAACCAGCCAGGTGTAGAGGCATACAAGAAGAATATGTTTGCTCTGCTTGAGAAGCCAGGTTACGAGGAGGCTACTAAAGCAATCAAGGCTCGTTTGGCTGAGTAATGTATTGAGGATGCTCAAAGCATTTCTTTTCGATATGGATGGCGTGCTCTTCGATTCGATGAAGAATCACGCCGAAGCATGGTATCAGGTCATGGGCGAACACTATGGGTTCGCCTGTGACCGTACTTTGTTTTATTTATATGAAGGTTCCACAGGCGGACAGACTATTGATGCCCTTTTCCTTGAGCAACGTGGTAGGCATGCTACGGAGCAGGAGATTCACGATATCTATGCCGAGAAGTCTCGAATCTTCACCCAATTAGGTTTGGCTGCACCGATGAAGGGAGCAGCAGAAGTACTAAAAAAGGTTGGGGAAAAGGGATTAATCCGAGTTTTAGTCACGGGTAGTGGTCAGCCTTCACTGATTAACCGGCTTGACTTGATTTATCCAGGAGTCTTTGACTGGAATCATATCGTAACAGGATTGGATTGCCCGATTGGACATGGCAAACCTCATCCTGATCCCTATCTCTTCGGACTTCGAAAAGCAGGCGGTATAACAGAGCCACTTGACTGGAGTCAGGTTCCATCTAACCCCACTCACTTTGGCGGTCTCGCTACGGATGAGGCTATTGTTATCGAAAATGCCCCTTTAGGTGTTCGTGCTGGCAAGGCAGCAGGCATTTTTACTGTAGGAGTTAATACCGGACCGCTTGACCCTGACGTTCTAAAGCAGGCCGGTGCAGATATAGTTTTGGATTCTATGCTTGAACTTGCAGACCGGCTTGATGAGATTATTGATTTGAAGAATAAAAAATAGAATATGGTCAAGAAAGCATTTGTCGCTTCGATGTTTGACAACATCGCACCCACCTATGATAAACTGAATCACATACTTTCGCTTAATATAGATAAAGGTTGGCGTAGTGATGCTATCAAACGTCTGTCTGTAACGAACCCGAAGGTTGTGCTGGATGAGGCATGTGGTACTGGTGATTTCAGCCTGCTGATAGCAGAGAAGTGTAAAGATGCCGTTGTTATGGGCATTGACATCAGCGAGGGAATGATGGATATTGGCCGAAAGAAAGTGGCTGAAGCTGGTATGTCCGATCGTATCTCCATGCATGTAGATGATGCTACAGCGCTTTCTCTGTCAGATAATAGTGTCGATGCTGTAACCGTAGCTTTTGGAGTGCGTAACTATGAACATCTGGATTTAGGACTTCAGGAGATGCATCGTGTAATCCGATCAGGTGGAGCTGCTTTTATTCTTGAGCTTTCTGTTCCCCAAAACCCGATACTGCTTTGGGGGTATAAGTTATATTTCCTTCATATCCTCCCATTCATCGGAGGATTGGTGAGCGGAAATAAGCAGGCCTATAAGTATCTGCCCGTATCTGTGCTGAATTTTCCAAAACCAGATGCATTCTTGCAGATGATGCGTGAGGCAGGTTTTACCCGTACAGAACTTAAGACATACACATTCGGCCTATGCCGTTTGTATGTGGGCTATAAGTAATTACATCATCAGTTTTGTGCACACTACGTCAGCCATCAGGATCATAATTGAGCTGATTACGACTGCCTGCGTTGAGTTTCTGCCTACTTGGAGTGCTCCACCTTTCACTGTATAGCCGAAATACCCGGATACTGTTGTGATGATAAAGCCGAAAACCATAGATTTCTTGATGGCATAATAGGCATGGTCAATATTTACACCCGTCTGAATTCCATAGATGTAGTTATCAATGGTCGGCGCGCCAGTAATTAAGGCAAGCAATCCGCCGCCAATCAAGCCTAAAGCAATTGACAGGATTACGAGTATAGGCATCAGTGAGACTACAGCACATACTTTAGGAAGAATGAGATAATTGGCAGAATTGACTCCCATAATTTCCATGGCATCAATTTGTTCGGTGATACGCATGGTGCCAATTTCCGAAGCGATGTTTGACCCTACCTTGCCTGCCAGTATCAGACACATCATGGCGGAAGAAAATTCGAGCATGAGAATCTCTCGTGTCGTAAATCCTATGGTATATCTGGGCAGGAGAGGACTGAAGAGGTTCATTTGCATCTGAATGCAGCATACAGCACCGATAAAAAGAGAGATAATGCCGATGATGCCAATGGAGTCAAGGATTAAGCTGCAACATTCCCGGACATACTGCCTCCAGAACATAGACCAGCGGTCAGGCAGGACGAAGACGCGCTTCATCAGCATGACGTACTTGCCGAAATCCTTAATCCAATTGATGATCAGCATAGAGAGGGGGTATAGTTATTTGTTAATGGTTGCGAGTTTAAGGCATTTAGTCCTAAAACGCTGCAAAGATACGCAAAAAATATTTAAAGTAGAAATAATTTGTCGCTTAATTCAAAAATAATCACTATCTTTGCGCCAAATTTCAATGAAAATGGAAATATCAAAGGAATCAAATACAGAAGAGCAGGTGGATAATCGTAGCGTACTTCGCACTGATAATCTCGTGAAGCGTTACGGTCCTCGTACTGTGGCCAATCATGTAAACATAGATGTTCGTCAGGGCGAAATCGTTGGTTTGTTGGGACCAAACGGTGCCGGAAAGACGACTACTTTCTATATGACTACTGGTCTTGTTACCCCGAATGAAGGTCGCATCTTCCTTGACAATCAGGAAATCACCAAACTTCCTGTTTACAAGCGAGCAAAACTTGGTATTGGGTATCTGGCACAGGAGGCATCCGTCTACCGTAAGATGACCGTAGAGGATAATCTGCGTGCCACACTTGAAATGACAACTATGACTCCTGCTGAACAGAAAGATAAGCTGGAGTCCCTGATTGCAGAGTTCCGTCTTCAGAAGGTGCGCAAGAATCTGGGTGACCGTCTTTCTGGCGGTGAGCGTCGCAGATGTGAGATTGCCCGTTGCCTTGCCATCAACCCAAAGTTCATTATGCTTGATGAACCATTTGCCGGCGTCGATCCTATTGCAGTAGAAGATATCCAGTATATTGTTTATAAATTGAAGGATAAGAATATCGGCATTCTCATCACGGATCATAACGCACCAGAGACCCTCTCCATTGTGGATCGTGCCTATCTCTTGTTTGAGGGCAAGATACTCTTCCAGGGTTCCAGTGAGGAGTTGGCTGCTAATCCTACCGTAAGAGAGAAGTATCTGGGTAGGAACTTCGTATTTATCCGAAAGAAATTTGACCAGCCATCTACTACCGAGGAGGTGGCAATGCGTGCCGCTGCCGAAGCTGGTCAAGGTATTTAGACTTCCCGGCTATTTCATCTTCTGGATGAATAGCCGTTTTTTTGTGTGGATTTATGAAAGACTTGAGCGGTCGTGAAAATGATTAGGCCAGATGGAGGTAGAATGCATCTACCAGTTTCAGGTAGGCCGATGTGTACTGGTTCTGCTGATCTCTGATTGCAAGCATCTCATTCGTTGGGGAAATGGTCTTCTGTCGGGCGAACGTGGTCATACGTCGCTTACAGGTTTTTCCTACTTTGGTCAGAACGTCGCAGATGCGAGAAGGGAAGAGTTGGTAGTGGAGGCAGGCTTTCATCACTTCGCTATCATAGTTCAACGGGTAGATAAGAGCCAATTGTCCATCATCAGCAAGGTGCTGATGTGCGAAGCCGGCTATCTCCGTCATGGGCAGCGAGTCCTTATGCCTCGCCACAGCACGTCCCTCATCCTCGGGTTTCAGTGTCGCGTTGTAGAAAGGTGGATTCGAAACTATCAGATCGTATCGGCAGTCATGATCCATGGTTTTGGCAGCCTCTTTTAGCGAATATGGGATGAGAGTAAGACGATCTGCCCAGGGAGAAGCATCGAAATTCTCGTGGCATTGTGCAGCCGCTTTGGGTTCAATTTCCACGGCGTCGATGAAAGCCATCTGATAGCGTTGTGCCAGCATGAGAGAGATAAGTCCTGTTCCCGCGCCGATATCAAGAATACGGCATTCTTCGGCCTCCCTATGGTTCGCATCAACCTCTGCCCAAGCTCCTAGTAGCACACCGTCTGTACCTACTTTCATGGAGCATCGGTCCTGCTGGATGCTGAATTGTTTGAAGTCAAAATGCTGTTGATGCATGAATTTTTACCCTTTTGCATTGAATTTTTCCATAAAGGAAATCAATTTATACTTGACCTACCTAAATAACTTTTTTTTCTCCATTAAACGAAATCAAAAGGAATCAAAGAAGAACAATTTGCCACGAAAAGCATTGATTTTCTCTGTTTTTTGAAGGAGTTTATAAATGCATTGCTCAGACATTCCGGTCTTGACGGGCAAACCATGTGGCCAAGATTGTGCCCGAAATGGAGTGATAGGCGCAGGAGATGGCGCAAGGCACTACACTGAAGGCTGCCAGCGGATTAGCAGCAATGGCAGCTGGTGAGGCGAAGAAGTTGCCAGCCAGCACGGTGGCCATGCCAGCATTCTGCATGCCCACTTCGATGCTGATGGTGCGTCGTTTGGCCACACTGAAGCCGAAAACTTTACCTAACAGATAGCCAAGCAGATAACCAAGACCATTATGGCAGGTGACCACAGCCAGCGTAAGTAACAGTAGTTGCCAGCCGCTGAGCGAGGAGTTGGTCGAAGCATCGAACGATAGGCGAGGGGCAACTGTGAAGATCACGCCACCCACAATCATCGCCAGACAAATCACTGAGATACCTGGCATCACACTCTGTATCTGATTGAAGTCGCTTCGTTTGCCCAAAAAATAGTTGAAGGCACAACCGCAAGCCACAGGCAGCAGGGTTACCAGACAGATATTTTGGAACATGCCGAGTGCATCAACCTCAATCTGCTGTCCGGCCAGCCAGAGCACCAGAAGCGGTGTGACAAGCGGAGCCAACAGGGTCGAGACGGTAGTCATGCCTACCGAGAATGCCACGTCGCCATGGCAGAGGAACGACATGATGTTGCTCGAAACACCACCCGGGCAGCAACCTACCAGAATGATGCCAGCCGAAAGGTAAGGATCAAGTCCGAACACCCGAGTCAGTCCATAGGCCACAAAGGGCATCACAGAGAACTGCGCCAGCGTGCCAAGCAGGATGTCCAGCGGACGCTGTATTAGTATTTTAAAATCGTTGGTCGAAAGTGTGCAGCCCATGGTGAGCATGATGATGCCCAGTATGACCGATGGGCGCTGTCCTTGCTGCACCCAGCCGAACGATGCCGGCCAGATGGCACTTACCACTGCTGCGGCTATTACCACCCACGAGCAATATCGGCTCATGAATTGACTGATTGATTGGAGTGTCTTTAGAAGCATGTTGTTTGATTGATTTCTATTTACCGTCATTTGGCCCAAGCCTTGCCCTCAGCAGTACGGCGCCAAGAGAAGTAGGTGTCAAGCACATTCAAGGCAGCCTCACTCGGCACAGGACCTGCGAATGGGGTAGGGCCGGTGAGGTACATTGACTGCGGCTCATTGTTGGTGAAAGCAGGCCAAATGGGAAGGCCATCGCCATTAGGATCGCCTGTCTTCGCAAAGTTTGTCCAGTACTCTCCCATAGCCTCTGATAGTGGGCAATCTACCTCCGGACGCTCGAAGTTGTCCATGTGCTGGAATACGAAATTTACCTCCATGCCATGGTAAGAACCCTTGCCGAAATTTGGTGATCCAACTTCATATTCAGGATGCTGGTCGAAATAATAAAGGAATACGCGACCCTGTCCGGTCTTGGCTTGCTGTCGAGCCCAAGTCCACGTTTGCCATCCGAAGGCTGCATCGCGCATCAAGTCGCGCGACTGCTTGCCGCCATCTGCCTCAGTATAAGGGTAGGCTTGCATCAGGGCATCTGCAAATTGTCCATAGCGGGCGCGTGTACTCATCTCATAATATTCAGGAGTAGAAGGACCGAAAGCGAAGCTGGCACCCTCGTCCGAATTATAGCCTATGAGCACGTTCACATCATTGTACTGACCCTGTTCGTATAGCTCGTACTGGTCACCGGGAATTACCTTGCCATCTACCACTGGCCAACTGCAATTACCTAGTCCCCGGCTTGCGAAGGCATTCGCATCCAGCGCACGCATTTCTTCCAGGCTATTTACACCCAACTGCTGCATCAACTGCAATCCGTCCTGCTCGGCATCGGCTAGCGTTTTCATGTTCTCGCCCGGATAGGTAGTAGGTCGTGAAGGACCGAACGAGCCGCCGCTCTGCGATATGGCACCACGGAACAGTCCCTTAGCCAAAGGTGAGGCGCAGAGCATGCTGACCGAAATACCACCGGCCGACTCTCCGAAGATAGTCACCTTCTCAGGATCGCCGCCAAACTTCTCAATATTCCTTTGTATCCATTCCAATCCGGCTATTTGGTCGAGCAGACCATAGTTGCCTGATACGTTGTCGGGATTCTCTTTGCTCAGCTCTGGTAAGGTGAGAAATCCGAGCTGTCCCACACGGTAGTTGATTGAAGCCAACACAATGCCGCTCTTTCTGGCCAATGCCTCGCAGTCGTAGTTCGGGTCGGCAGTATTGCCGAATACGAATCCGCCGCCATAGATCCACACGAGTACAGGGAGCTTCTCATTAGTCTTCTGAGCTGGTGTCCAGACGTTGAGGAAGAGGCAGTCTTCGCTGTAGTCGGGCGAAGGCTCACCCTGCATAGGACCGGCGGCATAGAGGGATGCATCGCGGATCGTATCCCACGGCAGCACGGGCTGAGGAGCCTTCCAACGCAAGTTACCTACAGGAGGTGCGGCAAAAGGAATGCCTTTGTAGATGGTCAAGCCATCGGCTACGTAGCCTTGTATCTGACCGCCCTCAACTTCAAGGAGAGGGGTCACGGGATCAACACTCGAAGTGCATGCTTCAACAAGGGCAGCGAAAGGAAGGATTGATAAATAGAGGTATTTCATAAGTGTTCAATTAGTTGAAAGATATCGAAAGAAGTGAAAAAAGTCACTATATTTGCACGCAGAAACAAGCAAACAGATAGCCAATAAAAAACAGTAGTGAAAAGGTTGTGAAGGGATAAAACTTTCGGTTATCACTTAAACAACATCTGTGCGAAGTCATGTATTGACTTACGCCACACCTGCCATTCATGGTCGCCAGGGAAGTGGTTGAATGTGATGTTCAGGCCTTGCTCACGCATATTTTCGACGGCAGTAGTCGTATGTGTGATGCGTGGATCTTGTTCGCCCACTGAGATGTAGAGCACCTTGAGGTCCTCGTTGTACTGCTTTGCGTTCGAAATCAGTCCGGGCAGCGTCTCCTCAGCATCGAATGGCTTGCCTGAACCGGCTATTCCGCCAAATAATCCTGTGCTGAAAATGCCGATGTGTGTGAACAGTTCAGGATGAGAGAGACCCACAAAGAATGTCTGTCCACCACCCATTGAGAGTCCGGATATGCCACGGTTCTCACGCCCTGGCTTTACTCGATAATTCTTTTCTACAAAAGGAATCACCACGTCGATGAGTTCTTGCTCAAAAGCTGACATGCCTTTTTGTGAGTAGGTAGGAACACCTCTTGGGATCTGCATCGTTCCGTTTGCCATGACAATGATCATTTCAGAAGCCTTGCCATCGGCAATGAGATTGTCCAGAATGTAATTCGTCTTGCCTTGACGAATCCAGCCGGTCTCGTCTTCTCCACCACCATGCTGCAGATACAGCACTGGATAAGAACGTTCAGGATGTGTCTCGTATGAGGCTGGGGTATAAACCCACAGTGCAGCTTTCTCTCTGCGGATAGGAGAGTAGTATGTCAGCTGTCTTACCTGTCCGTGCGGAACGTCCTTGTCTGCATAGAATGTACAACCAGCCTCTGGAATATCCACAGCGCTGCACATACGTCCGCATCCGAAATAACTCATGCTTGAAGGGTCAGAATAGTCAACTCCGTCAATGGTGAACCAATAGTAATGGAAACCCTCAACCAATGGTTTTGTGCGGGCTCTCCATGTTCCATCTGCTTGCTTTGTAAATTTTGCATCTGGATCAAGTGATACTCTGATATCTTTGGCATCAGTGGCACGGAGGCTGAATTCTACGCTATTGTCACGATAGATTCGTGGATAACCGTTCTTTGCAATAGTTGTTGCCGGAACGATATAGGCTTTGGTATTGAATTCGTCTAATTGTTGGAAGCAGCAGTCGTTGATGATTGATGCCAGATGGCGGTCAGGATTATTGCGTATATAACACTCGTGGTCAAAGATCATCAGTTCGCCGTTATCTTTGGTATAGGCATGCCATTCCGGCAGTTCGTCTGTATTCGGATTGCCAGTATGGGCGAATGCTGACCAGACATGACTCATTATATCAGCCAGTTTCTGATCTTCTTCCGTTGGTGAAGGAAGTTCGTTCTCTGCATGATTGAGGGTGTTGAATGCAAACTTCAGTTCATGACCATGTACCGAACCGTTATTTAGAGGAGAGCGCCACGTAAACATATACATATAGGTAGGAGCCTTTCTTGTCTCCGCAATGGCATCAGCGCACAAAATCGTCTTTGGACGGAAAAGACGATCAATGGAAAGAAGATCATTTGGAGTATAGTCAGACCAAGCCTCTGCAAAAGCTTCAATGTATTCATCCGTACGCTTTCCGAAAGTTGGTGTCAGCTCTTTTCTGGCCTCTTCAAGAGTTAGCGGATTGCTGTAAGTCAAACGCTGCAATTCATTGAATGTAGTTCCTATGAGAATTGGTTTCTCGTCAGCAATGTCTGCAAAGTTTGGCTGGAACGGCTGCTGCAGCAGTACCTCTCCATCAGGAGTAGGACCAAATCCCCACATCATTGGAGTTCCAGGTTTACGTGTGCCGATACTGGCAGACATGGCACGCTGTCCGGCAGCATACAGATCCTTGTATGACACATTATTAATCTTCTCTACACTGTCACGAGGGATGTTCAGCTCTTTCAGTACGGCTTCACCAAGCTCTTCTGTCATCTGCTTGGTGTTGACATTGAGGATTGTTCCACTCATGATGATGGCCTTATGGAACAGGTCCTTTGCCTGTGGCATGGAGAGGAGGGTGCCAACCTTACCGCCTCCGCCTGATTCGCCAAAGACTGTAACATTGGATGGATCTCCACCAAATTGCTCAATATTGTCACGGATCCACTCCAGCGCCTGCACAACATCAAGCATACCTACGTTGCCCGAATGACGGTATTTATCAGATACAGATGACAGATCCAGGAATCCCAGGATATTCAGTCTATGGTTGATGCTCACCAGCACAACATCTTCTTTGGCAAGACCCATACCTGGATTCCATTCCGAAGTGCCAGAATCAAATCCTCCGCCGTGCAACCAAAGCATGACAGGTTTCTTTGCCTTAAGGTCTGTCGTCCAGACGTTGAGGACACAAGAGTTCTTCTCAGACATCTTCTCCTCTGGCAGTTCCTCGCCCCATGTCTGCTGCATTACCTGGGGTCCCCAATGGTCACACAGGCGGATTGTGTCCCATGGTTCCACAGGAAGCGGAGGCATGAAACGCTCTACTTTAGCATAAGGAATACCAAGAAAGGCAGTAGTGCCTTCCTGCTCAAAGCCCTTGACAAGACCGGATTTTGTAAGTACGACCAATGGATCTGATTGGCTGCATGAACTCATTCCCGCTAATAGCAGGGCAGAGCAAAGAGGTAAAAAAGAGTATCTCATATTTTGTATAGGTAATGTATTATCGCCACAAAGGTAAGATAATTATTGTTCTCTTCCAAATATCATGTTAGGTTTTTATCTTATTTCTGTTTTAATTTACCCAATTCTTCGCGAATAATGTAACAATTTCATGTTTCTTTGTTAAATAAGACACTTTTTTTCTTACATAATGGCGAAGTTATTATAAAAATTACTAAATTTGCACGAGTTAATTATCATTATCTTTATAAATACAATGAAAAAAGCATTTTTATTTATCTTGGCGGCCATTTCTTGCTCAAGCGTTATGGCTCAAATACCTCAAGGACCTTTCGGTTTTGGCGGCAATCAGCAGAGTCAGCAGCAGGCAGAATACAGCCAGAAGATTGCTGATGTGAATTATGCCGGAGATAAGGAGGCATATCATACCATGGATGTTTACTTGCCTAAAGTGAAGCGTGAGAAATACCCTGTTATTGTTCACATCTACGGAAGTGCATGGTTTAGCAATAGTTCAAAGGGCATGGCTGACATCAATACCATTTGTGCAGCCCTTCTTGATGCAGGCTATGCTGTAGTTTGTCCAAACCACCGTTCGAGCATGGATGCAAAATATCCTGCTCAAATTAATGACATCAAAGCCGTAGTCCGTTATTTAAGAGCTCATGCGCAGGAACTTCATATTGATCCTTCATTCATCGGTATGAGCGGTTTTTCTTCAGGAGCTCATCTTGCTTCGCTCATGGCTACAACTAATGGCGTACGTTATGCTACGAGTGGTAATCAGATTTATGATATAGAGGGAACACTCGGACAGTGCACTGGCTACAGCAGCCATGTAGATGCTTGCTGTGAGTGGTCGGGTCCTGTAGATCTGCTTAATATGGATTGTGATGGTGTGAAGAAAGATCCTAACAGCCCGGAAGTGGCTGTAATGGGAATGCCAAAGGAGGGTAATGAGGATAATTACAATATGCTCAATGCTACCTATTTTGTAGATTCGCAGGATGTACCTATTGGAATCTTCCACGGCATCAAAGATAATGTAGTACCTTATTGCCAGGGTGAGCGCTTCCATGATCAGCTTGTTCAGGCTGGCGTGAAGACTTTCCTTGTTAGTGAGCCTGAAGGTGGACATGGATTCAATATGTATAGTGAAGAGAATCTGGGTAAGATGGTTGACTGGTTCGATGCTGCTCGTGTACAGAATCATATCAGCATCGTTGAAGAGGGTGGCACCGGTCAGTATCCTGCTGTGATGCTTGAGGAACCAAAGCTTCAGGAGCATACAGTATTCCGTCCACAGGATCTCTCTGTCTTCGGCGAGAAAGAGAAGTTACCAGTACTCGTGTGGGGTAATGGCGCTTGTACTAACTCTCCATGGGAGCATTATCTTTTCCTCAACGAGATAGCATCACATGGTTATGTAGTTCTTGCTACTGGTTATTATCCAAGTGTCATAGCTCCATATCATGGCCCTATGTCAACGACTGAACAGCAGATAGAGAGCATTGACTGGATTTTTGCACAGAATAATGATCCTTCAAGCCCATACTACCAGAAGATTGACACTACTAAAGTTTGTGCAGCTGGTATGTCATGTGGTGGTCTGCAGACTCTTTACAACTGTGCTGATCCTCGTTTGTCAGCCGTGATGATCTGTAATTCCGGTCTCTTCAGCAATCCAGGTGGTGCTGTTCCTGGCATGCCAATGCCTCAAAAGGATAAGCTTCAGCAGTTGCATACCCCAATCATGTATCTTTTGGGCGGTGATACTGATATTGCTTATGAGAATGGTATGGATGATTTCCATCGTATTGAGCATGTGCCCGCTGTAGCCGTTAATTATCCTGTAGGTCATGGCGGTACTTACGGACAGCCACATGGTGGAGAGTTCTCTATCCCAGCAGTTGCATGGCTTGATTGGCAGCTTAAGGGTGATAAGCAGGCTGCCAAGATGTTTGTTGGCAAGAAATGCGGCATGAGCCAGCGTGAGGGCTGGACTATTGAGAAGAATAAGAAAGTTAAGTAATGCAGGTCTGTCATGGCACGTTATAGAGCAGAACAAAGCGAGGCACTTGAGACTAAGCCGGTAGGCAGGTTGCTCTGGGAGTTTGCAGCCCCCAGTATCATTGCTATGTCTGCAAGTTCTATCTATAATATCTGTGATTCCATCTTCATCGGACATCATTCTGGTTCATTAGCCATTGCGGGTATGGCCATCACCTTCCCGCTCATGAACATTTTGTCCGCTTTCCGTACTATAGCCAGTGTGGGTGGTGCTGCTCAAGCATCCATCCACATGGGAATGAAGATGCGGCGTGAGGTACATAGGATATTAGGCAATGTCTTATTCCTGAATTTGACATTTGCCACTCTGTTATGTACTTTAGGATTGATTTTTCTCGAACCAATCCTGACTCTGTTTGGCGCTTCTGAAGCCACCTTGCCGTATGCTAGCGTTTACATGCGTGTTATATTAATAGGTGTATTCGTTAGTTTCATCTTCCAGAGCTTATGCAGCCTGCTTCGATCTACTGGTTATCCCCGTGCTGCAATGCGGGCTCAATTATTGGCTGTTGTATTTAATATCATCCTTGATTATTTCTTCATCTTTGTCTTTGACTGGGGTATCGAGGGTGCTGCCATTGCTACAATTGTTGGCCAGTTCCTGGCTATGTTGTACATCCTGCCTAAATTCTTCAATCATCATAGTTATCTCTTCTTTTCACGGAGTGTACTGAATGTAAGCCTACACCACATTCGTGAGATTATTTCTATTGGTATTTCTCCATTTCTTGCCAATGTAAGTGGCTGCCTTATCGTCACTGTGGTCAATCTGACGTTGGTACGCTATGGTGGTGATATGTTTATCGGTGCCTACGGCATTACTAATCGTATCACGCAGCTGTTAATTATGATGGTGGCTGGCTTCAGTCAGGGCTTGCAGCCTATTGTCGGCTATAATCTTGGAGCGCAGAAATTTGACCGAGTGCGAACTGTATTGCGTCATGCCATTGCCATTGCCACATGTATTACTACAGTTGGTTATACGTTGATTGCAATTTTCCCTGAGCAGTTGGCTTCTTTGTTTACTACCGAACGTGAGATGATTGACGTCTGTGTGCCGGCTCTTCGCATTGCTTTGATCACTTTCCCTGTGGTTGGTAGCCAGATGATTGCTGTTGCATTCTTCCAGTCTGTCCGCAAGGCAAAGCTTTCTATCCTGATTACGCTCTCTCGTCAGTTGTGTTTCCTGCTTCCTATGCTGCTTATTCTCCCTCGCTTTATTGGAGTGACTGGTGTATGGTGGAGCATGTCTCTGGCTGATATTTATAGCGTGTTGCTTTCGTGGTTCCTGCTTTGGCGTATCTTGCGCAATGTAGAGAGTATTAAGATCATATAATCTGGATCTATATCGGAACGTTCTTGGTCTTCAGATCTTCATAAGAAACAGTTCTTCAAGAGCATCGGATAGAAATACGGATGACACGAATCTTTCAGATAGCGGAATAGATCTGATCCGCCAGAATCTGAAGATTCGTGTCATCTTTGTTTCCTCGTGGGCTTTTTTTCGAGCTGTCCGGGTTGAACACGGATTAAAAGGATCAAACGGATATAACGGATTAATATTTACATAAACGGATATCTGTGACACATAAAAAATCCGTTAAATCCGTTAAATCTGCGTCATCTGCGTTCTATTCGCAGCAAAAGGCTTTCAACCGGACAGTTAGTTTATTTTTCGAACAAAGTATTGTCATGCAAGCGTCAATTGCCTGACGAGAGTTCTGCCTCTACAATATCGAATTTGCGCTTAAACTCGGGATCGGTCTTGAGCAGGTCATCCACATTCTTGATGGCATGGAGCACCGTTGCATGATCACGTCCGCCTACCACGGTACCGATTCGGCTTACGGATTGTGTCGTATGCTGCTTACAGAGGTACATGGCAGCTTGTCTTGCCAGTACAATCTCACGTTTGCGGCTCTTTGAGTTGATACTCTTCATATCTACTCCAAAAGTTCCGATTACGAGATTTAGGATATTCTCGCAGGTTATCACTTTTGCCTCAATCTTGATGATCATGCGCATGATGCGAGCGGCAAGATCCTGATCAATCGGACGGTTGAAGGCAATGGAGTGTGCCAGTATGGAGTTGATGATGCCTTCAAGATCGCGTACATTGTCAGTAGCATTACGTGCGATGAATTCAATGACATCCTCACTGATGCACAGACCCTCTTTTTCACACTTCGTACGGAGTATTCCTTTACGCAGTTCATAGTCCGGATGCTCAATCTCGCCGATGAAGCCCCACTTGAAGCGGGTGAGAAGGCGAGGCACCAGATCTTCCAGTTCAACAGGAGGTCGGTCACAAGTCATGATCAGCTGCTTTCCGGATTGGTGCAGATAGTTGAAGATGTGGAAGAAGGTATTCTGTGTTGCTACCAGATTCTTACCAGCAAACTCCTGAATGTCATCCACGATGAGTACGTCAATGTTCTGGTAGAAGTTGATGAAGTCATTTACCATATTTCTGCGTACGGCATCTGTATATTGTACTTTGAACTGATGGGCAGTAATATAAAGTACACGCTTGTCTGGATAGGATTCAAGAACCTTTAGTCCGATAGCCTGTGCGAGATGGGTCTTTCCTACACCACTGGCACCAAAGATGAAGAATGGATTGAATGCATTCTGACCTGGCATTCTGCTTACCGTAATGCCTGCGCTATAGGCAAGTTCATTAGATTTGCCAGCGCAGAAACTTTCCAGAGTACAATGAGGATTCAAGTGTGTCTCGAATACCGGATCACTGGTTCGCTCAGGATGTTTTACGGCAGCCAGTTGCATTGTATTTTCTTCCTGCTTGGTATCACCCATCTTACTTTGCACCACAGCCACCTTATATCCAAGTCGGACAGAAGGACCAAATACACGGCGTAAGGTCTTGCTCAATAGATCAAAATACTGGTCCTCGAGCTGCTCATAGACAAAGTGGGACGGAATGAGGAGCGTAAGCTTCCCATCCTCATAGCTGATAGCAGAGCAGGATGCGAAAAAGGCTTTGTATGCCTCTTCGTTATGAAGATTATCCTTGATGATGCTAAGGCATTGTTCCCATTGTGTCTCAAACTGAGCCATTATTATATATAGGTGTTTTGGAGTTAGTTTTCAAATTTCGTGGTGCAAAGATAATATGTTTTTTTTTTATTTGCAAGTGTAAAAAAATGCACTAAAAATTTGGTATTTTATAATTCACTGATTTTCAGTTTGGAAAGACTGTTAAAGAAGGATTGTTTTGCTATTTGATAAATGAGTTTATAAAAGATTGTAATTCAACAACATAACTGTTGCTTTATAGAATCTTCAAAAAAAGTTACCAACAATCTTTATTGCTAATTTTTCGACCTCTTTTGGCTTGAAAAACCGCCATTTAGATTGTTGATAACTTTTTGTGCAATTTGAAAAATGATTTTAAATTACAAAATTAAAGAAACTGTTGATAACTTTTGTATCTTTACTTGTCAAATGAGTGAATTTAGTACTTGAAACCGCGATATGAATGGGGTAAAAGCGTCATCTTGAATGAACTTTCCTTTGGCAGGTTACGCATCCATCGGTTTGCTGTTTCGGCCTTCTGTTTTGAAGCCTCAATTTCTTGTCCAGTGAGCAGATCTGTGATGATTTTCTGTCCTGCATTCATCTGAATACTTATTTCTACTGGTTCATCATTGAAGTTTTCTACTACGAGAGTGCGGTTATCATATATGAAAAGACTGACTTTTGCAGGAGCATCCAGGTAGGCATCCAGATCCTTGCTCATGGTTCGTCTGATTTCCTTCAGTGCTTCTTGTGGATAGTCATAGAGCTGTCCGAAGTCATCAGGAATAGTCAGCACATACAGATTGCCTTTCGAATAGATGGCTCGGTGCAGAATTGGATATCCAGATACGCCTCCTGACAGTGGGCGACCGGCACTGACCACTTCCCATGAGTCATTAGTATAATAATGTACCTGTGGGATGATAATCTCACGGCTGCTCTTACCGTGTCTGCCAAAGTCATTGACAAATGCCTTGAGGTCATTGCACTGCAGCTCAACGATGTCGGCAAGTCTGTCCTGTTCAAGCTTAAGCAGACCGGTCGTAATCACCACATCACCGCCTTTCTTGAGTTGTTGTCTGATTTTCTCCACCAATTGAGGGTCTCCTGCTGCCTGTGCCGTCAGGAGGATTACTTGCTGGTCATCAGCGAAAGTCGGATACATATCCATTGGCAGTCCTATCATGCCAAGGTAGTTCTGCAGAAATGCCTCACCGCGCGAGTGGAAACGTTTGAACGACTTGATGCCGATAGGCTTGCCCAGTTCGCTGGTGAGTTGATCAGTCTGATGCAGCACTACGTCTGCAATTCTCGCCATAGTGGTTGGCTTCACTTTCTTACCGTCTGGCTGGACGATTGGTTTTGCCATCTCATCGTAATTCCAGCTTGTTCCGAGTCCTTGCCAAGGAGCACGTGGTCCGTATTCAAACGGAATGTCCACCAGCTGATGGTAAGCAAACAATGCCACTTCAGGAGCTTTGGCAAGTGCAGTGAGGTGAAGTTGTTCGGCGTAACGGTCCATACTCATGTTCAGGCCGCCCATATCTACCCATCCACCACCATTATGTCCGGGATTAAGGTTATCAAAATAGCGGATTACATTGTAGCTGAGATAATTCTGCAGGTGCTGTGCAGATCCAGGATCGCGTGTCTCTGTACCTGTCCATATACCGTCGAAGAGATAAGGTCCCTCCTCCAGATTGAATCCGAGTCCCTGGAAGTGATCATACCAGTTAGGGTATTTGATGATAACCTTCACTTTGGGATTAACCTTCTTGGCAGGATTGATCACCAGGTCGCGTCCAGCTTCGGTCATCAGTTTCAGTCGGTATTCAGTCCATGATTTCTTGCTTTTGGCTTTGCTGGCAATCTCAACATCAGTCTTTGAACTGGTAAAGAAGAAGTCGTCGAGGATAAACTCATCAAAGTGTCTTGCCGTATGCTCTGCTATTTCCTGTACTTTCTTTCGATCCACAGGATCCGAATAGGCAAAGGTCTCAAAGTTATTCGATTCATTGATCGTATAGGTGATGCCACCAGCCACCTCCAGACCCTTAGAGAGGAAATACTGTTTTGCCTGCTCAAGAGTCTCATCAGGTACAATAAGCAGATCTCGGTGCGTCTCAAGGTAAATTTTGTCCACTTTCAGCTGTTGAGAGATGAGTGTCCACGTCGAATCCAGCCAATGCATATCCTTCATCTTCTCCACTTCATAGGCGCGGGTATAGATTGAGGTTTTGAAACTTTGGTATTCGCCTGCCATTACAGAGAGAGAGGAGGCACAGACCGTTAATAGGAGAAATAGTTTTTTCATGATGTAATAGGAGAGAAAAAGACCCACCCTAACCTTCCAAACGTAAAGGTTAGGGCGGAGGTATGTTTATAATATTAATCAGTTATGTCTTGCTCTTCAGTCTCATTTTTCTTGCCTAAATATTCAGGCAGAGACATACCAGCCTGCTCGAAGAGTTCCGAGAGAGGAGGGATGCTCTTGTAGAGACCGCTGACAAAGTTGGCAGTTGAGGTTTTGCCATCTGCACCAGCTCCTGAACCATTGTCCCAGACAGTGACCTTGTCGATATTGATGCCCTTGATTGCATCCACTTGAGTCTTGACAAGTTCTGGCAGTTTCTCAAGGAGCAGCAGGGTATAAGCCTTGGTAGCGTCACCGCCTGCGGCCTTGATCATCTGGTCGTAGCCTTCAGCCTGCTTGGTCAGGATTTCGTTCAAACCACGAGCCTCTGCAGCCATCTTTGCGAAGATGGCGTCAGCCTCACCTTGAGCATTTACGCGCTTCTGTTCAGCTTCAGCTTGAGCCTCGATGATCTTACGCTCTTTTTCAACCTCTTGAGGAACGATGACATTAGCCTTCTGTGTCGAACGCTCACGTTCTGCACGTGCCAATTCTGCCTCTTTCTGTGCTGCGTATGCCTCCTCTAGAGCCTTAGCCTCGGCTACCTTCTCAGCGGCTACAGCCTTACGCTGAGCTTCTGCCTCCTTCTCACGACGGAGAGCTTCACTGTTGGCAATGGCAATCTTTGCTTCGTTCTCACCGGCTACGGCAGCAGCATTGGCAGCAGAGGTGCGTACGCGGGTCTCTTTCTGGAAGTCAGCCTTACCGGTCTCACCCTTCATCTCCTGCTCTGCTACCTTTACTTTAGCGGCATTGATAGCGGTGGCAGCAGCCTCTTGTCCGAGAGCCTCGATGTAACCGCTCTCATCCTTGATATCGGTGATATTTACGTTAATCAGCTTCAGGCCGATCTTCTTAAGCTCAATCTCCACATTCTTCTTGATGTTTTCCTGGAAGGCATCACGGTCCTGGTTGAGTTCCTCAATTGACATAGAGGCAATTACCAGACGGAGCTGACCAAAGAGGATATCACGTGCCATTTCCTGGATGTCATTTGCCGAAAGACCCAGCAGACGCTCTGCTGCATTGTTCATCGAATCGGCTTCTGTCGAAATACCTACTGTGAATCGGCAAGGCACGTCCACGCGGATGTTCTGGCGTGAGAGGGCATTGGTGAGGTTTGCCTCAATTGAGATAGGAGTGAGGTTTAGGTAGGCATAGTCCTGAATGACTGGCCAGACGAAGACGCCTCCACCATGAACACACTTGGCTGAGCCCTTTCCGGTCGAACCGTAAACTACAAGGATTTTGTCTGATGGGCAACGGCGGTAGCGCTTCAAGAGTGCGCTTACCAGCACTACAGCCACTACAACGAGAATTACGGGTAATGTTAACATAGTTTTGAGTTATTTGTTATTAGTTTGTTTCTTGTTTATTATCTTCTCTTCCGGTCAGTTGTCTTGACCAGGATTTTCAGTCTTAAAAGGCTTGATTTGTTCACGAAGGCTATCCAGTATTGCCTTTTCTTCCTCTGTTTCTGTTATTCGCTGTTTCTGGCGGTTTCTGTCTTTGCGCCAGTCAAGATATGCCATAGCTATTGCGAAAAACAAAGTCTGGATCAAATATTCCAATACAGATCTTACATCGAAAAAGAAGTAGTCGAATACAAAGCAGACTCCGAAGAAGATGGCTGCATTCCTGCCATAAATTGATAAGTATTTTTTCATCTCTACAATCATTTTTTTGCATGAAGCTGCCATGCTATTTATAATTTATCTACCAATACTGTCTCAGCATCAACCTTATCAATGATGCGGACTTTACCACCTGTTGGTATTTCTGCGCCTTCGGTCAAAGCCTCCAGCTCATGCATTGATCCATTCAGGCTCACTGTCACTTTGCCAGTATCCTTGCGGTTTGCCGGTATGCGCAGGTAGACCTCAGCATTCATACCGATCACCTTCTCGATGCGGAAGGAGTTATCCTTGTCAAGCTTCTTCACCTGGAAGAGCAGGATGGCGATGAGCGACATGAAGACAAAACCGACCAATGCTGCCAGACATCCGAGCCAGATTGGGTCGCTGATGGTATCCCAGAAGAGGACGCCTGTCCATCCGAAACCAAGCAGGAAGCAGATGATGGTCTTGATGGAGATGAGGTGGAATCCTGAGGTGTCAAAGTCAGAATCACCACTCTCTGGTATCTCGTCAGGCGAGTCTGCCAGATCAAGGTCTGAATCAGAGTCAAACCCGATGAAGGTCATGATTGCCTGGATAATGAAGATAATACTCGAAACACCGGCCAGTATCCAATAGACCTGTAGTGGTGTGCTCATTGCTTGAAAAGTCTCAATCATAGCAGTAGATGTTTGTAGTTAATAATGTTTTTTGTTGGTGCAAAGGTAAAGATAAGTTTTGAAATATGATTAAAATGACAACGTTGTCATTCTTTTTTGTTCATTTCGGTGTAAAGATAAGGCAAAAATTCGGATTATTGTTATCTGTTACACATTTTATAATATAATATATTTGCAAATCTATAAAAAAAACTATAAATTTGCCACGTCAAAATGTCGAAATTCAAGTTAAATATCCGCGAGAAAGCCTTCAGCTTTGATTGCCCGCAGGTAATGGGAATCTTGAATGTGACTCCTGATTCTTTTTGGGAAGGGAGCCGCATGGGTCATGATGCAGATAAGATTCGTGAGCGCGCAGTACAGATTCTTTCTGAGGGCGGAACGATGATTGATGTGGGTGCTTACAGTACCCGGCCAGGAGCCCCGGAGGTGAGTCCATCGGAGGAATTGGAACGTCTGGCATTTGCCTTCAGGATTATCCGTGAAGAGGTAGGAGAGGAGGTGCCTGTCAGCGTTGATACTTTCCGTGCGGATGTGGCAGAAAAGTGCGTTCGGGAACTTGGTGCAGATATCATCAATGACATTTCCGGTGGAACGCTTGATCCTCGGATGATGCAGGTGGTCAATGAGACCGGTGCACCTTATATTCTGATGCACATGCGAGGTACTCCTCAGACCATGCAGCAGCTCGTTGATTATCCTGAAGGAATAACGCCAGCAGTCATCCACTTCTTCCGTCAGCAGTTGTCACTGCTTAATCCAGGAGCGCAGGTTATCCTTGACCCTGGGTTTGGTTTTGCCAAGACACTTGAACAGAACTATCAGCTCATGCAAGCTCTTCCCGAGCTCCTTTCGGCATTCCCTGATTATCCGATGCTGGTTGGCATCAGCCGTAAGTCAATGATTTATCGGCTTCTGGATACTGATCCAGCCCATGCCCTCAATGGCACAACGGTGCTTAATACTTTTGCACTTCAGTGTGGCGCGCATATTCTGCGTGTTCATGATGTGCTTGAGGCTGTTCAGACCGTCCGGATCATGAATCAGTTGATACAATAAATTGTCTGCCAAATAACTATTAACCATGTGGAACTTCAGCATAAAAGATGCGATAGACATCTTGTCAGTGGCAACACTGCTCTATTATCTCTATCGTAAGACCCGCGAAAATGGCACTATTGTCATTTTCCAGGGTATCGTGGCTGTACTGTTCCTGTGGCTGCTTGTGAGTCAGGTGCTCGAGATGCGACTGCTGGGAGGAATCATGGATTCTGTGATGTCTGTTTCGGTCATCATCATCGTCGTACTCTTTCAGAACGAGATCCGTCAGGCACTCATCCGTATGGGATCGCGCCGACAATGGAACTTTGTGCTGCGATTCTTCGGTCAGGACGAACTGCAGAAAGAGGACACTACCAAATGGGTGGATGCCCTTGTGCTTGCCTGTAGGAACATGGCAGAACAGAAAGTGGGAGCCCTGATTGTGATACAGCGCCATGATCAGGTCAATGGATTTGTCAATAGCGGTTGTGCCGTGGATGCTATTGTCAGCACCCGCCTGATTGAGCAGATTTTCTATAAGAATACCCCTCTTCATGATGGCGCAATGGTCATCTGCCATGGACGTATTACGTTAGCTGCAGGAGTCTTGCCGGTCAGCCACAATAAGCGCATACCTCCGGAGCTGGGTCTCCGTCATCGCAGTGCGTTAGGTATCAGCGAGGTTTGTGATGCCCGTGTCATTGTGGTAAGTGAAGAGACTGGAGGCATCACAGTGGCTCAGCGTGGCAGATTCTACCGTGATCTCACACCGTTGCAGCTCCAGAAAATGTTGTTGAAAGAATAATGGATATTACACTGATTGTACCCAATACACCAGCACTGATCGCCCTTGTAGCGGCAGTGCTCCTCTTGCTCGCTTCAGCAGCCATCTCTGCGTCTGAAGTGGCTTTTTTCTCCCTATCGCCCAAGGATCTTGATACGCTCGAAGAGGAGAACAATGAGCGGGATACCCTCGTGTCCTCTCTGCTTAATAGGCAGGAGCAGCTGATGGCAGCCATCCTTATTGGCAATAATTTTGTCAATGTGGCTATCATCATGCTGTTTACTTACTTCTTTACGCATGTCATGCCTACTGATCAGAATCCTGCATGGCTCATCTTTGTGTCTCAAACCGTCGTACTGACTTTCCTGCTACTGCTCTTCGGCGAGATACTGCCTAAAGTATATGCGTCTCACAAGGCACTTACTTTCAGCCGTTTCATTGCGCCAATGCTGAATGTCATGACCCGCATCTTTCATCCTTTTATCCAGATGCTGGTCAAGAGTATGGGGTCACTGAACCGCCACTTTGCTGACAGGATGAGTGAGGATGTTACGATGGAAGACCTGTCCGATGCCCTTAAGGTGACTACGCAGGTTAGGAATGACGAGAAGAAAATCCTGGAAGGTATCATCCAGTTTGGCGATAAGACTGTCAAGGATGCCATGACCACCCGTTCGGAGATGGTCACACTAGAATACAATACGCCTTTCAGCCAGGTTCTGATTATGGTGGAGGATCTGAAGTATTCCCGAATGCCTGTAGTGGAGCAGAATGAGGATCATATCCGTGGTATTCTCTATATTAAGGATTTGTTGCCTTACCTGAATCGTGATGACAAATTTGAGTGGCAGGTATTATTACGTGAGCCACTTTATGTCCCTGAAAACAAACCTATTGATGACCTTCTTGATGACTTCCGTCAGAAGAGGCGTCACATGGCTATCGTAGTGGATGAATTCGGCGGTACCAGTGGCTTGATTACCATGGAGGATGTCCTGGAGGAGATCGTCGGAGAGATTCATGACGAGTATGATGAGGATGACCAGACCTGGCAGAAGGTCGGTAAGAATGAATGGATCTTTGAGGCACGTACGTCACTGACGGACTTCTGTAAGGTGACCAAATTGGATCTGGATGATGACCTGGGTGACAAGGCAGATAACTGTGAATCCATAGGCGGCTTGCTGCTTGAGGTGAAGCAGAATTTCCCTCGTGTCCATGAGGTGATCCGATATAGGAATATTGAGTTCACCGTTATCTCTATGGACAAGCGTCGCATTGATAGGGTGAAGGTGGTGATTAAATAGTATCCTGGTGTTTGATCAGCCAGCATCCTATGCGGCACTGCAGGCATTTGTGTGGCTGACAATAGTTCTGGTACAGATGCAGCAACGCTTGAGAGTCAAACGCTGAACGGATAGGGATTCCGGCTTCAATCCATTGGGTCATATAGCGATTGTCTTCGGCCGGTAGTTTTTCGAGCAGGGAGAGTACCTCTTCACATCTTTCTTCTTCTCCTTGCCACTTGTAGTAGGAGAGAAGTGTAGGAATTACCGCATTGATGATAAGTATGCGTTGGGTTTGACGTCCAATGCCCTTGACAGATAGCAGGTGTTCTATCTGGTCGAGCGTATGACATTCCAGTATCTCACTCAGCAGATTTTTATGGGTCCAGATTAAGGTAGCAAAAGACTCAATCCTATGGTCGGGTGCAGCCAATGGACGCAGTCGGCTCATCTTCCATACTGTAGATGGCAACGGGGTGAGATTGAATTTATTGCGTAGAAAATGATACTCGCTATGCAGGGCAGCACTTTCAGGAGAAGATGGGTCAATAAGCGAAGCCTGACCCAGTAGCATGGCACGGAGTTGGAATAGGTTGTCCCTATGGTGTAGCAGATGCGAATAGGGGAGCGAACGGGCAAGTCGCTCCATAGCGTCACCGTTGGTGCCGGTGCCTAAACTACGCATCAGTATGATGTAGAATCCCTCCTCCCATGACTTCATGTCCTGCTCCACAGTATTCTGCACACGGCTCATTTTTCCGAGCATGCGTTGTATAACCAATGCATTCATCCAGTCATGTAGGATGATTTTAGGCAATTCAGTGATGCGTGGCCGGCATGAGATAGAGGTGTAGGAGGGAGTCTGTCCAGGCAGCAGTGGCATGTCGGCTTTGCCCGTGATGTTTGTTCCGCACAATGCAAAGTAGCGTTTCATTACCTCATTGGGTATGTGCATGACTACGGTCTTAAGTTCTGTGCCGTCATGCAGATAGATTTGTTCATCCGCCTGTAGCACCACGTGCAGGATGACCGAGTCATAGATCTTGTTGTCCTGATGGTGATGGCGATACCAATCCGATGCTCGAACATGCATTTCTACATTACCAGCCCATAGAATGCCATCATAACGTACTTTGGCATTGAAAAAGTCGGGACCAGTTTCCAGGTTCCGAAGTCCGGGATGAATCACTTCGAGAGATTGTCCGTTCAGTGACTCTATATTATCAAAGAGGCGTTGCTGCCACACAAAGTACATTAATTCTTCCATTTCAGAGAGTCTGTTTGAGGGTGCAAATATAGGAAATAAAATGACAGTCTCATTCAAACCTGAAACAATTTCGACGAAATACCACGTATTTATGTTATTTCTTCTCTCATCTTCCTCTTTTTCGCCATCCAAAAGCCCTGTTAGATCAATATATGCGGCAATTTTCAGGCAAGTAATCCTGTATCAAGTATGAAGATATTCAAATGCACGATCATGAGCCTTGGCGTCCATTTCACAGTTGTTAAATGCTTGCCAAAGAGCCTTGGCGTCCATTTCATAGTTGTTAAATGCTTGCCAAAGAGCCTTGGCGTCCATTTCATAGTTGTTAAATGCTTGCCAAAGAGCCTGGCATCCATTTCATAGTTGTTAAATGCTTGCCAAAGAGCCTGGCGTCCATTTCATCGTTATTAAATGCTCGCCAAAGAACTTGGTGACCCATCCGAGCCCTCGGATAGGCTATCTTTGAACATTGGCATCCCATCCAATCTCTCGGGTAGGTCATATATGAGCATTGGTACCCCATCCGAGCCCTAGGTAGGTTATCTTTGAGCATTGCCACCCCATCCAATCTCTCGGATAGGTTATCTATGAGCATTGGCACCCCATCCGAGCACTTGGATAGGTCATTTATGAGCATTGGTACCCCATCCGAGCACTTGGATAGGTCATTTATGAGCTTTGATACCCAATCCGAGCTTTAGGATAAGTCACTGATGAGCCTCGGCACCCAATCTAAAAACTGGGATCATTATTACAATGGGTTTTGGTTTTATTGGGGCTACTGGATTAGTTTTTCATTGAGGGCAGGTGCATAAATGGAATGTTTGGAATCCAAAAGCACCAAAAATCGAGCCAATTATTGACTTTTGTGGTAATCTTTCTTTTCTGTGAGAAAAATATCATATCTTTGCCCCTCAAAAAAAGATAAAAGTGGCTCGAATCATCGATAGCTCGAATCATCGAAATATCGATTTCTCGAAGACTCGCTGGTTCGGTCGCTTAAATCATCGAAATAATCGATTTCTCGGAGACTCGCTGGTTCGGTCGCTTAAATCATCGAAATATCGATTTCTCGGAGACTCGATTTTTCGATATCTCGATATCTCGATAATTCGATAATTCGATAATTCGAAATTACGAAGACTAAAAAAACTCAAAATCCCCCCAACAATAACTCAAATAATAACTAAAATTTCTCTAATACCAATGATTAACATTCACTCCGTCAATGGCTATATGACTCTTCTCTCTTGGCGGCTTGGTAACATCCTGCAACTTGCTACACAAAGCTTCTGTAAACGCTTCATTGACTATAAGATAGATCCTTGTGGGAGACTGTGTGACCAAATGGAGATGGCGGCGCGTACTGTACCTGCTAATATTGCTGAAGGATCGTCGCGTCATCAGACGAGCTACGAGACAGAGATGCGCCTGTTGGATGTGGCTCGTGCCAGTGTCAGCGAGCTTGAGGGCGACTATTTGAACTGGCTCATGCGTCATAATGCAACAATGTGGCACATCAAAGATCCACGCTATGAGATGGTACGAGCCTATCAGCTTAAGGAAGCTCCAGCACTCTCTCAAGACTATTTGGCTGACATCAGCGAGTATCTCCTTGCAGAATACACGCGTTTTGCTGCTCTTCTCCGGACAGAAGACTCGATTCACTCTGCTTGCGTCATTGTGGTGCTATGCGAACGTGTGAAGCAACTGCTTACCGCACAGATTAACAAGCGGCTTGGTGACTTTAAGGAGGAGGGCGGTTTCACGGAGAATATGACACAGGAACGTCTTGCCAGTATTAAGGAAAAGGCTACAACCGATGGTGCTCCACGTTGCCCCAAATGTGGCGCCCCGATGCAGCTGCGTACAATAAAGAAAGGTTCCCATCATGGAGAGCAGTTCTGGGGTTGCACAGAATATCCGAAGTGTGATGGTGTGAGAAGGTAACAATAGATGCTTGTTTTTTTGACATTTCAGCTTATTCTCTCAATCGTTTCGCTCCATAAAAATGTAAATTGCTTTATCGGAATGTGAAAAAACAGGAAAAAGAAACGTATTTTCTACATTTTTGATTTAATATGTGGGAAGTCTCGAAAAAAATCATTATCTTTGCGCCAAATTGTATATATTTTACTTATATGAAAATTGCGTTGATAGGATATGGCAAAATGGGTCATATCATTGAGGAGATTGCATTGAGCCGTGGCCATGAGGTGGTATGTACCATCGATGTGAACAATCTCTGTGATTTTGAGAGTGAGGCTTTCCGTACCGCTGATGTAGCTATAGAATTTACAACCCCCAAGACAGCGTTGGCTAATGTGGCACGTTGCCTTGAGGCTCGTGTGCCCGTTGTGGTAGGAAGTACCGGATGGTATGACCAGCTTCCACAAGTGAAGGCTGACGTTGCCAAGGCTGACGGATCGCTGTTCTGGGCTTCGAATTTCTCGATAGGTGTGAATGTATTCGTAGCCATGCAGCGTTATGTGGCAAAAATCATGAATGCATATCCACAATATGATGTAACCCTGGAGGAGACTCATCATATCCATAAGCTCGACTCTCCATCTGGCACTGCTATCACGATTGCGAATGCCATTACTGACAACCTGGAGCGTAAGCAGTCATGGAAAGAGACTGCCGCCATCTGGCAGCAGGAAGACGGCAGCGTGGACGTAGCCCGTAATGCAGAGGTCGGCACGCAGTTTGCTGCCCATAAGCCGGAGGAACTTGAGGTGGTAGCACTACGCCGCGGTGAGGTGCCTGGCATCCATACTGTGGTATATGACAGTGAGGTAGATACCATCACCATGACCCATTCTGCCAAGAGCCGTCGCGGTTTCGCCCTTGGTGCTGTAGTAGCTGCTGAATGGATTGGCGATGGCAAGAAGGGTGTTTATACAATGGATGATCTGATGAAATTCTAATTCGTCCGGATAACAAAAAGAAATACTGAATACGCATGTCAACGGATAAGAATAAAGACCGTGGTTTCGGTCGAAAAATGACCACAGGCGACAAAGTGAAACTCGCCATCTGGGTTGTGCTGATCATCCTGTTCGGCCTCTGGATGGCTTCATGGATTCCTTTCTTGGCTATTCTCTATGTAGTGGATCTTTATTGGTGGCACTTCATCAATTGGGACTGGTGGAAGGATATCAAGAACGGTTTCTTGCGCAATGTTATGTCATGGGTGGATGCCATCGTATTTGCCCTGTGTGCTGTGTGGGTTCTGCAGAACTTCTTCTTTCAGAACTTCCAGATTCCAACCACCTCGCTTGAGAAGACGATGATGGCTGGCGACTATCTGCTGGTATCCAAATACCATTACGGTCCGCGAGTACCTATGACACCGCTTTCGCTTCCTCTCTTCCAGCATACGATTACCATTGGAAGTTCTAATCTCGGTAAGTCATACCTTGAGAAGCCTCAAGTCAACTATCGCCGTATGCCAGGACTGACCGACATTGAGCGTTATGATATCGTGGTATTCAATTATCCTAACGGAGATACCGTATGTACCAAGTGTGAGAATCCTGACTACTACAGCCTCTGCCAGCAATATGGTCGTGAGCGTGTATGGAATGACAAGAAGACTTTCGGTGATGTGGTTTATCGCCCTGTTGACCGCCGAGAGAACTATGTGAAGCGTCTGATTGGTATGCCAGGAGAATCCCTGCAGATCATTGACCGCCAGGTTATGATTGACGGTAAGCCTCTTAAGGACCCACAGTATCTGCAGCATTTCTATCTTGTGCTTGCCAAGGGTCCGATCAGTGAGAATTACTGGCGCAAGGAACTGGGTATCTATACCCGTGGAAACAATTCTACACTCAGTCCTGATATCTATCCAATCCAGGATCCATCAGTATATGCACATCTCGGTATCGAGGCAGACAGTATCACCAAGACCTATAAACCACTCTATCAAGTGAACATGACCCGACAGATGGTAGAGAAGCTTGAAAAGAGCGGTAAGGTGGAGTGGGTACATGAGATGCCGCTTGAATGGGGTGAGCAGCCTGGCGTAGTCTATCCTCAGAATGACCTCTCGGATTGGACTTCAAGCAACTTCGGTCCGCTCTGGATTCCAAAACGTGGTGCCTCAATCAAGCTGACTGATGAGAATGTGAAACTCTACGGCCGCTGCATCCGTTCGTACGAGCAGAACCTCAAGACCGGCAAGGGTCAGGGCAATGAGCTGGTACGTGTGGATAAGGACAAGTATGAACTGAATGGCGAGCCTGCCACCGAATATACCTTCCAGATGGATTACTACTGGATGATGGGCGACAATCGCGACAACTCGCTTGACTCTCGTTTCTGGGGCTTTGTCCCAGAGGATCACATCGTGGGTACTCCACTCTTCGTCTGGTTCTCAATCAATCAGGAGACTGGAGAATGGCGAGGTGACCGATGGTTCAAACAGGTCAAGGGCATGTGATGAACAGAGCGTGTGATGAGATGATAGTCTTGCCAACTGCCTATTTCGGCCCGATATCCTACTATGCGGCGCTTTATCAGGCACCGGAAGTGGTGATAGATGCTCATGAACATTATGTGAAGCAGAGCATCCGCAACCGTTGTATCATTGGTACCAACCAGGGACCTCAATCCCTCAGTTACAGCGTGCAGAAGGGAAATCGCCCGCATCAGCCTATCACAAGCGTCATGTTGAGCGATCATGGCAACTGGATGCACCAGCATCTCTATTCTCTGGCTACCTATTATGGCAATTCACCTTTCTATGAATATTACATCGATGAATTGCGTGAGGTGATGACGAAAGGTCATGATGGTACGCTGTTCGGATTTAATGAGGCTTTGAGACGCAAGATATGCGAACTGATCGGCTTTGAGCCAAATCTCCGTTACAGCGAACAGTGGATGGGTAGTCCTGATCGTGATATCGTAGAAGGTACGGCTGTGGATCACACCCCTTATTATCAGGTGGCACGTGTAGGATCGGACATGGACTTTATGCCAAATTTAAGCATTCTGGATCTGCTCTTCAATCTTGGGAACGAGAGCATCCTCTATCTTGATAAATGGAACAGAAACTAATTGATATTTTAGATAAGATTGGATATCCTTCAGACTTGCGCAAACTGCCCGAAAGCAGTCTGCCTGAGGTGTGCGAGGCTGTCCGTCGGTTTATTATTGAGCAGGTGAGTGAACATCCCGGACATTTTGCTTCAAGTCTGGGTGCTGTAGAGCTTACCGTTGCCTTGCATTATGTTTACAATACACCGGATGATCGTCTGGTGTGGGATGTGGGTCATCAGGCATACCCTCACAAAGTCTTGACAGGCAGAAGAGAGCGCTTTCATACATTGCGTCAGAAAGGAGGCTTGAGCGGTTTCCCTACTCCGAACGAGAGTGAATATGATACATTCAGTGCCGGACATGCCAGCAATAGCATCAGTGCCGCCTTGGGTATGGCAGTGGCTAACAACCTGCAGAATAATCATCGCAAGGTAGTAGCCATCATCGGTGATGCCTCAATTAGTGGCGGTATGGCGTTTGAGGGTCTGAACAATGCCTCTTCGCATCCGAATGACCTGATGATCATCCTGAATGATAATCAGATGGCAATTGACCCTAATGTGGGTGCCATGTATCACTATCTGACAAAGATTACTACTAGCCAGCGCTATAATCTGCTCAGATATAAAGCATATAATGCATTGAAGCGCCATAAGTTGGTAGGAGATAAGTTCCGTAGGTCAATGATTCGATTTGCCAATTCTGTCAAGTCATTGGTAAGCAGGCGTCAGAACATCTTTGAGGGTCTGGATATCCGCTATTTCGGTCCTGTGGATGGACATAACGTAATCTCGCTGGTACACACTCTGCGTAAGATTAAGGATATGAAGGGTCCGAAGATGCTTCATGTCTGCACAATCAAGGGTAAGGGCTTCAAACCGGCAGAGGAGGCAGCAACGATCTGGCATGCGCCTGGCAAGTTCAACCCAGAAACGGGTGAACGTCTGAAGGAGAATACAGAGGGCAAAGCACCAAAATTCCAGGATGTGTTCGGTAAGACACTGGTGGAACTGGCAGAAAAAAATGAACGGATAGTAGGTATCACGCCTGCCATGCCAACCGGATGTTCCATGAATTTCATGATGGAGAGGTTCCCGATGCGTACTTTTGATGTGGGCATTGCCGAGGAACATGCCGTAACCTTCAGTGGAGGTCTGGCAAAGGAGGGCAGATTGCCATTCTGCAATATCTATTCAGCTTTCATGCAGCGTGCGCTTGACCAGGTGATTAATGACGTCTCGCTGGCTCATCTGCATGTGGTATTCTGTCTGGACCGTGCAGGAATTGTGGGCGCTGACGGACCGACACATCATGGCGTGTTTGACGTAGCCTATTTCCGCGCTATCCCGGGTATGACGGTTTGCTCACCGATCAATGAGCACTGGTTGAGGAAACTGATGTACACCGCTACGCAGCAGGAGGGACCTTGGGTGATACGCTATCCTCGTGGTAACGGTAGCATCGTGGGCAATGATGCCGACAATCAGCCACTCTGGAAATGTCCGCTGGAGGAAGTTCCAGTAGGCAAGGGTTACTGTCTGCGCGAGGGTAAAGGTGACACTGCAGTCCTTTCTTTCGGTCCTGTAGGAGTGGCTGCTGCCCAAGCTATTGACAAGTCGGGCGTAGATGCTGCCCATTACGATATGGTGTTCTGTAAACCGATTGATAAAGATTTGCTGTCAGAGGTGTTCAGCCGCTATACTCGCATCATAACCGTAGAGGATGGCATCGTAAATGGTGGATTCGGTTCAGCCGTTCTCGAAGAGGCAAACATCATGGGCTATACGGGCAAGATAATACGTCTGGGTGTGCCGGATGAGTTCGTGACACACGGAAGCGTGAAGGAATTGCATCAGTTATGTGGAATTGATGCAGAGAGTATTGTTGAGACGCTGAAAGGCAGTTAATATAATAGAGAACCGTTACTTAAGGGTACAGATATGAAAATAATTGTAGCTGGTGCAGCTCAGGTAGGTACACACCTTGCCAAACTTCTGGCAAAGGAGAATATGGATGTGGTGCTGATGGATGCAGATCCTGATAAGATCAATTCGCTCACCTTCCTGAACCTGATGACTCTGGTGGGTAGCCCTACCAGCATCCACTCTCTGCGGGAGGCGGGTGTCTCTTCATGTGACCTTTTCATAGCCGTAACGCCAGAAGAGAGTCTGAATATTCATGCCTGTATCCTTGCCACCAGCCTGGGTGCTCGCAAGACTGTGGCACGTATTGACAGCTATGAGATGCAGAAACCAGAGAGTGCAGAGTTCTACAAGCGCATCGGTATCAGTCATCTTGTGTATCCGGAAATGCTGGCGGGAGAGACAATCGCCCAGGCTATCAAGCGTCCATGGTCGCGCATGAGTCATGAACTGTGCGATGGTCATCTGCTCCTTCTGGGTGTCAAAGTTTATGCTGGTGCTCCAATTGTAGGGCAGACATTGATTGAGGTAGGACGTAAGCAGCATGACAATTTCCATATTGCAGTCATTAAGCGTGAGGATGAACTGCTGATCCCTGGAGGAACGGACGTGATCCAGGCTGGCGATCTGGTCTATTTCATTACTACACCCCAGAAACAGGATATTGTACGCCACATCTGCGGAAAAGCAGAACGTCATATCAAACGTGTCATCATCATGGGTGGTCAGCGTATCGGTGTGCAGACATGCTATTATCTGAACAAAGGCTACGAGATTCTCTTCATTGAAAGCAATAGGCATCTGGCAGAATTCCTGATGGAGAAGGTGCCTCATGCCAAGGTTGTGCAGGGAGAGATGGGCGACCAGGAGGCTCTGGCTGCCGTCAATCTTGAAGAGTCTGATGCGTTGGTAGCTTTGGGCGATAATTCCGGTGCCAACATTCTGGCTTGTTTGACGGCAAAGAAGATGGGTGTGGGTAAGTCGGTCGTTGAGGTGGCAGATGTTGAGTATATCTCCGTTGCAACCAACCTGAATATCGGATCAACTGTCAACAAGAAGATCATTACTGCGAGTGCCATCTATCAGCTCCTGCTGGATGCTGACAAGACGAACGCCAAGTGCTTCAGTCTGGTAGATGCCGAGGTGGCAGACCTGGTGGCACAGCCAGGCAGTGCAATTACCGCCAAGCCGGTAATGAATCTTTCGCTGCCCAAGGGAATCACGCTGGGTGGTCTGGTGCGTAATGGCAAGGGTATGACTGTAACCGGCCAGACGCAGATCATGCCAGGTGACCACGTCGTCGTGGTTTGTATGAATGATAAGATAGCACAGGTAGAGAAATACTTTGTAGAATAAATAATGAAGTGCTGACTGACGAAAGGCTTATACAATGAAGATCAACTGGTCCCTGATACGATACATCTTCGGTGTGTTGCTGCTCATGGAGTCATTCTTTATGGGTATCTCGGCATCGGTGGCCCTCTACTACCATTTCAAGGTAGGAGAGGAGGACTGGATTGCATTGTCAAGCGTGGCTCTGCTGACCTTTGCTTTAGGTTATGGCATGTACGCTGCCAGTCGGCATCATAGCAGGAAGATTACTACCAGAGAGGGTTTTCTGGTGGTGTCAATGAGTTGGATCATGTTCTGCCTGTTGGGTATGGTGCCCTTCGTGCTGACTGATTCCTGTCCTTCGGTGGCATCGGCTTTCCTGGAGGCTATGTCAGGCTTCACGACCACTGGCTGTACGACGATCGACCACGTTGAACTGTTGCCTCATGGCATCCTTTTCTGGCGTGGTATGATGCAATGGTTAGGTGGTCTGGGTATTGTGGTCATCAGCTTGGCATTGCTGCCCATCATCGGTACCGGTGCAACTCAGGTGTTCGGTGCAGAGACCAATGGTCTGGGTGTGGATAAACTGAGACCACGAATCCAGCAGACCGCGCAGAAACTCTGGTTGATCTATTTAGGTCTGAGCATCTGCAACGTCTTGCTCTACTGGCTGGGTGATATGTCATGGTTCGATGCTGTGTGCCACACTTTTTCAACCATGGCTTCGGGTGGTTTCAGCACCTATCAGGATTCTATAGGGCATTTCCACTCTGCATATATAGAATATGTATGCTGTATCTTCCTCTTCATCACTTCGGTCAACTATAACCTGTTCTACTTCCTTGGTAAAGGTTATTTCCGACTGACGTGGAAGAATGAAGAACTGCGATGGTTCACCTATATAGTCATTGGATTCACGCTGTTGTTCATGTTGCTTAACTGGGTAACGCGTAATGGAGCATTGATTGAGGCGGATCAGATAGCATTGTTAGGTGATGGTTCTCTGGAGTGTACTTTCAGGACGTCTCTGTTTCATACGCTGACCATTATCTCCTCTGCAGGATTCCAGGCTGAATACTTTGACTATATGGCATGGGGCTCGATATTCTGGCTTCCCACGCTGATGATGATGGCAATGGGTGGTTGTTCGTCAAGTACCGCAGGCGGTTTGAAAGTAGTGCGTTTCGTGGTGTTGGTCAAGAATGCCAAGCAGGAATTCCTGCAAGCGTTGCAGCCGCGTAACATCAGTGCGGTGCGTCTGAACGGTCATACCTTGTCCCATAGTGTAGTGTTCAAGGTGCTGGCTATGTTGAGTATTTATCTGATGCTGCTGGTAGTGTCAGTCTTTGTGCTGCAATGTATGGGCATGGACTTTGTGACCTCATTAGGAACATCGGTTTCTGCTTTAGGCAACACCGGACCTGCTCTCGGCGCTTCAGGACCAGCTTTCACCTGGTCATGGATGCCAGACGCAGCAAAGATCTACCTCTCGTTTCTGATGCTGGTGGGTCGTCTTGAGATATTTACTGTGATTGTATTGTTTACTCCAATGTTTTGGAAAAAATGAAAGATAAGAAAAAAGAAAAGACATCGGTCAAGAAGGGATCAAGTCGGTTCAAGGGTTTTATGCGTAGTGAACGTACCAAGTTCATCCTTGGTATGGTTTTCCTGCTGTTAGCTGCTTTCTTCGGAGTGGCTTTCCTCTCATTTGTAGTGACGGGAAAGGATGATCAGGCTATTCTTGAACACCTGTCAAGTGGTGTCATGATCTCAACGAGCAATGGTATAAACAACTGGATGGGTACGTTGGGAGCCTATGCTGCAGAGTATTGCGTCAATCGCTGGATTGGTCTGTCTGCGTTGCTGTTTGTGGTTTTGCTGTTCCGTATCGGTTACAGCCTATGGCAGCGTCGGACGATCCGCCCCTTCTTAGGCTCCTTTGTCCGTACTTCATTGTGGGCAATCTGGTTCTCACTCTTCTTCAGTACCGTCAGCATCCTTGCCGATTCGCTTTTCAATGCAGGCATGCAGTCGCAGTTTATCTACTTGGGTGGATACCATGGCTATGACCTGGCACAGTTGCTGTGCGCACATCTGGGAAAAGTAGGATTGGTGCTGGCACTGGTGTCTAGTGGACTGATTCTTTCTGTATTTGTGTTCAGCAGCACTATTGAGCGTTCACGCACCCTCTTCGGTTTTGCTCCTTGGTTAGCTACCCGCTATTCACGTCTGCGTGAGAAAGCTGCCCAGCGTAAGGCTCAGCGTGAGGCAGAAGCAGAGGCAGCACGCATCAAGGCAGAAGAGGAGGCCGCTCTTGCCGAGGAGGAGGCAAAAGCCGAAGAAGAGGCAGCCCGTCAGAAAGCTGCCCCCCTGCTGGAGGAGCAGAAAAAAGAGGCTGAAGCAGTAGCTGCCATAGAGACTGAACCAGAACCTCAGCAGGAGGAAGGTGAAACAACGGTCATAGAGGAACCGAACAAACCTGCTGAGGAGAAGGAGCCGGAGGTTATTGCCAAACCAGAGAAAGAGGTAGAGAAATCAGACAACGAACCAATCTTCACCGTAACATCGGGCGTAACAGAAACCGTTGCCGAACCAACAGCATCAGATACTTCTGATCTTCCACAGGAGGATTATGACCCAACGGCAGATCTCAGCAACTATAAGTTCCCGGATTTCGAATTGCTGAAATCATACAATGCCAATGTGCCGGTTGACATGGATGAGCAGAATGAGAACAAGGAGAGAATACGCAAGACGCTGCAGGATTATGGCGTTGAGATCCTCTCCATCTCTGCTACAGTAGGTCCGACCATCACACTCTTTGAGATCGTACCTGCTTCGGGCACTAAGATCACCCGAGTAAAGAATCTTAGTGACGAAATTGCCATGAGCATCGCTGCCAAGAGCGGTATCCGTATCATTGCCCCAATCCCTGGCAAGTGTGCTATTGGTATTGAGGTGCCAAATAATGATCCGCAGACAGTATCCATGCGTGACTGTATTCAGTCAAAGGCTTTCCAGGAGTCGAAGATGGATCTGCCTGTAGCTCTCGGAAAGACTATTACCAATGAGGTATTCACATTTGACCTTGCAAAGGCACCTCATCTTCTTGTGGCTGGTGCCACAGGTCAGGGTAAATCAGTAGGCTTGAATGCCATCATCACTTCACTGCTTTATAAGAAGCATCCGTCACAGCTGAAGATCGTGCTGGTTGACCCGAAGATGGTAGAGTTCTCGATCTATAAGCGCATAGAGCGTCACTTCCTGGCAAAACTGCCAGATATGGAGAATCCTATCATTACGGATGTGACCAAGACGGTAGATATCCTCAAATCATTGTGTGCTGAAATGGAGGACCGTTATGCACTGGTGGAAGATGCGGGTGTACGAAACATTAAGGAGTATAATGAGAAGTTCATCCATCGTAATCTGAATCCTAAGAAGCATATTACGGCTCCAATTGGTAGCCGTGAGGGTACACACCATCGCTATCTGCCATATATCGTAGCTATCATTGACGAGTATGGTGACTTGATTATGACTGCAGGCAAGGAGGTGGAACTTCCAATAGCCCGTATTGCACAGAAAGCCCGTGCTGTGGGTATTCACATGATTATTGCCACCCAGCGCCCTTCGGCTAAGATCGTAACAGGTATCATCAAGGCGAACTTCCCTGCACGAATCGCTTTCCGTGTGGCATCGGCAACTGACTCAAGCATCATCATTGACCAGACGGGAGCGCAGAACCTTATCGGTAGAGGCGACTTGCTCTATTCTTCAGGAAATGTGCCTACTCGTGTACAATGCGCCTTTGTTGATACCCCTGAGGTGGATCATATCAATCAGTTCATTGCTGATCAGCAAGGTTATCCAACAGCTTTGATCCTTCCGGAGCCTAAGTTGGCTGAGGGTGAAGGAACAGGAGAGGATGGAGAGTCATCTGTAGTGGATCTTAACCATCTGGATTCCCTCTTTGAAGAATGTGCGGAGCTGGTGGTAGCTACTGGCCAGGGATCTACCTCTATGATACAGCGAAAATTCCAGATCGGCTATAACCGTGCAGGTCGAATCATGGACCAGCTGGAAGCCGTAGGCATTGTAGGCCCATATCAGGGATCAAAGGCACGCGCGGTATTGGTGGATAGTGATTCGGAGTTGCAGAACATCCTCATCGATCTGAAAAACCGTTGATAATACGAATGAAGCGTCACCTCCTAACGTTCATCCTGACTTTTTCAGCTACCATGGCACAGGCTGGAATCCCCGAATGGATCCAGTCAGTAGTCCAGTGGGTAGATAGTTCGGATGTGGCGGGATGTGACACTTCTTATATTATGCTGCCCCGTGAAGGATTTATTGCATACCTTAATACCTACTTCTCGGGCAATAGGACCATTGTGAATATGATGCCGGACGACGCTCCGACACTCGGGCTTCCCGAGATAGCTGGAACACTTAAGACTCGTCCGGCTACCATGGTTTCGGTAGGACTCTATTATCGCGGATGGGGATTGAGTTACTCACATGACTTCAAGCGCTACGGCGATACAGACTTCACCTATTCGTTCTATGGCAAACGCTATGGATTGGAATACCGCTATCATAGTTCTCATACGCTGCATGGTAATCTGGAACTTCAGGATAGGATTATCCCCGTGGAGGAACGACTGGGAAGGATGCGCACAACAATAGTCAATGGCTATTACGTCTTTGACAACAAGCGATTCTCACATCCGGCGGCTACGACACATACCACAATCCAGAAACGATCGGCTGGCTCATGGCTTGCTTCATTCAATTATTGGCACGGCAGCTATCGTTCATACAGTAATCAGATACCGCAAGAGTTCGGTCATATCTCACTTTCCCATTTCAATCTTGGTGCGGGGTATGCCTATAATTATGTCTTCGCTCATGAGCATTGCCTTTTGCAGAGCTCACTGACGCCGATGTTTACCATCTGGCACCGAAACAGATTCTATTATGACTTGAGTGATATGGCACTTAGCCAGTATCTGGCATTCGATCTGGTGGCACACCTGCATTTCGTATATAATCATGGACGTTACCTGACCGGATTTCAGTCAATCATCAATTATAGTATGTCGCCTCGGGTTGGAGAGTTCTCAATCAACACTTTTGATTGGATGAGCAGAATCTTTTTAGGCGTTCGTTTCTGAACACTTTTTGTACTTCTTACTTGTCAAATCGTGCAGGAAGAGATGTTTTTTGAGCCAAAAACGAAAAAAACATCTCTATTATTTTTAAATAATGTATATTAATTATATCTTTGCACGCAATTAAATTCTATACAAGAAGAAATTAGTAATTCTAAATAATATGAGTTTTCTTGCCGACAAGGTCATTATGGACGGATTGACCTTTGATGATGTTCTCCTCGTCCCACAGTATAGTGAGGTGCTGCCACGCACAGTGGACCTGAGCACCCAGTTCTCACGTAACATCCGACTTAATGTGCCAATTGTCTCAGCTGCTATGGATACAGTAACTGAGGCTACTATGGCTATTGCTATGGCTCGTGAGGGTGGCATCGGTGTCATCCATAAGAATATGAGCATTGCTGATCAGGCTCATCAGGTAAGCCAGGTAAAGCGTGCAGAGAATGGTATGATCTATGCTCCGGTTTGCTGTACACCAAATCAGACTGTCCGTGATGTACTTGGCATCATGGCAGAATATCACATTGGTGGTGTTCCTGTAGTGGTAGGTTCTGATCGTAAGCTCGTGGGTATCGTTACTAACCGTGACCTCCGTTTCCAGAAGGATCTCAATCGTCAGATTTCCGAGGTAATGACCAGCCATGATTTGATCACCACAGCTGTTGGTACTACTCTTGCTCAAGCAGAGGATATTCTTCAGGAGCATAAGATTGAGAAATTACCAGTAGTTGATGCAGAGGGTCGTTTGGTAGGCTTGATTACTTATAAGGATATTACCAAGGCAAAGGATAAACCACTCGCATGCAAGGATGACAAGGGTCGTCTGCGTGTAGCTGCAGGTGTTGGTGTGACTGGTGATGTCATGGAGCGTGTTGCAGGTCTTGTTGAGGCTGGAGTTGACGCTGTCGTAGTTGATACAGCTCACGGTCATTCAAAAGGCGTGGTAGGAGTGCTTGAGAAGATTAAGGCTACTTATGATTGCATTGATGTAGTGGTAGGTAATATTGCTACAGGTGAGGCTGCCAAGTATCTTGCTGCTGCAGGTGCTGATGCAGTGAAGGTAGGCATTGGTCCTGGCTCAATCTGTACTACTCGTATCGTGGCTGGTATCGGTGTTCCTCAGCTCTCTGCCGTATATGAGGTTTCAAAGGCTCTTCGTGGCACTGGCGTACCTCTGATTGCTGACGGTGGCATCCGTTATTCTGGTGATATTGTCAAGGCAATTGCTGCTGGTGGCTATTGCGTAATGCTTGGTGGTCTGTTGGCAGGTGTTGAGGAGTCTCCAGGTGAGACAATCCTCTTCAACGGCCGTAAATTCAAGGGCTACCGTGGCATGGGCTCGCTTGATGCTATGGCTGCAGGCTCGAAGGACCGTTATTTCCAGTCAGGTGAGGCTGATGTCAAGAAGCTTGTTCCAGAAGGAATCGTAAGCCGCGTGCCTTACAAGGGTAACTTGTATGAGGTAATCTATCAGATGGTAGGCGGTCTGCGTGCAGGTATGGGTTACTGTGGTGCAAAGGATATCCCAACGCTCCATGAGACTTCAAAGTTCACCCGTATCACCAATGCAGGTATCCTTGAGTCACATCCACATGATGTAACCATTACTAAGGAGGCTCCAAACTACTCTCGTGGAGAGTAATAGATTATACGATTGACATCGTTTGTCATCTCCATCAAACGAATCAAACGAAATCAATGCTTTTGTAACAATTGATTTTCTTTGGTTTCCTTTGATGGAGATTATTTGACTATAGGAGTATTTTGTGGGTGAGGTCCTGTTATTTGAGTCAAGTAATTTTATATTATTCTATTTCTGATGAATCATACTTTGCGACTGGTAGTCCTGCTCATGATTGTGGCTATCCATTATTCATTCTTTTCTGTTCATTGTGCCGCACAGTCACATGAGGTGCTCATTGAGACCAATATGGGCAATATGAAAGTGATGTTGTATGATGACTGCCCACGTACAGTGGCAAACTTCCTGAATAAGGTGCGTAGTGGGTATTATGACGGTTCGCTTTTTGGCAGAGTAATTCCTACCTTCATGATTCAGGGCGGAGCTCCAGATTCAAAGACGGCAGGACCTGGCCAGAGTATCGGATGGGGTGATGTGAGTGAAGAGATTCCGGCTGAAATACATAAGAACCATATCCCTAAAAGAGGCGCCTTGTGTGCGCCACATCGTGATGGTGTGGTGAATTCGGATATGTCCATGTTCTTCATCGTTGAAGGTTACCAGATGTCTGAAGCCACGCTGAAGAATTGGGAGAAGACTCATAATGCGGATGCCCGAAAGACAGCCAAGAAGCGTGTGATGACTAAAGCAGTGACGGATAGTCTGGATATGCTCAAGACAACCGATGCCAATGCCTATAATCAGTTGGCTCGTAGGGTAAATCATGATATTGACAGCATAGCCCGTAGTTTGCCAGGTACCAGATTCTTTACTCCAGAAGAACGCGAAGCCTATACAACCGTAGGCGGTGCTTATCATATCTACGGTGAATATACTTGCTATGGTGAGGTAATAGAGGGACTGGAGGTAATCAGTAAGATTTCTGCGCTTGAGACTAATGTAGCCAATCGTCCTCGTCAGGATGTCCGGATGAAGATTCGCGTACTTAAATAGTAAAAAGGATTAATATGGATGCTTCACTTCCCCGTGCTTTTTCTTCCCTTGGTCAGGCACTTGGTCAGCAGCTTTTATCTCTTGGTCTCACCGTCAGTACTGCCGAATCACTTACGGGAGGAACCATTGCCTCAATGATTGCTCAAATAGCAGGCAGTTCTGCTTATTTCAAAGGCAGCGTAGTCAGTTATGCAGTTTCTGTTAAGGAAGAGGTGCTTGGCGTAGATGTTAATCGGGGAGGAGTGGTATCGGAAGATACAGCCCGTCAGATGGCAGAAGGCGTGGCACGGCTCTGCAAGACAGATTGTGCTGTGGCAACAACGGGAATAGCAGGTCCGGGAGGTGCCGAACCAGGAAAACCTGTTGGTACTGTATGTATGGCTGTGTATATTGCGCAGAATCCGGCAGAAGATCATTCCGCCTCTGTCATTGAGTCAAAGACATTCCTGTTTGATGGAGATAGAGAGAGTGTTATTTTGCAATCTGCAGATGCCGCTTTGCGCTTTTTGACGGATACTTTGACGAAATACTTTAAATAATAAGTAATTATATTTGGATGATAACTTAAAAAGTTATATCTTTGCAGCCGTTTTGAGGGGTGAAACTCAAAACAAACGATTTTAACTAACCAATTAAGATCGGACCGCCCGACTGTCAGGGTTTCCATTCTACAAGTCCGATTTTGCAAAGGTGGCTTCCATCCGCCTTTCTAGGCGGTTGGTAATTAAACTTACAAAATTAAAACTTACAACAATGTCTAAGATTTGTCAGATCACTGGTAAGAAGGCAGGTAGTGGAAATAACGTTTCACACTCAAAGCGCCGCACTAAGCGTCTCTTCAACGTTAACCTTCAGGTTAAGAAGTTCTACGTTCCTGAGCTCGATGATTATGTATGGCTTAAGGTTTCAGCCGCTGGTATTCGTACCATCAATAAGAAGGGTATTTCTGCAGCCCTGAAGGATGCAGGTTATGTTGTTGAATAATTCAGATCAAGATATATAAGCTATGGCAAAGAAAGTTAAGGGCAACCGTGTACAGGTTATCCTCGAGTGCACTGAGCAGAAGAATAGCGGTGTTCCAGGAATGTCTCGTTACATCACTACTAAGAACCGCAAGAATACAACCGAGCGTCTTGAGCTGAAGAAGTACAACCCATTCCTCAAGCGCTACACCATCCACAAGGAGATTAAGTAATCCTTGGGATTAAGTTAAGAGTTAATAGTTATAAGTTATTAATTTAGTTTGGGAGAAAGTGAGGCGAAGCCGAACTGATAACTCCTAACTAATAACTTTTCTTTAGAAATATGGCAAAGAAAGTAGTTGCAACCCTTAAGACGGGTGATGGTCGTACCTATTCAAAGGTAATCCGTATGGTAAAGTCTCCAAAGACTGGTGCTTACATTTTCGAGGAGGAGATGGTTCCTAACGATCAGGTTAAGGCAGCTCTCGCAAAGTAATCTTTACTTGGTGAGACATAATAAAAATAAAGAAGACAGGGTTTTTGATTCTGTCTTCTTTTTTTATATTATGTAAGGTAGTAATGTAATTCAATTTTCGAACTTGCGAAACTAAAATAATGGAAAAGTTGGTCAAATATAAATTACGACAAGTGCGCATTTATTGCATCTTTACGCTGATAAGCGAACCTTTAGATTTGGCTTTTGCCTCGTACAATTTTTGATCAGCCAGTTCGTAGATAGCCTGGAAAGAGAACTCTTCATTGGCAGGAACCATGACAGCACCACAGCTGATGCTTGGGTTCTGACCATTCAGTTGTGGAATATTTACCAGCTTGAGTCGGTCATATAAAGGAGCGAAGACTGCTTTGATTCCCTCCTCATTTGCTGTAGCAATAAGACTCTCGTCAGTAATGAATACGATAAACTCATCACCGCCCATTCGCATCACTATTTCATCACCAAAGATGTCATTGAGCGACTTTGCAATCTCAATCAGCACCTGATCACCTGTAGGATGTCCAAGTTTGTCATTGATATTCTTAAAGAAATCACAATCCATCAGGGCAAAGATAGCAGCAGGCTTCTTGGTCAATGATTCTGCAATTGCATCCTCACCTGTGATACGGTTAAGCAGTCCAGTCAATCCATCCTTTGATGCTGCAACACGTAACACGGAGAGCGCCTCATGATGATCCGCTGCTGATTCTGTCGTAAAAATTGCCTTCGTTGCCTGACCGTTCGAATCAATGTACGCGGGTGTAATTCTGGCTCTGCACCATCCGATGTTCTTGGTCATGTATTCAAACAGGACATATCGGTTGCCCATCAGACGCTCACCAATGGTACCTTCGTTCACAAAGTTCATGAAGCCCTCCTGAAATGCAGGGTCAACGTAATGCTTGCAGAATAAGCCAGCCAGCTGCACTACGTTTGTAACCTTCATACTGGCAGCCTTCACTTCAGGAGTGCCCTGTATCAGTCGGAAGCTGTAATCTTTCAGATCGAAAAAGAGCATCGTCTCATACGACTGGCGCAAGGTATCGGTCATTGCTACCTGTTCGTTGAGGAGACGGATGGTAGAAACCATTCGGTCATGTGTCAGATAGACATCAACATGCTGGCCGACAATGGCGATTACTCTTCCTACTTCATCAAAAAGGCAACTATACTCTATGCTGACTCCTGTACCATCCTTATAATAGAAGTCTTCTGCTCCCACTTTGGGATAATCAGTATCGTTGATGATGCGCTTAAAGGTAGTGACGAGACGTTTATGCTCTTCCTTGTTGAACATCAAGTCAGATGTTTCAAGACAATAATGTTCGATGGCTACATGCTTAAGCGTGCCGTCCTTCTCGGGATAAAGCAAAATCATGGCATCTTCATTCGCTTCATATCTGAACAGTTTGATGTTGTTCTGTCGGATAAGAAGTTTGTTTCGCTCCAGTTCAGATTTAAGAAGGTAGCGAACCTGCTGTTCGTTCAGCTGGTCAGTAAAGTCAATATCGAATGTTTTCATCCGTGTGTTTTAGTATTGTTTTACATTGCAAAGATAAGCAAAAATAGTTTGTTAACAACAAAAGTCTCCTCTTTTTTTGCGAATATCGCTATTTTTTTGCATGATTTAACCTTAAAACCTGATTTTCGCTACACTATTGTCGTTTAACGCCCCTGATTGCCTCTGCTTCGAGCGGGTTATCTGGCCATGCGTGTTTGGGATATCGTCTGCGTAGCTCCTTTCTGACCTCAAAGTAGGTGTCCTGCCAGAAACTGTGAAGATCCTGTGTGAGCTGAACAGGTTTGAATCCAGGAGAGAGTAGCTCCATCAGTACCGGACGGCGTCCTTCATCTACGCGAGGAGTGTGAGTCAAACCGAAACATTCCTGAAGTCTTACTCGGAGTATTGGAAGCTCTGCACCTTGCCGGTATTCTATCCTGATGCGACTGCCCGAAGGCACCTGAATGTGAGTAGGGGCCAGGAGATCCACTTTTTGTTGCTGCTCATAGTCAAGCAGTCCCCATAGCGCTTGCATCAGGTCAATCTTCTTTAGTTCAGTCACGGTATTGGCTTTGCCGATGTAAAACGGAAGCCAGTCATTCGCCTTCTGCAAGACAGAATCTGTGCCGAGATCGGGCAGATGCAGTTCCGGGTGCCATTCGCTCACTACTGCCACTCGTCTCTGCAGGTTCTGCACATGATCATTGAAGTCGAACATGCTGACTCCCTCCTTGCGTGCTGCCTCACAGATTACCTGAATTATTTCCTCTCTTTTTGCATCTTGAATTGGTTTGGATGCCAGCGTCAGACAGCCGATACGGCTTTCCCGCTGTGCCACGATGCAACCTCTCCGGGAATCCCAAGCCACATTTTCCTTTTCTCGGATCAAATCTTTGAGTTCTTCAGCATGGAGGGGTGAAGCCAGGAAGATACGTCCATTCTTTCCATTTTGAGTATTGACATTGGCAATGGCAATCCAGTCACTGGCAGCCAGGTGATCCGTTGTCTCCAGAGCAGCCTGTTCGCCGGAAGCCATCCTAAAAAGTGCAGTTCCGGGGTTTTGGATGTTAGCCACACGTTCAGGGAACGCTGCTGCAATAAGTCGTCCTGTGTCATAAGGGTCAGGAGTGTCTGTTGCCGCCTGTATTCGCAGCATCATAAGGTATTGATTAGCAATCTTCAGGATGCGGTCCCATCCATGAGTGGGATGCTTTTGAGTCCTGTATCTACGCAATTCCTCAATCCTTATGTTAATATCGGCACTCCATTCACGTGAAGAACCGCTTGCCATCGGGTCTCTCTCTTCAAGCAGGGCAGCAATGTCGGCTCCCAGGGCTTTGAGCGAAGAGTTGTCAGCGCTCAACAACATCTGCGCTATTCGTGGATGACAAGGGATGGCCGCTAACTTACGTCCGTGAGGCGTGATCCGTTGTTCTGCATCTATTGCCTGAAGTAATTGCAACAGCCTTGATGCCTGCGCCACATGAGCCGTAGGGGGAGGAGTAAGCCAGAGAAGATTCTCCACACGGCTTTCGCCCCATGCAGCCACATCAAGCATCATGGCAGAGAGATCGGCTTCAGTAATCTCCGGAGCACGCATCTCATTCATCCGATGTTCGGTGGCAAGCGTCCACATCCGGTAACAGATACCTTCGGCCAGACGTCCGGCTCTGCCACTTCGCTGATTAGCCATGTCAAGGCTGATCATGCAGGTTTGCAGATGACTTAAGCCGCTTTGTGGATCGAATACCATTTTTCGATAACGTCCTGAATCGACCACAATACGGATGCCTTCAATGGTGAGTGAAGTTTCGGCAATTGGAGTGGCGAGCACAATTTTGCGATGTCCGTCGGCAGAGGGAATGAGCGCATGGCGTTGTTCCTGTTGTGACAGCATGCCATAGAGCGGACAGATGTGCGTCTGGGATTGTCCATTTGGAAAAAAGTCCTGAAGCATCTCCTGGCACAGCCGGATTTCTGCTTCGCCCGGTAGGAAGGCAAGTATGTCTCCCTCATGATTCCGGTGAGCCTCTAGTATCTGGTGCGTCACACTTTGGGCAATCTCACGCGTTGACTGCATGGGAGGTTCGATGGCTGCATGACGGATTTCTACAGGGAACATTCTTCCTTCGCTCTCCACCCACTGTGCATCCAGCTGCTGGCAAAGCGAAGCGGCATCTATGGTGGCAGACATCAGGACGATGCGGAGGTCCGGACGGATAATCTGCTGGGCTTCGCGGGTCAGGGCAAGGGCAACATCCGAATGAAGGCTCCGCTCATGAAACTCGTCAAAGATTACCATACTGACCCCTTCCAGCGTAGGATCAGCAATCAGCATTCGGGTCAGAATACCTTCAGTCAGCACTTCTATGCGTGTTTCCTTAGACACTTTATTGTCAAAACGAATACGGTAGCCAACCGTCTTGCCTACGGGTTCGCCAATCATGGACGCCATGCGTTCGGCTATCTGCCGGGCAGCCAGCCTTCGCGGCTCCAGAAGCAGGATTTTACCTTCAGGAAGAACCTGTACCTTATCATCAGGCAGATTCTGGTTGGTGTTCCCTTCTTGTGCCGGACACATGGCATTAAGTAAGGTAAGCGGCAACAACGTAGATTTGCCAGCCCCGGGAGGAGCTGTCACGACGAGTGTATCATTTGTAGCAAGCCTTTGATTCACAATGTCTGCTATCTGTAGCGCAGGCAGTGTCTCACACCCATTTATCTTCAGTCTTTGCATTCGGCACAGGTTAGAGTATTAAATAATGGTGCAAAGATACACAAAATAATTGATACTGGCAAATATTGTAGAGAAGATTTATTCTTAAGTAGTGACCGACCCCAATCATAAGTAATGACCTGCCCTGATCATAAGTAACGACACTTGCAGGTCATAAGCAAGATAACAAAGCGCAACCGTACAGATAAGAAAGTTTTCGGAATAATATCAAAGGAAAAATTTGGTAGTATCATTTAAAAACAGTATCTTTGCACCGAATTTTTGGCTTTTCATTATGGGTTTTTTCGATAAATTCTTTAAGAAAGAAAAAAAAGAGACACTCGATCAGGGCATGCAGAAGACAAAGCAGGGGCTGTTTGACAAGATAGCTCGTGCTGTTGCAGGCCGTAGTACCGTGGATGATGATGTGCTTGACAACCTGGAAGAGGTGCTTGTGACGAGTGACGTGGGTGTAGAGACCACGCTCCGTATCATTGAGCGTATTCAGGCTCGAGTGGCACGTGACAAGTATGTCGGAACGGGCGAACTCAACGAGATCCTCCGTCAGGAGATCACAGCCCTTCTCGTTCAGAATGAGCGCGAGGAGCTGGATGGCTTTAATGTACGTGAGGGTGTGAAGCGTCCGTATGTCATTCTTGTAGTGGGCGTCAATGGTGTGGGCAAGACCACAACCATCGGCAAGCTTGCTTATCAGTTCAAGAAAGCCGGCAACAAGGTTGTGCTGGGAGCAGCTGATACCTTCCGTGCGGCTGCCATTGATCAGCTTCAGATCTGGGGCGACAGGGTAGGAGTGCATGTAGTGAAGCAGCAGATGGGTTCTGATCCTGCTGCTGTAGCCTTTGATGCGGTTTCGCATGCTGTCAAGGAGGGTGCCGACGTAGTGATTATCGATACGGCTGGCCGTCTGCATAACAAGGTAGGTTTGATGAACGAATTGGGCAAGGTGCGCAAGTCGATTACCAAGGTGGCTCCAGAAGTTTCGCCTGAAGTGCTTCTTGTGCTCGACGGTTCTACCGGACAGAATGCCTACGAGCAGGCAAAGCAGTTTGCTGCTGTGACTGATGTGACTGCACTTGCCATCACCAAGCTTGATGGTACGGCAAAGGGCGGTGTCGTGATTGGCATCAGTGACCAGATGCAGACACCAGTGCGTTACATCGGATTGGGCGAGGGCATGGAGGACCTCCAGATCTTCAACAATCGTGCCTTCGTAGATTCACTCTTTGGCAAATAAAGCACACACACTTTAAATATTATACTAATGAAAAGACTTCTTGTAGCAATATTGCTTCTGGCTCCTTTGTGCGTCAATGCACAGATGACCACCAATAATGGCATTCCTTATCTCTTGTCACAGTCGGTGGACATGAGCCAGCAGTTCTATGATCCTACCAATACCTATTTCACGCCAGCTAACCTCGTCTCTTTTGATGAGACAACGGGCAGGGGTGTGATTGAATGGTCTCGTCATGAGATGCATGCGCGTCAGGCATTCAATGCCAATGGCTGGTGGATTACCCCATTGGAGAACCTTGACTTCCCCGGTCCTGCCTATGATCAGAGTCCGCAGCTTGAGTTCCGCGTGGAGCCAGTAAATGAGCGCACTTTGCGCGTAAGAGTCTTCACCAGTCCTGTCGTGGAGGAGAATGATCCGGGAGAGGTGATGCTGGTGGAGCAGCCCAAGGTAAGCTTTGACGACTGGAAGGTGACTAAAAGCGAGACAGGAGTAACCTATACTTCGAGCGAAGGAAGCCTTGAGATCCAGAGCACTCCTTGGCGAATAATCTTGCGCGATGCCAGCGGAAAGGAACTGACTCGTACACGTGCCATCAGCGACAATGACTCTACGCAAGTCAAGACGCAGCCATTCATGTTCGTGAAGCGTGGATCGGACAATTCTCGCAGCATTGAGACTGTGTTCAGCCTTAAGCCGGGAGAGAAAATCTTTGGCTGTGGTGAATCAGCAACCAGCCTGAACAAGGCAGGACAGAAGCTGAATCTCTACGTGACTGACCCACAAGGTCCGGAAACGCCAGATATGTATAAGCCAAATCCGTTCTATTTCTCCAACCGCGGTTATGGCGTGTTCATGCACACCTCTGCTCCTGTGACGGTGGATTTCGGCAATTCATACATCGGTTCTACCCGCCTCTTCATGGGCGATGAGACGGCTGACCTTTTCATCATGTTAGGAACCCCAAAGGAGATTTTGGGCGAATATACCTCACTGGTGGGGCGTCCGGAATGTCCTCCGCTTTGGAGTTTTGGCCTGTGGCAGAGCCGTATTTCCTATTTTACCGAAGCAGAGGGACGCTCGGTAGCCAAGCAGTTGCGTGACAATAAGATTCCATCGGATGTAATCCACTTTGACACCGGATGGTTTGAGACAGACTGGCAGTGTGACTATGAATTCAGCCACAACTTTGATGATGCCACCAAGATGCTCTCTGACCTCAAGGCAGATGGTTTCCGTACCTGCTTGTGGCAGCTTCCTTATTTCACTCCAAAGAACCGCTACTTTAACTATCTCGTTGAGAACGGAATGGCAGTGAAGAATGGCAAGGGTGGAATGCCTTATGAGGATGCCGTACTTGACTTCTCTAATCCAAAGACCGTCAAATGGTATCAGGATCGTCTTGAAGGATTGCTGAAGCAGGGCGTGGCTGTCATCAAAGTGGACTTTGGCGAGGCAGCTCCTTACCTGAATGGCGTGTACGCCAGCGGTAAGACAGGTCTCTATGAGCATAATCTCTACCCACTTCGCTACAATAAAGCAGCTTATGACATCATCAAGAAGACCAATAACGGGGAGGGCATTATCTGGGCTCGTTCCGCTTGGGCAGGCAGCCAGCGTTTCCCATTGCATTGGGGTGGTGATGCTGCTACAACGAATACCGGTCTGCTCGGTTCCATCCGTGAGGGACTCTCGTTTGGTCTCTCAGGTTTCTCTTTCTGGAGCAATGACATCGGCGGCTTCGTCACCAAGAGTCCTGAAGAGCTCTATCGCAGATGGTTGCCTTACGGTATGCTGACTTCTCATAGCCGCGTGCATGGTGTGGAGACCGAGCCTTGGCTCTACAATGAGGATTTCATCGCCTACTTCCGTGAGTGTTCAGAACTGAAGTACAAGCTCATGCCTTATATCTATGAGCAGGCAAAGAAGGCTGCTGCCGAGGGACTCCCCATGCAGCGTGCTCTCCTGCTTGACTATCCAGATGACCCAGGTGCATGGCTGATTGAGGATCAGTACCTCTTTGGTGAAAGCATGATGGTAGCTCCGATGCTTGAGGCTGGCAGTGGTCGTGATGTCTATCTTCCGGGCAAAGACCGTTGGGTGGATTATCAGACAGGAAAGACCTATAATGCCGGATGGAACCACATCGAATGCGGCAAGCTTCCGATCGTAATCCTCGTGAAGAAGGGTGCCACCATCGCAACCGTCCCAGTGGCACAGTGTACTGACCAGATTGACTGGAACAAGGTCAGCAAAAAGAAGTATTAATATATATAATATGATAAAGAACCGAATCGACCTGATTACTCTTGGATGCAGCAAGAATCTGGTGGATAGTGAACGCCTAATGGCCCAGCTTTCTGCCCGGGGATATAAGCTGCACCACGACCCAGAGGATCCAAAAGGAGAGATTGTGGTGGTGAATACCTGTGGCTTCATCGGTGACGCCAAGGAGGAATCAATCAATACAATCCTGGGGTTGACCGAACTGAAGAAGCGGAGGAAGATCGGGAAGATCTTTGTCATGGGTTGCCTCTCCGAGCGTTACCGCAAGGAACTTCAGGACGAGATTCCGGAGATAGACCGCATCTATGGAAAGTTCGACTGGAAAGGAATGCTTTCTGACCTCGGACACGAGTGGAATGATGAGCTCCGTGTGAGCCGAGTACAGACCACTCCACAGCATTATGCCTACGTAAAGATCAGCGAGGGATGTAACCGAATGTGTGCCTATTGTGCCATTCCGATCATCACCGGCAAGTACAAGAGCCGCCCCATGGAAGAGGTGGTGGAGGAGGTCAGACAACTGGTGGCTGATGGCGTGCATGAGTTTCAGCTCATTGCCCAGGACCTTACTGGTTATGGACTTGACCTGTATGGCAGATACAATATTGCCGAGCTGGTAGATAAGATTGCCTCACTTCCGGGCGTGGAATGGCTTCGCCTTCATTATGCCTATCCGAATGATTTCCCTACGGATCTGCTGGATGTCATGGTAAGGCATGATAATATCTGCAAGTATCTTGACATAGCCCTGCAGCATGCATCCAATCATGTACTTGACCGGATGCTGCGTCGCATCAGCAAGGAGGAGACCGAGCAGTTGCTGGCAGAAATCCGCCGTCGTGTCCCTGGTATTCACCTGCGCACTACGCTGATGGTAGGATTCCCTGGCGAGACAGAGGCTGACTTCCAGGAACTGATGGCATTCGCCAAGGAGCAGCAGTTTGAACGTATGGGTGCCTTCGCATTCTGTGAGGAGGAGGGTACGTATGCTGCCAATAATTATGAGGATGATGTGACTCCGGAAGTCAAACAGCAGCGACTGGATGCCTTAATGAGCCTTCAGCAGGAGATTTCGCTGAAGTGCCAGCAGCAGAAAGTCGGCAAGACCTTCAAGGTAATGATTGACCGTCTGGATGGAGAGTATTACGTGGGACGTACGGAATTTGACAGTCCTGAAGTCGATCCAGAAGTGCTTATCCCGGTGGATTCCTTGCCTACTGAAGCCTCTGGTTATGACAGTGAGGTGATGGTGCCAAAGGCTCTTGAGACAGGTTCCTTCTATCAGGTGAGGATTTTGAGTGCCGAACCTTACGAGCTGATAGGTGAACTGGCGCAGGAATGAAAACAAACCTTTACTTTTCACAAAAAAGTATAAAACCATTTGATAAGAAATAAACTATTCATATTAATAAATATCTTAAAGGATAAATAATATTATGGAATGTGCAGTCAGCCTTGAGAAAGACACTGTAGTGGTGGTATCAGAAGTGAGGCCAAACCCATTGAGATTGAGCATCACCAAAAACTATTGCAGATTGTTTGAATCGACGCGTGAGCAGAGTAGGGATTATGTAGAGGAGGTGGTCCGCTGGTGTGGTGACTATCCAGACAACTTCGACTCCTTCAGCAAGAACCTGATGCTCTATACGGCTGCACGCCGCAAACAGTTCGGTTTTGAGAAATAACAGTTAATGAGGAAATTATTCTCCATATTAGTCTCCCTCTTGGTCGGCTGGTCTGCTCTTCTGGCGCAGATCAATACTGACCGAGTGCTTTCTATTGGCAGAAATGCTCTCTATTTTGAGGATTATGTACTCTCTATCCAGTACTTCAACGAGGTAATAGCCGTCAAGCCTTACCTCGCTGATCCATATCTGTACAGGAGTATTGCGAAGATTTATCTGGATGACTATAACGGAGCCTTGCAGGATGCTACTGCCTGCATCGAACGTAATCCATTTATCATTACAGCATGGCAGGTGCGCGGCATTGCCCGCCAGAATCTGAAGGAATATGACGGAGCCATTGAGGACTTCAAGCAGGGACTGATGGTACAGCCTGAAAACAAGGTATTCCTTCGCAACCTTGCCATTACCTATGCCCTCAAGAAGGACTACCAGCAGGCTGACAGTTGTTTCAATCATTTTATCTCGCTCTTCCCCTCTGAATCACAAGCGTATCTCAACAGAGCCCAGCTGAAGATGGAGATGGGTGACAGCATTGCCGCATTGTCCGACCTCAATCAGGTCATTTCGCTCGATAAAGGTAATGCTTATGCCTTTGCCATCCGAGGAATGATCCATGCACAGAATGACCGGAATAAGGAGGCGCTTTCAGACCTTGACTATGCCATCCATCTTGATCCGGAGCAGTCATCATTCTATAATAACCGTGCGATGGTCCGTTATAATACGAATGATCTGCGTGGAGCTATGTCCGACTATGATCAGGCACTGGAGTTAGCTCCTAACAGTGTGCTTTCGCTCTATAACCGAGGCATCCTGCGTGCACAGATTGGAGATAGGAACAGGGCAGTCAGTGACTTCAGCCGCGTGCTCGAACTGGAACCCGATAATACCTTTGCCAGTTATAACCGCGCCATCCTCCGTGATGAGCTGGGAGAACTGAATGGGGCTGTGGAAGACTATCAGGCGGTATTTGACCAGCATCCAAACTTCTTCCCTGCACTCTACGCCAGAGCGGAGGATTTGAGAAAGTTGGGTCGAACCAAAGAGGCTGATCAGGATTTCAAGAAGGCATTTACCGTAGAGCAGCGTGTCAAGCAACGTATGGCAGAAATGTCAGAGAGAGGAGAGACAGACCCTGCCTCGGCACAGGATCTGCCATCTGATAATGATCTGGCAGATAATGAGGTGGATGATAACGAAAAGACCCGCAAGGAGGATGACAACAACATCCGCAAGTTCAATCGTATCATGGCTTCTGGTATTGACGAGAGCGTGACGCGCTATGATAACAAGAGCCGAGGCAGAATCCAGGACCGTCAGTTCACGGTGGAGATGCAGCCGATGTTTATCCTCTCTTATTATGAGAAGAGCGATGAAATGCGCCAGAACATCTATTTTGAGAAGACACTGTCTGACTTCAACCGTTCAGGATTGTTGAGCAGAAGACTCAAGGTAGTTTGTCAGGAACCGATGCTGACTGAAGATCAGGTACAGGCTCATTTTGCATCCATTGATGATTATTCCAGCCAGTTGAACTATGGTGGTGGAGCTACGATAACCTTCTTCGGCAGAAGTCTTGACTACATGCTCGTGCAGGACTATCAGTCGGCAATTGAAGACCTCAATCAGGTACTTTATCGTAAGGATAACTTCATTCTGGCGTATTTCAATCGTGCAGTGATGCGTTTCCGAATGATTGAGATCAATGAGCGGAGTGGAGTGATGCGTACCAGCCATGCGCAGGCACAAGGCTCTGATGAGGAAGAGCTCCGTAACAGTGCATTGTGCAATACTGGTACGGTAATCAGGATGAATCAGAATTCCGCTTTGAGCCAGCAGGAGCAGCTGAAGATACAGCAGGAGCAGGTACAGCGTCAGCGAAGGGTAGAGTGTGAGATGTGTCTGCGTGACCTTGATAAGGTACTCGAACTATCGCCCACCTTCGTCTATGCCTATTACAACAGGGCATTCATTTCAGCCAAGCTTAACAATTTTGATGCTGCCGTTGCAGATCTTGACAAGGCTATCGAATTGTATCCGAACTTTGCCGAAGCCTATTTCAACAGAGGTTTGGTGTATTTGCGCCAAGGTAAGGTCAAGGCTGGCGTACAGGATCTCTCCAAGGCAGGAGAGCTCGGATTGGTTCAGGCATATAGCGTACTGAAGCGAGCTACAAGTGAATAACAATTGACAAACAACATAATATTAATAATATATGCAACAGAAAATCATTATCCTGGATTTCGGTTCACAGACTACACAGCTTATTGGCCGTCGCGTACGTGAACTTGATACCTTCTGTGAGATTCTGCCTTACAACAAGTTCCCTCATGATGATCCGAGCGTGATTGGTGTCATCCTCTCTGGTTCTCCGTTGAGTGTATATGCAGAGGATGCTTTCCACGTGGATCTGTCAAAGATCCGTGGCCGCCTGCCTATCCTCGGTATCTGCTATGGAGCGCAGTACATGAGCCATGTATATGGTGGTAAGGTAGAGAGTGCCGGTACCCGTGAATATGGCAGACAGAATCTGCAGTTCATTGATAAGGAGTGTCCGCTGTTCAAGGGCTTTGATGATAATTCACAGGTGTGGATGTCTCATGGTGACAGCATCACCAAAATTCCTGCCGGTGCTCATGTAGTAGCTTCGACAGAGACAGTACAGAATGCTGCTTATTATATTCCAGATGCCCGTCAGGGTGCTGATACTGACAGCAAGGAGGTAGTGCCTATCTTCGGCACACAGTTCCATCCAGAGGTATTCCACTCTCTGCAGGGTTCTCTTTTGCTCAAGAACTTCGTAGTTGATGTCTGCGGCAGCCGTCAGGACTGGAGTGCAGATGCTTTCGTTGAGAGCACTGTCAAGGAACTGAAGGAGCAGATTGGCAATGATCAAGTGATCCTTGGTCTTAGTGGCGGTGTGGACAGCAGTGTGGCTGCCGTGCTGCTCAATAAAGCAATTGGTAAGCAGCTGACCTGTATCTTCGTTGATCATGGAATGTTGCGCAAGAATGAGTTCCAGGATGTGATGAAGGACTACGAGTGCCTTGGACTTAACGTAGTAGGCGTTGATGCCAGCGAGAAGTTCCTTGGTGACTTGGCAGGCGTTCGCGAACCAGAGAAGAAGCGTAAGATCATTGGCCGCGACTTTGTTGAGGTCTTTGATGCCGAAGCAAAGCGTATCATTGCCGAGAGCAAGGATGGTGACAGCGAGGTGAAGTGGCTGGCTCAAGGTACAATCTATCCTGACCGCATCGAATCGCTCAATATTACTGGCAAGGTAATCAAAAGTCATCATAACGTAGGCGGTCTTCCAGAGGAGATGCATCTTTCACTTTGCGAGCCATTGAAGTGGCTGTTCAAGGATGAGGTTCGTCGCGTAGGCCGCTCAATGGGCATGCCTGAGCATCTGATTACCCGCCATCCTTTCCCAGGCCCAGGACTTGCTGTCCGCATCTTGGGTGATATCACTCGCGAGAAGGTTCGTATCCTTCAGGATGCTGATGATATCTACATCCGTGGTCTCCGTGGGTATAAGGTAAAGCTTTCGGGCGAGGAGGCTCGCCGGGTACTCGCTGCTGGTGTTCCTGCCAACATGGAGAATGGTGAGATTGAGGTTTCGCTTTATGATCAGATCTGGCAGGCTGGTGCTATCCTCTTGAGTGATGTGCGCAGTGTAGGTGTGATGGGTGATGAACGTACATACGAGAACCCTGTAGCTCTTCGTGCCGTCACCTCAAGCGATGCCATGACCGCCGACTGGGCTCACCTGCCATACGACTTTATGGCAAAAGTGAGCAACGATATCATCAATAAGGTGAAGGGTGTAAACCGCGTATGCTACGACATCTCTTCAAAGCCACCGTCAACCATTGAGTGGGAGTAAGTCAGAGCAAATGATTATACTAAATATTGATAGAATGACCTGCAGATACAAATCTGTAGGTCATTTTTCTTTAATTTCATTAAAAAAAACGAAAAAGTTTGGCAATTCAGATTATTTTCGTTATATTTGCACCTCGTAATATATCGATTTTTCTGAAAATGTATTTATATAAAACCATCGTTGGTAACACCAATAAGCTGCTTGCCGCTTTCTTCATGTGCGTTGTTTTCATGCTGGGAAGTGTAGCAGTGGCTCAGAACATGAATTCAAGCAACTTGTCTAAATCTCCATACAATCGATATGGATACGGCAAATTAGGATCGCTTGGCAATTCTGTGACCCGTTCGATGGGAGATTTGGGTGTTGCTGTTCGTAGTAACAGCTACACAAATCTTGCCAATCCTGCTTCTTTAACTGCCATTGATACGTTGACCATGATCTTCTCAATGGGGCTTGATGGTCAGTATGGTATTATAGAGGAGGGTAATCTTACGGACAATATCTGGGATGCCGGATTCAGCTATATGTCATTCCATTTCCCATTGTGGCGAAACTTTGCCATGTCGCTTTCGTTGAGTCCCTATTCCGTTGTTGGTTATTCTTATGGATCAGTTGATAAGAAACCAATCAATAGTTCGACGAATAAGCACGATTCTCTTGCTGTAGCCAGCACTTATGGTGGTGTGGGCGGCATTAATAACTTCATGATGGGCATCGGTTGGCGTCTGTGGCGCAACAAGATGAATGAAGCAAATCTGGGTGTGAATGTCGGGTTCCTTTTCGGTACTATCCAGCATGATGCAGTTCTTTCAACCTCATCACAGGCTACCGGAACCTATGTGTCCCATGATCTGGATGCCCGTGGTTTGATGCTAGGTCTGGGTTTGCAATATACTCATCGCTTTAATGCCACTCGAAGCATGACGGTAGGTGCTACATTCCAGCCAAAACTTAACTTGAGCGTTGACACCCATGAGATGAAATATAGTACTGATACGGTTATGGTTTCTGAACGATACCGCAGTGCTATAAAGACTCCGATGAAGTGGGGTGTGGGACTGACTTACGAGATAGCCCGAAATCTCATGGTTAGTGCAGAATATGAGACTGTAAAATGGTCAGAGGTCAATGGTTTCAATTCGGATATGATTGCGGAGGCTAACGTGTTTAATGACGTAAACCGTTTTGCTGCAGGTGTTGAATATTTACCCAAGGCATTAGCCCGCAATTATTTCCAGACCTGCCGATACCGTCTCGGCTTCAGTACGCAGAGTAATTATCTGAAGATCAAGGATGCCTCGCTTCAGGAATATTCTCTGACGGCAGGTATGTCACTTCCGGTCAACAAGCGCTCTGCACTCGACTTGGGGTTAGGCTATACACGCCTTCAGCCTTCAGTTGATACGATGGTGAAAGAAAACTATTTTACTTTTACTCTGGGAGTAACATTCAATGAGATGATGTTCTTCCGCAATAAACTCCGTTGATGTTCAAACGCTTTAAACTTTATGGCAGATAAAGAGTCTTAAAGGCAATAAGAAATATTAAACTGATAGTAATAAAAAAGAATTATTATAAACCTTTAAATAAAACCACAATGAAGACTACAGCAAAAATGATGCTTAGCGCCCTCTTTGCAATGGGCACTACTGCAATGTTCGCACAGACACCAGAGATGCTGAAGATCCAGTGTGCCAACGGCATGGATGCAGGTACCAACAACTCTCTGTACAATGACTACTTCCCAAAGGGTGGTCAGGCAAAGCCACTTGAGGCATACGATACCTGGAAGGCTCTCTATGACGCAGTGCCAAACTTCAACCTCAACCTCTATCTTAATGGCGAGAAGATTCTCGTAGCCAAGGTTCAGGAGGCAGTTAAGACCAAGAATGCTGCTGATCAGCAGAAGTATGTCAAGGAGCTTGAGAAGTTGATGGATGACCGTATTGCTAACGGTTTTGTAACTGCTGCTTCTCCAGCGGAGGCTATCCAGCTTAAGAAGGTTGACTACTTTGCAAAGTATGATTCTGATGCTAATGATGCTGAAGTTTACAAGCAGTATAGTGGCATCCTTACTGGCTATCGTGGCCAGGCTCAGCCATATTACATCGCACAGTGGTGCAATACATCACTCAAGATGTATAAGAAGGACAATAGCCACAAGAGCACATACGTAGATGACTACATGAAGTCAACCGAGTACCTTGATGAGGCTCTTGACGGTTATGTACAGCGTTATGAGAAGGATACTACCCTCATCGCACAGGGTCAGGCTGATGCTAAGATCGTGAAGGATACCACCACCGTGAAGACCCTTCTCCGTCAGGCTCGTGACCAGAAGAACAACCTCACCCAGATCTTTGCTAACTCTGGTTGCGCTGATGTGAACACTCTCGTTGACATCTTCGCTCCACAGGTACAGGAGAAGAAGACTGATCTCGCTTTCCTTAACAACGTAGCTAAGCTTCTTGGCCGTAGCGCAGAGGGTCGTGAGACCGATCTCTATACTGAGGTTGCCGACTATTCTTATCAGATTGAGCCTTCAATGCAGGCTGCTAAGGGTCTTGCTAAGGCTGCTCTGAAGAAGAAGGATTACAGCCGTGCTATTGACTACTATGAGGAGGCATTCTCTCGTGCTATCCAGCCAGATGATAAGACTGAGATTCTCCTTTACGAGGCAGCTATCTATCAGGATCAGGGCAATAAGTCTAAGGCTCGTGAGATTCTCCGCAAGTCACTCAGCATTGATCCAGCACAGGATACTCCACACGTAATGATCGCTTCTATGTATGCTTCTTCTGCTAATCAGTCAGGTGCTGAGAAGCCATCACTCAAGCAGCTTGTTTACGTTGCTGCTTATAATGAGATGCAGGCTGCTGTTGCTAATGCACCTACAGAGGAGAAGAAGGCTGCTTACCAGCGCACTATGGCTGCTTACAAGGGTGGTTTCCCTGCAAAGGGTGATCTCTTCATGCAGGCAGGTATGACCCCAGGTCAGTCTTACACCATCGGTGGTTGGATGGGCGTTACCGTTACTATCCAGTGCCAGTAATCTGACAGATTTGATCAAAACATAATTGAAGTCCCAATTCCTTTCTCGGAGTTGGGGCTTTCATTTTGTTCTTTACGTAAATAGTCATCCAAAGTAACTTATACTATCGAATGTGTAAGGCGTTGTGACGAAAAACAACTCATTATTCATTAAAGGACGCCAGAGTTCTTGGCACATTTTTCACGGTTCATAAATGGACGTCAGGATTCTTGGCACGGATTTCACAGTTCTTAAATGGACGCCAGAGGTTCTTGGCGAGGATTTCACGGTTCTTAAATGGACGCCAGAGTTCTTGGTACGGATTTCACGGGTCATAAATGGATGCCAAAGGTTCTGGCACGGATTTCTCAGTCGTGAAATGGACGCAGAGAGTCTCTGGCACAAAAATGAACATCTTCAAAAGTATGTCGGGAGATTCGGCATGCAATTGAAGATGTTCAGTAGTCAGAAAAGAATGTAATCTGTTTTTATTCAAAGCTTCATCACCATCTCCTCAAACAAGTCTTTATCTACTATGGCATTGTTGCGGATGCGCGAGCGATAATTATAGATGGTGGTGAGGGAATAGTTGAGGAACTTTGCTATCTGGGCAGAATCAGTTTCACCAAGTCGGATGAGGGCAAAGATGCGAAGTTCTGTAGTAAGGAGTTCACCCTTCTTGGGGATGATTTGTGCATCAGGGCGGAGCAAGGCATTGAATCGCTCTGTGAAGTGTGGGTAGAGCTTCAGAAAAGCGTCATCAAAGTCATGATAGAAATGAGCCTGCTCGTCGTTGACCAGCTGGGTCGATTTGAGTTGACGCGCCAGTTCCTCTAACTGGTGTGCCTGAATGAGCTTATACATCTGACGCTGGAAGCTCTCAAGCGAGCCCAGGTATCGGCGGCTGCGGCTGAGATACTTCATGATGTATTCCTCCTTGATCTTATCAGACGAGATGAGTTCGGAGTTGAAATTCTGGAGCTGCAGGTTGCTGACCTTGAGTTCATTGTTTGCTTGGGCAAGGAGCTGACGAGTCTTATTGAGCTTCCTGTGCTGGCGCCAGAGGACCAGCAGACCACCTACGAGCAGAAGCGAGAGAATAAGCAATGCAATAGTGAGGGTAAGATGAAATCTTGACAGGCGCTGTTCATTCTCTTTCTGTGCTCGGTCGATAATAGGGAAGATGGCAGATGACTCAATCGTGCGGAGACTGGCTTTGCAGGCATTAGCATCATCAAGCGAACAGATGAGATAATTGTACGCACGCGATACTTGTCCCATCTCGTAGGTACGCAGAGCCAGCAGCGGCAGTGCCATGTATTCGCGATTACCCTGACGGATGTCATTAATGGCGGTCAGTACAAGGTAACGAGTCTCTTCATCCCGACGATTCAGCTTACCATAGGCTTGAGCCAAACCGGAGTAGAGGAAGATGCGGCCGCTGATCGGTACCTCTTCAAGCACCTGAAGCAGACTGTCAACAGTGGCTTGATACTGGCCTTCGATAAGATACTTGTTGGTGCGAATAATGCGGCGGTTAAGCGGGCTCGGCTCAAGGGCATAAAGTGTGTCATTGATTGGAGCCATTGCCGTATAGAGTCTGCGTGAGAGCTCCGGTGAATATTCGGCAGCAAAATCGGCAAACCAGCCAGTGACGGCATATCTGATATTGTGGTACAGCAGTCGCTCTTCGTTGTCCGAATACTTGGGATCAAAGCTATTGAGCATATCGAACGCCGTAGAATACAATCCTTTGACTCCATAGGCACGCGCTTCGGAAAGGAACACAAAATGCTGCAACATGGTGTCAGTAGCATACTCTGGCGTCTGTTTGAGAAGCGCTAATGCATGGAGGGTAGAGTCGGCATGGAAATTCTCGTAGTTGAAGTGCTGTGCCTTCAGAAAACCGATGCGCTGCTGTCCAAGAGAGACATCGGCAGCATGACGAAGACTGTCGGCAAGATGCTGACGTTGCTGCTGGAACTTGTCCTTGTGTGCAATAGCATCGTCAAGCTCCTCCAGGAGGGTGGCAATGGGCTTGGTTCGCTCATCAACATCCGCCTGGAGGGTTATTTGTGCGGCGAAAAGGCAGCAGAGGAGAAGGATGATCAGTCTTCGCATTGACAGAGAGTTATTTTTCTTTGATGAAGACTACACAAACAGCACCTAATACAAGATAGATACCAGCCATGAGGAGCATCATAGGCTGACTGCCAACAGCTTCGAGAATAAGTCCACCGGTAGAGGCGGCTACGATTTGAGGCAGGCAGATGACGCAGTTAAAGAGGCCAAGATAGGTGCCCATACGAGGATTACCTTCAATGGCGTTGGTGAAAAGCGTGAATGGAAGTGCCAGCATAGCAGCCCACGCACATCCCTGACAAAGGAAGCTCAAGATAAGCACATACTGGTTAGTGATGACAAGGCATGAAGCAAAACCAACGGCACCAATGAGTAGGGAGAGGATGTAAGCCAGTTTGATCTTGCCGAGCTTTGGAATAACCAAAGCCCAGATGACAGCACCTACAGCCATGACTGCAGAGAGGATGCCGTACCAGTTGCCTGCCTCCTGATAACCGAGTGACTTGACATCCGTAGTTCCCCAGCAGTTGTCTGCGATGGCGCCGGTGGCGTAGGTCCACTGATAGAGGAAAGCCGCCCAGCAGAAGAACTGTACGAGGCCGATGGTAAGGAAGGCACGTTTGACGTTATTCTCCTTCTTCACAACGGTTTCCTCTGTCACCTCTGGAGTAGTTTCTGCCAGATGATGAGCCGTAGCATACTCTTCAGGAGTGAGCTCCTTGACATTAATGGTGGTGTAGATGACACAGGCAATGAGGATGGCTGCTCCGATGTAGAAACTGTAGATCACAGAGTTAGGGATGATACCCTCTGGAGCCACATTTTGTACGCCAAAGAAGGTGAGGAGGTAAGGAGCGCAGAACCCGACAATAGAGCCGGCATTGCACAGCATGGACTGGATGGAGTATGCCTTGACCTTTTGCTCCTCATTGACCATATCGCCCACCATCATCTTAAACGGCTGCATTGCCATATTGATGCTGGTGTCAAGCAGCATGAGTGAGAAGAGTCCGAAGAGCATGGTGCCCGAAAGTCCCCACATCACAATTTGCGTAGTGAGACCGATGCTGCCGGCATTAGGCAACAGGAGCATGACCAGAACTGCCACGAGGGCTCCAATAAACAGATATGGGATACGACGGCCAAAGCGGCACCAGGTCTTGTCAGAGAAATAACCGACAATTGGCTGGACAATCATGCCCATGAGTGGAGGCAGAATCCAAAAGAAACTCAATTGGTGAGGATCAGCGCCAAGGGTGGCGAAGATACGCGAGATATTGGCTGACTGAAGTGCGTAAGCAATCTGTACGCCAAAGAAACCAAAGCTCAAATTGTAGAGCTGCCTGGTAGATAGGTTAGGAAGAAGACTTGCCATATTAATAAATATATTCCCCCTTTCCCTCCTTTTGATGGGAGGGAAAGGTTCGTTCGGTTAGTAAGGGAGAATACGTTTAGAAAGATCTTATCAGAAAATAATGATAAAATTGCATACCTGATGGGAGTAATCAACGATTGCTCTGCTCAATCAGTTCGGCTACCTTGGTATTGAATGCTGTCTGGTTCATGAGTTCCTCAAGGGTGAGGTGCATGCGGTAGCGCCAGTAGTGACGAGGGTTGGCAGGGATGTTGATACGCTCTGCATTGGCATCAGCCAGACGAAGTGTGCCATCCGTAGCAAGCCAATCCTGCAGAGGAAGGATGCAGAAGAGTGATGGCGACTCCAGATGGTCACGTACAATGCGTTCACAGATTGCAGGAGAGGCCTCCAGCGGACATTCTGTCTGTTCGCCAAGTTCCTCATGCCAATATTTCACGGTGAGATCGCGATCCAGCTCCCACCACTGGCGGAGTGTCTCGGTATCATGCGTACCAGTGGTACATACACTGCGCTCCGGATAGCGGTACACATGGCCAAAGTTGTCTGCAGGATCCTTTGGCATACGCTGTATCTCAAGAGAGAGTATCTGCAGCTGGTTCATCACCCAAGGTACACAATCAGGAACCATGCCGAGGTCCTCACCACATACAATCATCTGTGTGGCATCGATGAGGCGAGGCAGTTTGGTCATGGCCTGCTCGTACCAGAACTGGTTATGACGGCGGTAGAAGTATTCGTTGTACAGACGGTCATAAGCCTCCTTCTCCCAACCCTGGAGGCGTGTGTAGGTATAGTCAAGCTGGGCAGAGATGCGTGGATGCCATGTGCCTGGGCGTCTGTGATCCTCCACGAAGAGGACATTCGAGATCAGCGAATAGAGAGCCTCCTTCATGTCAAGGTTACGCTGCTTCTTCTTTCCGCTGAAGAATCCCTCCACCTGGCGCTGGGTGGCGAAATAGGATTTCATCTGCCAGATGTCATCATGCTGATGATCAAGGAATGTATCCTTGACATACTGTACGGGGTCTTTGCCCTCCCAGCATGAAGGCTCTTCTTCATGATAGTGGCGGAGAGGACCGAAGCGCTTTTCGAGCAGTTCGTCATTGATGAATGGCTTGGTCATGAATTCCTCCTGGAATCCGATGCCATAGCTGTTGATCTCCTCGGCTGTCATTGGCAATGATGGGGCAAACTGACCCAACAGGCCGTGAACGGAGTGGGTTGGGATCTCCCAGATGCGGAAGAAGCCGAGGATATGGTCAATACGATAGGCAGAGAAGTACTCCTGCATCTTACGGAAGCGTTTGAGCCACCACTGGAGCCCGTCCTTCTGCATTGCCTCCCAATTATAGGTAGGGAAGCCCCAGTTCTGACCATTGGCAGAGAAAGGATCAGGCGGAGCACCGGCGCTGCCATTCATGTTGAAGTAGAATGGTTCTACCCACGACTCCACTGAGGCACGACTGATGCCGATTGGGATATCGCCTTTGAGAATCACATTGTTGGCACGGGCGTAGCTGGATGCTGCCAGGAGCTGAGTGTGGAGGATATACTGGATATAGAGGTAGAACTGTGCTGCCTTAAGTGAAGCCGAACCAGATGCAAAGACGGCGTCAGCCACCTCCTTGTCAAATTTCTTATATCGTGGCCAGCGGCTGAAGTCTGGCTCACGGAACTCATCGCGCAGCACGCTGTAGGCAGCATAAGGTCGAAGCCACTCTTCATTATTCTTATAGAATGTCTTATATCCGGCAGAGGCGAGGGTCTTCTTGCCCTCCTGCTCAAAGAGATCATGGAGATAGGCGCGCTTAGCCGCATTGACCTTCTCATAATCAATCTGGGTAAGAGCATTCAGTTCCTTGCGTTTGGCCTCATACTGGGCAGCCTTTGCTTCATCCTTCAGGGCAGGAAGCTGACGAAGATCAGCATACTGTGGGTGGAAAGCGTAGATGGAGATAGAATTGTAAGGATAGCTGTCCTGCCAGGTATTGGTGATTGTGGTGTCGTTGATCGGGAGGATCTGTACGGCAGTCTGCTTGGTAGCCACAGCCCAGTCAATCAGCATTTTCAGGTCACCGAAATCACCTACGCCGAAACTGCCCTCGCTCTTGAGGGAGAAAATTGGAACGGCTACACCCGCTACACGACGGGCATCGCGCCAGGCGTCGTTCAGCTCCAGGCTCTTCTTGTTAGGAGAGACATTCTCTATGACGTGAGCCATGGAATTACGTTCCATACGTACGCACTGGCCGTCACAGTAAACGCCATAGCGATAGAGGAGAGGCAGGCCTCCCTTTGGCAGCTCTACGTCCGTAGAACCTGCCCAGATTTCACCGTCTGTGGTCTTGAGTTCCACCACCTGACCGGCAATCATCACTCCGAGGGACTCTCCCCACTGGGTGTGATAGTTGATTTTGAAGTTCAGTTTCATAGTTGGCCCCCATCCCCAGACCTTGCTTCCTTCGGGGCGTGCGAGCAGCGCTCGGAGTCCCTTTTTATGGTGAAGGGAGTGATTACTTTTTGGGACGCTGGGGGAGCGTATTTATTGTTATTATTATATTTTGTTCGAATTTTTGATTTTATTCAAGTGTTTCCGTCGCTTGTAATCGTTTCATTCATGATATGCAGGTAGCCACGTTGACGTTGAGCACTATACCATTCATTTTTGACCAGCAGGCAACCACGTTGACGTTGTGCACAGACCATTCGTTTTTGACCAGCAGGCAGTCATATTGAGATTGTGAACCATTGTGGAAATTATTACAAACTACTCCCTTCACCCTATAGGGGGGAAGGGTTGGGGATGGGGGCCTTTCCATCACATAGTTACAGCATCGTGTGCCGGCACCTCGACATCCTCATTATTAACGCGTCCATTAAATTCCTCATCACCGAAGTTGGCAATGACAGTGAGTGTTTCGCCTCCCTCAATGGCACGCTGGAAGGCAAATACCTTGGCGGCACGCATTGTCTCATCAGTGAGGTTGATTGTTCTGCCTTGTATGGCCGCAGGAGTTTGTGCTAACTTGAGTACCTGCTCGTAGCGAGTGCGGATGGCTTTGTATTCTGCTGGGAGCTTGGTTTCATCCCAATTGACAGATTTCCATGCCTTCTGTCGCTCCAATCCCCAATAGTCGAAGATGGTAGTTCTGCCATCAGCGCCTTGATAACCCTCCTCGTCTGGTGCATTCTCGCCCAGTTCCTGGCTGAAATAAACCATAAAAGGATTGTTGTTGATCAGCGCAGAGACGTAAAGTGCCGGAATTCCCGCCTGCGGATTCTTGCCAAAGAACTCAGAGGCAATGCGCTGTTCGTCATGATTCTCAAGGAAGTTGAGCATGTGACTGGCTACTTTCTCATTGGTGTATGTTGGCAGAGAAAGGCAAGCTTCGATAGCATCAATGGGACGACGACCCTCCACCACACTGCGAATAGAATCATAGAGTTCTACCTTGTCATAGAGAAAGTCAAATCCGCCTGTGATGATATACTCTTCGTAAACCATAGGGTTATAGATTTCGGCAATGAAGAGAATACCTGGATACTGCTCTTTGACGCGGTTGATGCCATAATGCCAGAATTCAGACGGAACCATTTCTGACATATCACAGCGGAATGCATCCACACCTTTGGCTGCCCAATAGAGCAGGATGTCAGTCATCTTGTTCCAAGTAGAGGGAATCGGATCAAAATGCTTCTCGCGCGTGCCATCTGCTTTGTATTCAACGCCATAATTAAGTTTGACAGTCTCATACCAGTCCCATTCAGCAGGAGTAGCGCTCTGGAAGACGTCATTGCCGGTCACTTTAGCAGGAGTCTCCTTATAATTGTTCCAAGTGAGCGTCTCACCAGGGAAGTAGTAGAAATTATTCTGTGCATCAAACTGTACATCGGTCTTATCATCGACGCCCAGGCTGATTTCAGGTTTGATGATGGACTGATACTCTCGTGCCACGTGATTAGGAACAAAGTCCATCACCACTTTCAGTCCTGCATCGTGAGTTCGCTTTACGAGAGCATCAAACTCATCCATTCGGGTAACAACATCATCGGCAATATCAGCCGAAACGGCATAATAGTCACAGATAGCGTATGGAGATCCAGCATTTCCCTTCACAACATCAGCACTTTGAGTAGGCAAGCCTTGAGCGCTCCAATCGGTCTTGGTAGCCTGCTGGATAATACCCGTAAACCATACATAATTTGCACCCAGACGCCTGATGGACTGCAGTGCTTCGGTGGTGATATCACTCATACGGCCGCATCCGTTCTCTTCGCGCGTACCATTTATATTATTAGTAGTATTCTCATTGCCGAAGAGACGAACCATCATCTGATAAATGACAATCTTATCCTCCGCATTCTCATCGTTCAGAGGAGTGATCTGACGACTGGTGCATCCCGCAAATGCCAGCGCAGAACAAAGCGCTGTGAATTGAATAAGAGTTTTCATACGTAGTAGAATCTTTGAGATATTCTATTGATAAAACAGGCATATCTCGAAGTGATTGATTAAGACAAAATGTTTTTTTAGGAAAATAGCGTGTTTATGAATTAAATGCATCGCAAAGATAAAAAAAATCGGCAATAACTCCAAATAATTCATTTATATTTTTCTGATTTGATATGATTTTTAGCAAAAATCAGTTCGTTTGTGTTTGAATCAGCCTGATTTCTTCCAAAAATGACAGCTTTCTGTCTTTTATCGTTGAGAATAGGCAGTTTACAAAAATACAATGTAACATTTCTATAGATTGATGTTACATTACTATGTGTTTTTTAATTTGATTATATTTATCCTTGTTAGTATGTT
>JAZLJN010000007.1:0-19131 GCA_045617885.1 Bacteroidales bacterium | reverse complement strand
TGCCATTCTTGAATGCTCCCTTGACGAAGCAATTACGGATATACTTGAAGTTCTGAGTACTGCCATCATCATCGGCATAGCCCAGGATACCACCAATGCGAGGGTTGCTTCCAGTTGTGCTGATAGAGCCAGAGAAGAAGCAATTCTCTATTTCTATATTGGCATTCTTCTCGCAATAGCCCACTATACCACCGTTACTGTCCGTACAGCTGCCCAGGTTCATCGTGCCGCTATAGGCACAGCCCTTGATCTCTACGGTATTGCCCTCTGACTGGAGTGCCTGACCCATAATACCTCCAATGTGATTCTTTGCAGCAGTCATGGTGATATTGACGCTGCTATAGACATTGTAAATCTTGGTAGAACCAGTGGCAGTACCTACTACCGAACCCGTATTCTCATAACCAGATGAGACGGTTCCGGCAAGCTTGAGGTTCTGAATGGTAGCATCTTCGACGTAGCCAAAAAAACCAGCGTTGGCAGCTGTGGCGGTAAGATTCAAACCCGAGATGGTGTATCCCTGACCGTCGAAAACTTGATTATATGGTCTGCTGCTGGTGCCCAAAGGTTTCCACGTTCTACCCGTGAGGTCGATGTTGGCACCGAGCTTGCCACAAATCTGATTCTGATCAGTTTCGTTGACTATCCTGGCAAACGCCATCATGTCATCAGCATTTTTGATGACGTACGGCAATACATACGTGCCGTAACCTTCAAGAGCCCACACCTTCTGCGGGCTCATCGCCATCATGACCACCGCCATGAGGAGCGAGAATAGGATTTTTGATCTTTTCATTTTGTTTGTGTATTTATAGATGATTTTATTCTTGTATGTAATGATAATCTCAGCCCAATTCACTGTGGTAATAGTCGTCACCAGCACCGTTGTCATTATTCTTACTGGCAGCGATGAGTGTCTGGCAGGTCACGGTGACCATCGACACCTTGAGAATTCTGGCGGGACAGATCGGACCAAAGGATGTAGCCGCAGATGGTCATGACTCCGACTATGATAGTCATGATCAGCACCACTACAGTGAGGTCAGAGGGCAGTGGGATGTCAAGCAGACTTGCCATGTTTTTTTCCATACCTTTACAGTTGCTTGTAAATAATTATTATTTTTCAAGCGCAAAGATAAAAAAAAAGAACCAAACATCATGTTCGGTTCCTATCATTTGTTGTTCGGTTCCTCCTATTTTGTTGTTCGGTTTGTAGGGAACCGAACATGTTTTTGCCCTTTTTGCTATGTGAATGTGGCAAGACAGCGGCAATTTTTCGCTGCGCGAAATTACTACGTATTACGTCCCTGCTGTGCATCCCTCCAGTCAGCTGGTGACATTCCGGTGGAAGCTTTGAACTTCTCCGTCATCCAGCTGCGAGAGGAGAAGCCGCAGGTCTCGGCAATGGATTCGATGCTAAAGGCAGTTTCGGAGAGCATCCGCTTCGCCTCTTCGATACGGATATTAGAGAGCCACACGCGGAAGGTCAAACCCTCCTTCTCCAGAAGATACTGCGTGAGGTTCCGCTTGCTGACGCCCAGACGTTCAGCCATGGTGTTGAGGGTGAGGTTCTGCGAACTGTAGCCCTGGGTGGTCCGCCACCGGGTAATGGCTGCGGTGATCTGTTCGGTCGCTTCGTCAGTGAGGTGCGAGGAGGTGGCATCAGTCGGAGCCACGTCGGAAGTTTCTTTTGGGGCTTCGGGGGCAGGAATCAGGTTCTCTTCGTCCACCACGCCGCTCAATGACTGGATGTTGTAACCCAGTGAGATGAAGCTGACTACATAGAAGATGAGTGCCAACAGGAAGAAGATAGCCACAGCGGTGACGGTGACGGTGGAGAAGACGCTCAATGCACCGATGAGTCCCATGACATAGAGCAGCAGGGTGCCCGACCGCATGTAGAGATGGTACGGTGAGTTGTCGTCAGCAGTCTCGTCCTCAATCTTACGGTTCATGCGGCGAAGCTCTCCGTTGGGGTTGAAGATGAAGAAGGCGATCATTGCCACATAGATCACTTCGATGGCGAGCAGTACCCAAGGCATGTGAAGGCTGCCGTAGATGTAGAGTCCCACGGCGAAAAGCACCAGTGTCAGCACCGTACCCGTCACGCCCACTACGACGAAGCGCCGCAGATAACTGTGTCTGGCGGAGATGCGCAGGGTGGTGTACGTGATCAGAAAGGCTGCGGGCAGGTAGAAGATGATGTTGACCAGCGTGCCGACATCCTCGCCGCTGGCGCGGAAGCCGAAGATCATCTGCAGCAGATAATGTATGAGGTAGAGTGACAAGCCGGCTATCAGCAGCCAGCGTGACGTCTCATATCCGCGGCTCGTGGTCCGCTGGTGCCAGCGTGACATCACCAGCACGAGCACCAGCACCAGCATGATGCTGAAACAGCCGTCCTGAAGCAGTAGTAGAGGTAGGTTTGTGTTGTCGGTCATTGAAGTGAATGTATATAAAGTGTGTTTCAGTTCATTTTTTTTGTATCAGCACATAAAGGATGACGGGTACGCCGAAGATGGGTGTGAGTGCATTGATAGGGAGGATGCTGCCACCGTCAGGCAAAGTGCTGATGAGGAGGCAAAGACTGCAGCAGAGGGAGCCAAGCAGGAGGGAGGCGGGCAGGAGACGGCGGTGATCATCCGTACGGGTCAGCATACGCGCCACATGTGGCATGGAGAGTCCCACAAACGCAATAGGTCCCGTCCAGGCTGTGGTGACAGCCGCCAGTATGCCGCTGATGAGCAGTAGCAACAGCCGGGTGCGGCGGATATTGATGCCGATACTCTGCGCATAGAGTTCGCCCATCATCCATCCATTGAGCGGCTTGATGAGGAGCGCTGAGGTAAGGAGCGTAAGCAGGATGAGAGCGCTGAACCAGGGCAGACTGCTGATGCCCACACCGTTGAAGTTGCCCATTCCCCAAAGCATGAGATTCTGTACGCCAGTGGCGGAGGCATGATACCCCAGCAGCGTGATAATGGCAGAGGTAAGATAGCTGAGCAGCATGCCTACGATAAGCAATGTGACCGAATTGTGTACCACTTTGCCCAAAGCAAGCAGCAACAGCAGGATAGCAAAAGCGCCAGCGAGGGCTGCCAGGATGGTGAGCGGCATGGCGCCCGCCCATGACGAGGCTGCACCCAATCCGCCCAGTGTGACAATGGCAACCATCAGGTTAGCGCCATTGGTGATGCCCAGGATGGAGGGACCCGCCAGCGGATTGCGGAAATAGCTCTGCAACAGGAGTCCGCACACACCCAGCGCACCGCCCGTCAGCAGGGCTGTGACGGCTGCAGGCAGACGGCTCTCAAGCACGATGAAGCGAATCCCGTCTGGGACGCTGGCGTTGCCTGTCAGTGCTCCCCAAACCTCTGACGCCGGAATATGCACCGACCCCCAGAAGAGGTTGGCTACAAAGGTCAGGAGTGTAAGAAGCAAACAGAGTATCTTGATCATCGTACAGGGGGGAGTGGTGGGTTACTTGTCTTCGAGCAGCGTGAAGTAGGCGCCATCTCTGGCTACAAGGCTCTCAAGGAGGAGATCCGGACGGAATGGGGTGACGTCAAAGAAGTCTGACACTGCCGTGTTGCATCCCCATAGCTGTCCCTCCTTCGCGGCGCGGAACTGCCGGTAGTAGGGGTTCTGATTCAGGAATTCCTGGCGTGTCCAGTCGCCCTCACTGCTCATATACTTGAAGTACCAGACGTCACACTCGCCTGCCTTGGCAAGCACGGACTCCTGGCTCAAGGATAGGCTGCCGGCATGGGTATCCTTCGCCCAGGGATAGTCAAATCCGGCATCCTGATAGAGCTGGGCAGAGGTGCTTCTGCCACCCGGGACGTACCAGGTAGCGCCGTAGGGAAGTTCTGCCAGCAGACGTGGACGGGCAAGGGTGGTGTCGGACAGTGAGCTGATGGAGTCGTAGCGTTCTGCCACATACTGGAAGAGGGAATCCGCCTCCAAGCCTTTGCCCACCAGCCTGCCGTAGAACTTCATCCATTCGGCACGCGCCAGTGGGGAATTCTCCATATAGTCGGCGCAATAAATGGTCGGGATGGGGAGCTGGGCGAGGAGCGTAGTGCCGAGGTTCTCAAAAGGAGAGATCCATACGGCGTCACTCTGTGCCTGAAGCATCACTTCGGCATTCGGGGAGGTAGAGCTGCCGCCGTCCCTGACGGGATGCGTACGCAGCCAGTCCTTCACGGGGGCCGACATGACATAACCTGTATCGCACATCACAGATACCTGATCCATGGCATCGAGCGAATGGATCAGCCAGGCGTGACAGCTGGAGGTGAGCGTGATGTGCTGCAGCGGGGTACGAAGCAGGGTGGAGGGACCGAAGGCAGAGGTATAGGAGGACTGGAGCTCCTCACTCCAACGGCTGTCAGTCAGCGGTACAAGCAGATACTGCGCCACCACCTCGCTGGTTCGCCAGGGATCGAGTATGCGACACAATACACGTCCCTCCTCCAGTTCCTGCATCTGCAGCAGTTCGGCATAATGGGTCTCGGCGGCACTGTGTTTCAGTGGCGTCTCCACTACCGCGGTACGCTTGGTACAGGCAGGTAGCAGCAGGAGGAAAAACAGAAGGAAGAGGAAGGAGCGCATTTGTGAAACTTCAGTTATTTATCAATATCTTTGACGTAGAGATAGAGATTCATGTTGGCATTTGTGTAGTCTTCGGCAGGGATCATCTCCATCTTAGTCTGGCGGAACCCGTTGGCAGACTTTCGGCGATAGAAGATATTCAGATTATTGTTGCCCCGCCTGAAGAAGTCGCAGATGGCATCAATGTCAGTAGCAGCCAGATACTGCTTCAGATCCTCTGGATGCACTTGTCCGGAGGTGCCGAAGTCATGCAGCCACTGGGAGATGGTTGGGGAGAAGCCTTTTTCGGCCGTCTGTTCGGCAAGATCCATACAGATGATGTTGTAACTGTCCTTGTTCACATTGATCTTCAGTATCTTGGTGTAAGAGGCACAGAGCGCAGAGAAGGCAGAGTGCTGACCACGGCGGTCAATACCTTTCTGCTTGTAGTAGGCACCCTTGGCTTCGTACATACGCTCATCGGCAATCGTAGCCAGTTCGGTGATCGGATAGTTAGGGAATTCGCGCTTTGTGACGATGCCAACGGAGAGCGAGAGATTGGCAACCAGCTCTCCGTGCCAGCGCATGGTGGTCTCCTCCAGATCGCGCTTCAGGAAGTCGAGTTCCTGCTGGGTGGCATAGATGATGGCGGCAAATTCGTCACCGCCTATGCGGTACAGCTTGCCGTACGATCCCAGACACACCCGCATACATTCAGCGGTAGCGGCAATGAGCTCGTCGCCCGCCTTATGTCCTATGGAGTCATTCACCACCTTCAGCCCATTGATGTCAAGCGCGATGTAAGTGAAGTTGGCATCAGAGGCTGCCATAGGATACTGGCTCATTGCCACCTCATAGGCATGGCGGTTGAGGAGGGAGGTGAGTTCGTCCGTATTGGCGAGCTTGGTCTGCGCATTCATCTCTCGGCGTGTCTGCAGGTTGAGCAGCTCCTCACGATCCTTGGCAACAACGAAGATATGGATGATGAAACAGCCGAAGAAGTATCCCATGCTATAGAATGGTCCGTCAGGGTACAGGACTTGCGTGATGCCGGTAAGCACAGGTGCGAGCGAGAAGAAGAAAACTGCCATATAGCGTTCACGACGCCTGCCGCGCTTGGAGAGGGTCACGATGCCGGTGATGATGCTGATGGAGAGATAGACGATATACTGGTTGAAGAACGCCAGCGGGCGGAGAGAATCGGTGAAATACTGTCCGCCTTCGATATGGAAGATGATAGGGTGGAACACGTTGACGGTGAGCAGTACCACTTGCAGCAGTACTACCACTCCGTCAATGCACAGCAACAGATGCGGATGCCGGATGCGGTCGCCCAGATAGGTGATGATGAAATAGAGCCAGAAGAAAGTGGTGGCTACGGTGGAGAGATGGAAGACGGTAGAGGAGATGAACAGAGGCATTTCAGTCTGCACAAGGTCACTCGCGCAGATGCCCCAGACCACATCCTGAAGGCAGAAAAAGATGACCCACTTGATCAGACGCCAGAAGGCACGTTCCTCCTTCTGTACCTGTGACGCCTGCCGCCGGTCATGCAGCAGGATAATCAGGAGCACGAGAGCAAAGGAAAAAGCTGCCAGGGAGTAAAGGGTGCTTACCATGATGTTAGGGATATAAATGAAACGAGCGCAGTCGCGATACGCGACTGCGCCGCTTAGAACTCTCCATTTTTGATGGAGATCTGCTGGTGGAAGTTTAGTCCTCCTCGGCTGGACGGCCGAATGGGATGTTGATACCGAACTGGATGTTCATGCCGCTCTTCTCAAGAGGAACCATGTTCTTGTTCTTCTTGCCGATATACAGATAATCAGTACCTACAAAGAGGTTGAGGCCAGGGACATGGACATTCAGTACGCCACCCAGAGAGGTACCCCAGGTGTTGGCTGCACCAGTGACTGACATGTCAAAGACACGTGATGGGGCATAGTTGGCCACGGCACGCACTTCGCTAAAGTCATACACATCAGAGAAGCGCTGGGTATAGAGGAGGCCGAAAGAGACCTTCTTATACATAGGGAGCTCATATTCGGCACCCATGATGAGGGTGGAGGCAAGGGTCTCCTTGACGTCCTCATGACGACCGATCTTCAGGTTGAGCATCTCGTTCAGATCCTTGTTGATATCGTCCCACTGATTGTTGAGGCTGCCCGTATGCGAACCCTCCTGATGTCCGGCTTCATTATGCATGCCGAGGTTCTTGAAGCCATCAAAGGTGAATACCTCACCCTCATTGGCAGCAAAGGCGCAATCGAACCAGGTGATAGAGCCGAGGTCAAGGATGCTGGTAGAGAGCTTGAGGCCATCAACGATCTCCTGCATGTCATAGGTCACGCCGAGGTCAATGCCATAGCCGTAACCGGCAGGTCCCTTCTTGTAGCTACCGATGCCATCCACACGTCCGTACTCATTGCTCTTGAATCCGGTACCATTCAGGCCCATGACCATATTGCCCTTGAGCTGCATCTGCCATTGATCCTGACCGAAGCGTGCGTGAGTATCCTCAACGTCTGCCTTGGCATAGCCGAGACCTACCAGCAGCTTGAGCTTGGCACCCACGCGCCAGTTCTCACCAATGGGGTGGCTGTGACCAAGGGCAATTTCTGCCCAGGCACGTCCCTGGAGGTGGAGGTCAGAGAAGTCATAATCAGTATTTGGATTCATCTGCTTCATGAAGGCGAACAGTCCCTTTGGCATCTGGAAATGGGTGATCTCATGGAGGCTTACATCAAAGGTGTTATAGCCGCCCAGCGCATTCCAGCCGAATCCTAAGACGGTGAGGTCAATCTGCTGCTGCATCTGGAGCTTGTCCTCCAACCCGTCAAGGAACTCGCTATCCGAGATGCTTGGGTGAAGGCTGGTAACCAGATTGCCGTTAGGACCTGGCTTGATGAAGTCACCAATGCCGAAGTTCATGCCCATGTCAATGCTGGTGTTGCCGAGGGCAGGCATAGAGAAGTAGCCGTCCTCATTGGCGAGGGCAGGATTGAGTTGATGGCGGAAGAGGTAGCTGTCGCTAAAATAGGCGGAACGCAAAGCCTGAGCTGAAGCGCCATAAGCTGCTGTTGCCATGCAGGCGGTCAGAAGTATTCTGTTTATCTGTTTCATTGTTGTCTGTTTTCAGTTTTGGTAATCAGGTGTAGCTTGCGAAACTAGTTCAGGTCAACGGTAATGCCCTCATTGAGATGGATGCTGGCTGACTTGATGCGAAGGTACTGGTTGGCATTGAATTCGCAGTTGTCGCCATTGCCCTTGATACGGATGATAAGGTCCTCCAGATCACGGGCATCATTGATCCTGAATACTGCCTGCATCTGTGATTCGGATGGCTTGCTGAGGGAGCCAGCCTTGATGGTAGCGAACTGGCTGGTTACGAGCGAAGGATCCTCCGAATGGGTTTGGATATTAGTACCCACTACACTCAGCTCAAGATCCATCGGGATGGCATTCTCAAGGGTGAGGAGCAGCTCGGCACCAATGGAAGAGAGCTTGTCAGTAAGGTCCTCACGATTCTCGCCCCAGATGTTGGTGACGCGCTTGTCGTAAGTGAAGTTGATACTGTTGAAGGTGAGAGGCACATTCACGCGATAGCTGCCCGAAACCTCCTGCTCTTCGCCCAAAGTGTAGGTATAGGTGTTGAGCTGGTCAGCATAAGGCTGGATATTGACCGATACGGTTTGAGGAACAGGCGAGAGGAAAGTGCTGAAGTTATAGCCCTCGGCAGCATTGTCCTTGTCAAGCACGATGGTCTTGCTGCCGGAAGGGTCGCTCAGATCCACCTGATTGAACTTAACCTCACGGCCATTAGAGGCATTGAGCGTAAAGTCAGCAAAGATGCGTACGGGACAAGGGTTATTAATGTCGATAGAGATGGCAGGATCCTTCAGGTCAATAGCCACATCATTGCCACGGAGGAAGGTCATGTCATCACCCAGGTCAATATTGACGCTGGTAGAGCTGCTGCTGATGGAAGGGCTGAACTTGCCGGTCACATTGTGCAGCTCCATCTCCATATCAGCAAACTCAGGGTTGAGGGTGATACTATTGGCAAACTGAACCTTGAAGGTGCCGTCAGCATCCTTGGCCACAATCAGGTCATTGGCGTTGATGCCAATGGTAGCGGAAGAGAGCACGCCAGCAACGGCAGCTGTACCGCTACGCTCCATGACGCCATGATTGTTCTGGATAGGAGTGCCACCGAAGTCAAGGCCAGAGATGTAGAGCTGGAGCGAGAGCTTGGCAGAAGAGCTGCCAGCTGTCTTGGAGGCGGTAAGGCTGCCCAAAGAGATATGGGTAGGGTCAGCTACAGGCGTGCCGTCAGGCAGAGAGACCTTGATAAACTCGGGCAGCTGAAGGATGAGGTCGTCAAGCGTAAGGCCATACGCCTGGGAAAGACCAGGCAGGCCACTGATGTTGATGTCCAGCTGAAGGAGCACCTTCTGCAGCAGCTCTACAGACGAGAGCTCCACAAGGCCATCGGTCACGTCAGTAATATGGATATTGAAGTCAGAACCCTTATCGAACGAAAGGTCACTACACTGTACTTGCGTCTGGATCTCGCCACTAATGCCAGGGATCTCGCCAAGGCTACGGTTCAGATAGCCCTCCAGCAGGCCTTGCGACTCAAGGAGCGTGAGAATATCCTGCACCTCCTGTGGAAGGCCGATGGCATCCAGGGTGAAGGTGTTGGCATTAAGGGTAGGCTTGAGGTTGAACTTTGGGGCGGTCACACCAAAGGCAGAAGGCTCGATGGTGCCTTGTTCAGAAAGGTAGAACTGACCATCAGGAGAGGCAGAGAGCTGCTTAACCTTGGCGGTATCCATCAGTTCGGTCAGCATGATCTTATCAGTGGAGCCGAAAGGAATGGTAAGCCCGTCAGCAATCTTGATGCTGAAGTCAATGCCGTCAGATTCCAGAAGGCGGTCATAAGCGGCATCAGTAGAACATCCTACCATAAGGATGGCAGAAAGCAGGGCTGGGGATAGAAGATACTTACTCATATTATATATATTAATATTATTTTCTGTGCTGCAAAGATAATTACTTTTTTGCTAAATTTGCAACTTTTTATGAAGAAATCTTAAAAAAAGAATATTTTTTCTTATCTTTCGTTTTTGCATCAGGTTGGAGCAATAGAGGAAAAATACGGGATGAAAAAGGGTGTAGATGTAAGATTTGGATTGCAAAAATGAGGAGAATTGGGGCAAAATTGGCAGAAAATACAAATTTGGTGGATAAATATTTGGATGATGTAGGAAAAACCGCTATCTTTGCATCGCTAAAATTCAGAAATCAAGTCATAAGACAAGATAAAATAAGGCGATGCACAAGCAAAAGCCAAACCATTGATGACAAGGTCATCTATAGTTAGGCGGTTATAGCACAAGGGCTCCACCTCTTACCATTCCGAACAGAGAAGTTAAACCTTGTAACGTCGATGGTACTGCGAAAGCGGGAGAGTAGAAAGCCGCCACCTTACAGAAGTCTGGACAGCTATAGTCCAGACTTTTTTTATGCCCATGCATCTGGGGTAAAGGTGCCGAATAAAGAAATATGGAAGAAATCAAGAAAGAGATTGAAGAGACAACAGAACCAGTAGGAAATCAGAACCTCAAGACCTTTGAGGATTTAGGAATAGAGTACAACCTGCTTCGCGCCATAGAGGAAATGGGTTATGAGCACCCAATGCCTATCCAGGAGCAGGTCATCCCGGTGATATTAGGACATACCGCCAATGGTGAGGGCAGGGATGTGGTAGGCCTTGCCCAGACGGGTACGGGAAAGACAGCCGCCTTCGGCTTGCCTTTGCTCCAGAGTGTGGATATCGTGCCTGTATATAGCGACTATCAGATCAAGAAAGACTGGAAGACCGGCAAGTGGATGGATCCGGAGGATGCACCACAGCCACAGGCTTTGATCCTTGCACCAACGCGTGAGCTTTGCCTTCAGATAGCCAGTGACCTGCAGGATTATGCCAAGTATTTGAGAGGCATTGCCATCCTGCCCGTCTATGGCGGTTCGAGCATCGGCAGCCAGATAGGAGCCCTGAAGAGAGGCGTACATGTAGTAGTGGCTACACCAGGACGCCTGATAGACCTTGTGGAGAGAGGGGCCGTAAGGTTGAGCGATGTGAAGACACTGGTGCTGGATGAGGCAGATGAGATGCTGTCAATGGGATTCCAGGATGATATTGAGACCATCCTCTCAAACCTGCCAGCCGAACACCGGACCATGCTCTTCTCCGCCACTATGCCCAAGCCGATAGCAGAGATTGCCAAGAAGTATATGACCAATCCGGTGGAGGTCACCATAGGCCATAAGAATGAGGGTGCTGCCAACGTGAATCATGTGTATTATCTGGTGCATGCGGCTGATAAGTATGCCGCACTCAAGAGAATTGCTGACTACTATCCGAACATCTATGGCATCATCTTCTGCCGCACCAAAGCTGATACACAGGAGATAGCCAAGAACTTGATGGATGAGGGCTACAATTGTGATGCTTTGCATGGCGACCTCTCACAGGAGCAACGTGATCTGGTGATGCGTAAGTTCCGCAACCGTCACCTGCAGCTGCTGGTGGCTACGGATGTGGCTGCCCGTGGCTTGGATGTGGATGACCTCACGCACGTAATTAATTATGGTCTGCCGGATGATGTGGAGGTCTATACCCATCGTTCAGGACGTACAGGACGTGCCGGCAAGAAGGGAACTTCGATCTGTATAGTGCATATCAAGGAGCGCAGACGCCTGAATGACATAGAGCGCATCATAGGCAAGAAGTTCGAGAAGGGCTATGTGCCAACCACCGAGAAGATCATTGAGAAGCAGCTGTTCGGACTGGCTGACCGCCTGGAGAAGGTGGATGTCAAGGATGAGGAGATAGAGAAGTATCTGGATCCCGTGCTGAAGAAGTTGGGATGGCTCTCGGCAGAAGATCTCGTGAAGCGAATCGTAAGCCTTGAGTTCAACCGTATGCTTGAGTTCTACAAGGGTTCGGAGAATCTGGATATCATTGAGGAGCGTCCGAAGCGCGAGCTTAACCGAAGCCATAAGGGCGAGCGTCAGGCTGCCCGTGGAGCCAATGGGGAGAACTTTGGCGAGGGTGCACGTAATGCTTCATACGGCAGAGTATATGATGGTGCCAACACCAAGGCAGAGCCGGGCTATACACGCATCTTCATCAATCTGGGCAAACGTGACGGCATCTTCCCAAAGCAGCTGATCAGCCTGATGAATGCCAATGTGCATCATCGTGTGGAGATGGGCAGGATAGACCTGCTGACCAACTTCTCGTACTTTGAGGTGCCAGAGCAGGATGCAAGATTCGTGCTTAAGGATATGAATGGTGCCGACTGGAAGGGCAGACGTGTGGCTGTAAGCATAGCCAATGCCGAACCATCAGATGAGGAGAGACCATTCAAGAAGAAGCGTGCTGCCAGAGGAGAGGAGGCAAAGCCTTACGGACGTAAGCGTGCCGAGGGTGATGACGAGCCAAGGTCATACGGACGGAATCGTGCCGAGGGTGATGGCGAGCCAAGGTCATACGGAAAGAAACGCTATAAGAAGTAATATAGAAAAAGCATTGGGGGCAAAAATATGAAATTTTAGATGGATTTCATATTTTTTGCCTCCTTTTTTTGCCTCCTATTGTTTTTTTTATTATCTTCGCACCCGTAAAAATATTTTTACTGATATGAAATTTTCAAGTATTGCAATGTCTTCAGCAATTATAGCAGGAGCCATCGTTGGATGTGCGCCTAAGTCAGGACCAGCAACAGAGGCCGTTCAGCCATGGAGTTTGGATAGATTTGCTGATATCGAGGTGCTTCGTTATGAAGTGCCTGCTTTCGAGTCACTTAATCTGCAGCAGAAGCAGCTGGTGTATCATCTTGTGGAGGCTGCCCAGTGGGGTAGAGATATTCTCTGGGATCAGAACTGCAAGTATAACCTGCAGATCCGTCGCATCTGTGAGGCAATCTATACCAACTACAAGGGCGATAAGGAGTCAGCTGACTGGAAGGCTTTTGAGCAATACATGAAGCAGATCTGGTTTGCCAACGGTATCCATCATCACTACAGCAATGCCAAATTCATCCCAGGATTCAGTCAGGAATGGGCTATGAATCAGGCAATGCAGACACCAGGCATAGAGCAGTTGCTTCAGGGAACCGATCCACAGGAACTGGTTCGTGCAGTATTTGACAGCACCTACCTCAGCATTAAGGTCAATCAGGCAGATGGAGTGGATGTGATAGCCACTTCGGCCAACAACTTCTATATTGACGTCACCCAGAAAGAGGTTGAAGCCTACTACAAGAAGCTGAAGAATCCAAAGGATAATCAGCCAGTCATGTTCGGCCTCAATTCCCAGCTCGTGAAGGAGAATGGCAAGCTGGTGGAGAAGGTATGGAAGGTGGGCGGTATGTACACCCAAGCCATCGAGAAGATTGTAGAGCACTTGCGTAAGGCTTGTGCATTTACCGAAAACGATGAGCAGAAGGCAGCCCTTGAGAAGCTGATTGCTTATTATGAAAGTGGCGATCTGAAGGACTTTGATGACTACTCAATCCTTTGGGTGAAGGACCTGAACTCAAAGGTTGACTTCATCAACGGCTTCATTGAGAGTTACAATGACCCATTGGGCATGAGAGGCTCTTGGGAGTCAATCGTCAACTTCAAGGATTCTGCCAATACGGCACGTACTGAAATCGTGTCAAGCAATGCACAATGGTTTGAGGATCATTCACCTGTAGATCCCCGATTCCGTAAGCCAGTAGTGAAGGGCGTAACTGCCAAGGTGATTACAGCCGCCATTCTGGCAGGTGACAGTTATCCGGCTACCCCAATCGGTATCAATCTGCCAAATTCCAACTGGATTCGCGCACAGCATGGCTCAAAATCTGTAAGCATTGACAATATTACAGCCGCTTATGATGCAGCTGCAGCAGGTAATGGCTTTGGTGAGGAATTCATGTGGAGTGCAGAGGAGGTGGAGTGCGCAAAGCAGTTCGCCCATTATGTAGATAATGTGCATACTGACCTTCATGAGTGCCTCGGTCATGCCAGCGGCCAGTTGTTGCCAGGCGTTGATCCAGATGCCTTGAAGAACTATCACTCAACCCTTGAGGAGGCACGTGCCGATATCTTTGCTCTCTATTATATGGCTGATCCAAAGCTGGTGGAGCTGGGCGTAATGCCTAATGCACAGGCCTATAAGGCAGGTTATTACCAGCAGATGATGAATGGCTTGATGACCCAATTGGTGCGTATCCTGCCAGGTGATAATCTGGAGGAGGCACACATGCGTAATAGAGCACTCATCGCCTACTGGACACTGGAGCGTGCTCAGAAGGATGCAGAGGCTAATGGTGGCGAGCCAGCTCTCCAGTTCGCAAAGAAGGAGGGTAAGACATTTGTCAAGATCAATGACTACCAGAAGCTTCGCCAGTACTTTGGCGAGCTGCTTGGCGAGCTGCAGAGAATCAAGTCAGAAGGTGACTTCAAGGCTGGACGTGACCTGGTGGAGAACTATGGCGTCAAGGTGGATCCTGCTCTTCATGCAGAGGTGCTGGAGCGCTATAAGGCTTTGAACCTTGCTCCATACAAGGGCTTTGTCAATCCAAGATATGAGCTCGTGAAGGATGCCCAGGGAGAGGTGACGGACGTGAAGGTCATCTATGGCGAAGGTTATGTTGAACAGATGCTTCGTTATGGTCGTGACTATAGCGCGCTTCGTTGATCACTCTTGACGGATGGCTATAGATGCAAGGCAGTTAAGTGCCGTTCATGCCCTCTTCAGAGGCAGGCAGAACATTGTGGTAAGCAATCTCTTGCGGGAGCATGGATATAAGTATAAGGTGGCGTTCGGCTGCTCATTGCCCGATATCAAATCTGTGGCACGAATGCTGGCAGATGGGGCAGTAGTGGGGCTTGAGGCAGGTGTGGAACTTGCAGAGACCCTTTGGGCAGATGACTCCATACGTGAAAGCAAGCTTTGCGCCCCAATGCTCTACCCCAGAGGGGAGATGAGTGTAGAGACGGCCGAACGTTGGTCATTGAGCATCCCAACTCCCGAGGTGGCAGATGTGGTGTGCATGTATGCCTTTCAGTTCGGTATAGGTCAGCAGCTCATAGAGAAGTGGGCAGAGAGCGAACAGCCCATGCAGGTGTATTGTGCCAGAAACCTTGCCAAGCGCCTGAACGATGAGTAACCACAAAGCCCCCAAGCAGGATGAACAGAAAGCCAAAGGAGCAGAAGGAGGCCAGTGAAGGGATCCATGAGGCAGCCAACAGAAAGCGTGACAACATCATCCGTAATGTGCATAACAAGCGGACAGAAACGGGCGCTACGTTAAACCAAACGGATCTGACAGCCGCTCAAGTGAAGTTCGAACACTATCTGGATCAGCATAAGAAGAAGCGGACACCAGAGAGGCTGATAGTGCTGAAGAAGGTGTATGAGTGTCAGGCTCCCGTTGATATCCAGACACTTCATGAGCTTGTCTGCAATGAGGAGTATGCAGTCTCTTTGACCACCATCTACAATAATCTGTCACTTCTGGTGGATGCCGGACTTGTCCGGAAACTGGATCTGGTGGGAGGCAAGATGGCATTCTTTGAGAAGACCCTTGGCGTGAAGCCTCATGGGTACGTAATCTGTGATGAATGTGGCGGTATCTCCTTGATCCGATCATTAGATATCTCATCCCAGAGGGTGCCAGCAGGATTTAGGGTGCAGGATGTCACCTTCCATATCCATGGCGTGTGCAAGAAGTGTCAGTCAGCTGAACGGAAGCGCAATAGCAGGAAACTTCGTGAAGCCGAACAGAAGCTGAATGAAGAAAGAGACAAGCGGATCAGAAAGAGGCAAAGTGGCGTGAAGCGACAGAAGCCCAATCCGAAACAATAAATTTGATAACTGATAACTATAAATACTCAAACAACAACATAACATAATAACAATATGAAGGTAGATGTTTTGTTAGGCCTCCAGTGGGGCGACGAAGGAAAAGGAAAAGTTGTGGACGTCCTGACTCCACGCTATGACATAGTAACCCGATTCCAGGGTGGCCCTAATGCAGGTCATACACTGGAGTTCAATGGTGAGAAATATGTGCTTCGAAGCATTCCTTCTGGAATCTTCCAGGGAGGTAAGGTCAACATCATCGGCAATGGTGTAGTATTGGATCCGCTTCTTTTCATGAAGGAGGCTCAAGAGCTGGCAAAGAGCGGTCATGACCTCACAGAGCGTCTGTATATCTCAAAGAAGGCTCACCTCATCCTGCCTACCCATCGACTCCTTGATAAGGCGAATGAGGCTGCCAAGGGTAAGGCAAAGATCGGTACTACCGGCAAGGGTATCGGCCCTACCTATACTGACAAGATCAGCCGTAATGGTCTTCGTGTAGGTGATATCCTGGAGAACTTCCAGCAGAAATATAAGGCTGCCAAGCAACGTCACCTTGAGCAGATCGCTTCACTCAACCTTCTGGCTGTAACCAAGGGCAGTGAGGCAGTTAGTACTGACGGCCTTGAGGAGCTTGAGCAGGATTGGCTTGAAGGTATCGAGTATCTGAAGCAGTTCCGCTTCATTGATTCAGAGCATGTAGTGAACAATTACCTCAAGCAGGGCAAGAGCGTGCTTTGCGAGGGTGCACAGGGTTCATTGCTTGATGTCGATTTCGGTTCTTACCCATTCGTGACCTCAAGCAATACCGTATGTGCTGGTGCTTGTACCGGTCTGGGCATTGCTCCTAATAAGATTGGTGATGTGTTCGGTATCTTCAAGGCATACTGTACTCGTGTAGGTGCTGGACCTTTCCCTACAGAACTCTTTGATGAGACAGGCAAGAAGATTCGTGACATCGGCCATGAGTATGGTGCAGTAACCGGTCGTGAGCGTCGTTGCGGTTGGATTGACCTTGTGGCTCTGAAATATACCATCATGCTCAATGGCGTAACTCAGCTGATCATGATGAAGAGTGACGTGCTTGATACCTTCCCAACCATCAAGGCTTGTACTGCCTATAAGATCAATGGTGAGCTTACCAATGAGTTCCCATTCTCTATTGAGCAGGATATTGAGCCACAGTATGTGGAGATGAAGGGCTGGAATTGTGATCTGACCCAGTGCAAGTCAGAGGCTGACTTCCCGCAGGAGTTCAAGGACTATATCGCATTCCTTGAGAAGGAGCTTGAGACGCCAATCACCATCCTCTCTGTAGGTCCGGATCGTGATCAGACCATCCTTCGCCAGAAGTAATCTGTCTTTTGAGACAAGATAATAAAGATAAGGACGCAAATTGCTGCCTAAAGCATTGGCTGCAATTTGCGTCCTTGTTATTTGTTGCCCAAAAACGTTGGCGTGCATTTCACGATTGATAAATGCTTGCCAAGAGCTTTGGTGTGCATTTCACGATTGATAAATGCTTGCCAGGAGTGTTGGCGTGCATTTCATGAGAAAAAGGAAATGCCGACTACTGCGATGCGGCTGGTTTGATAAACTATATTCAACCATATGCGCGGCAACTAACTTTTTAGAGACTCAGAAGTTGGCTCAACGCACCATCGACCTGACGGTAAGATTGTAAGTATACTATCTTTTCTCTATTCTCTGCAGAGGTTTTGCCACTCTTCAGGGGTCACTTCTGCAAATTTTCTAAAGTTTCGGTTGAATGAGGTTAACGATGAGAATCCAGATAGGATAGCAAGTTGTTCTACGGTGTATTCCTCTTTGGCGGTGCTTATCAAGGATTTTGCATATTCAATACGCTGGCGGTTGATGTAATCCGAGAAAGACAGTCCGAGCTCCTGATTGAGGTAAGAAGAGAGATAGGTGCGGCAGGTGCCGGCCTCATGGGCAACATCGCTGATCTTGAGATCGTGCTGCAAAAAGAACTTGCGCTCTTGCATCAGCCGGTCAAGAGCGGCTCCCAGTTTACTTTTCTCGGGCAGATCAATCGGATTGTCGTTCAATGCTGCATGTTCCTGAGGAGTATCATCTTTGAGCTCTCTGTTCAGCTGTATTGCAGCATGCTTCAGCTTAAAACCAGTATAGCTCAATGCGAAGAGCATTGTACTGAATAACACAGAGGGTACGACCACCAGCCAGTTGCTCTCCTGAAAGAACTGCTTACCTATGATGTCAAATATAACAGAACAGATCGAAGTCAGTACAAAATAGACTAGCACCCGGCTGGTAGCATAGGTACTGTATTCTTCGGTATCAGCGTATACTTTTTTCAGGTCAAGGTCGAATGTATGCAGTTTCTTGATGCCTGAATAACATACCCAGAACACTTGTATTGCCATCAATATCTTGTGCATGATCTGTCCTGTATGCAGCAATCCGCACCACACTACCATGGCCGTTACTACTGCGGGAATCAACTCCATCAGCATTTTGCGATTGAACCTCTTGCCTGAGGTTAGTTCATTAATATATGTATAATATAAAGGATATACTGAGAGCGAACACATCATCCAAAGTCCTTCAACCAAAGCATTCATGCCTATCAGAAAGTAATAGGCATGGGTCAGATAGAGTATTGTGGCAGCCAATAGGAACCAGGTATGTACGCGTTTGATGCTGTCGGCCTGTCTGAACTCGATGCCATAGATCACCAGCCAGTTCAGGCAAACAAAAAACGGAAGTAGTGAAAAAACTATTTTGACCATAATGGAAGATTCGTGCTATATTCGGTGCAAAGATAGTAAGAATCTTTCACATATTCTCATGTTTTCACTATTTTTTTGCTATACAGGCTACTTTTGTACTTCATTTTATAATAAAAATCCTGTCGCTCATGATGTTTTTATGAGCGACAGGATTCTGTTATTCAAGATATTTGATTTTATTCTGTTGGAAGAGTGAGTACCTTCTTGCCGTTGCGGATCATGATGCCGTGAGTGTTGGCACCTGAGCTGATCTTGCGGCCCATCAGATCGTACTGTACAGCTGCTGAATCGTCAGCGAAGATGTCCTCGATGCCGGCGGTAGTATCGAGCGAGAGTGAGTAACCGCCATAGCCAGTATTGCGCTTGACACAGATATAGTAGATGCCAGGGTCAAGTTCTTTGGTTACATGCACATCGTCATACCACTTGTAAGAAACTTCCTCCAGCTTACTGTTCTTTACGGCATGAACAGAGGTGTGATGGATGCCTAATCCCTCTTGAGGAACAACGGTGATGGTGATGTTACCTGCAGAAGCTAATTCAACTTCGTACCAGTCCTCCTCATCTCTGTCGTTCCAGAAATAATAACCAAGTCGGCCTGTATAGTTGCTGTTGAAGTGAATGCTCTGGGCAGTAGCATAGTCATTGTTTGGCTCTGAGTCGTTGATATAAGAGCACTCTTCGAACTTGGTAGAGATTTTATATCCACCATAGCCCGTATTGCGCTTCACACGGATGTAGTAAGTGCCAGCAGCAAGGTCATTGATTACATGATCCTCGTCATACCACTTGTAGCTGCGTTCCTTCAGGTTATTGTCTGCATCGTACACATTCAGCTGCGTG
>JAZLJN010000006.1:0-8481 GCA_045617885.1 Bacteroidales bacterium | reverse complement strand
TTTGATATATTATGTATGTTTGCAGAGATCCAAAGTAGTGACACTGGCACAATCGAGGCCGTGAGCTTTGCGATACGCTATATCCTGCTTGATGGCTTCAGTGATTGCACGATCCTCTGCTTCTGAGACATTCCGTGCCTCTTGCAGAATATTTGTGGCTGGGATGCGAAGCCCGTCGACTAGGAAATACTCATAGGCTCCCTTTTCGTCGGCAGCAAGGCTGGCGGTGATTGTAAAGATATCTTCAGAAGAAGGGGTGATATTTACTACAGTCAGTTCCTTACCTTCGCGCTCTTTAATAAGCATAAGCACACTCTGCCTCGAATTAGCAGGATAATACTTTCTGCCGATCTGGAATTTCTTGATTGTCTGCATAGCTATTTTAATTATTGTTCAAACCAAGCGGAGTAACACCCGTGAGTCGCTGACGGAGAATGGCGGCAATGTCGTTGGCGATGGCTATTCGGTGATCATTCCACACCGTGACGCCGAATGCCATACGCAGCGTGAAGGCATTGATCTCCTTGCCTTCCACCTGCACATGGCGGCCAACGTACATCTTGCTGCTGCCTGCATGATATTTCTGCTGGTCACTCTCCAATGCATAGTTGTCATGCAGCATGGCTGAAGCCTCACGGACCATTGCATCATACGTCTCCACATCCTTCACCGTGATGTTGGCATCCGCATAGCCGCTATCCCCACGTTTGGCTCCATGTATCCAGTGTACCTGTTCCTTGTAAGCGGGTTCTTCGGCACCACTGGCAGAAAGCAGGAAGATGACCCAATGCTTATCGCCACGAGCCAGAGCCTTGATGTCGCGCAAGAATGTGCCGACATTCGGATCTCCCTCCTCGCTCTTGATATTGTAGTAGCTGAAAGGCTCGTCAGGATTCAACTCCACCTCCTTGCTCACATAGTTGAAGCCGCCGAACTGTGCCAGATGGTATGCAAAATTGCCGATACCAGCCTCCTGCACACTCGATGTGGAGACAATAGTCACTTTCGACTCTCGGTCAATCTTACAGCCATACACCGTGTTCCTCTCGAAGTGCTCCACCACAAGTTTATCCAGTGCATACTCTCCTAATGGCTGGGTCGAAGCCAGATTACGCAGGCGGAAACAGTCTGAAGCCTCAACTGTATCCAGAATATCCTTCGTGTCAATACCCTGTTTGGCTTGAATATCTACCACCGAGACAAACGGAGGCTCTGTACGGTACTTGGTATATCGGCATTGCTTATGAGCAAAGGACTTTCTCAGCCGCTGTTCATAGTCTGCCAGTTCCTTCTGGCGCTTCTCTTCGGCGATAGCATCCATGAAGCCCGAGCCAATCAGTCCGGCAGGTAAGGCAACGATGGCTATGCCGATAAAGCCGAGCAGCGAAGCCACCACCTTTCCAACCACCGTCACCGGGCTGCCATCGAATATGCCATCGCCACCCTCGATGTATCGGGTATATCCCCAGATCAAGGCATCGCCATAATCCTCGAACACATCCGGCTGAGCAATGCTTTCAGCCAGATAGAAGATCAGCGTCAGACCGAATGTCAAGACCAGCAGGATGGTCATTGATATCACCATCTCGTCCTTGGTCTTGACAAAGGCATTCTTAAAGAGTATCAGTTTTTGCATGGGAAACACCTTGGCTGGGTTATGAAACGCAGAAAAAACTATCTAGTAGTTTTTCTGCTGCACTTGAATATTCTATGAATTTAGAGTTGTTTATGAGTGCTTGTAAATAATTCTTAATTTCAGCATCTGACATATCCAGAATGTATTTCTCTGATGGCTTCAACCCAAAATCTGAAATTTTTTGGAACTGTCCCGAATTATTAGCCGACTTACTAACTTCAAAGAGATTCAACCAAGACTGTTCGTTCTCCTTAGCCAACAGACTAAGTTCTTCGCCCTCCATATGAAAACTCCACTTGTAATCAGGGACAGAATTCATACTCCTAAGCAATTCCCAATGTACCTTATTGAAAAAGCGGAAGGATCCATACTTTTCCCACTCTGCTTTGAAGAGCAAAATATACTCTGTTGACCAATGGATCTGCCAACTGCTATTACCAGTAACTGCCTTTAATAGTTCCTTCAGTTTCTTGTTGATAAATACTTTCAGACATTTATCGTACTGATGATTATACTTTCTTTCTAATGACAGCCTGTTTACTCGTAGTTCTTCGATTAGTAAACGAACCTCTAAATTTTTGAATAGTTCGGTATAAGATGGGTTATTATACTTATTATAGAACGAGGAATCAACTTCACCTAGTAATGATTCAAGATAATTAACATACATCAAAACACTATGTATCATTAATCCATCTGTTAAATAAGGAGTATTGGGAAGTACATCTTCTTTAAGCCATTCAAGTATATTCTTTCGATTATCATTACTTGAAACATATGAAACAGGTATATACTTATCTTTCAGACACTCTCGAAGGTTGTAAACACTTGTTTTGCTAGGTTCCTTACCATCCAATGTGAGATAGACGAGGTAAATATTCTTTTGCCCGTATTCGCTTTTGTTTTGTTATAATAACCATCATATCTATCCTTTATCTTGTTGTAATATTCAGCAGTATCAGAAAAAGCTTTTAGTTCTACGAAAGAATGGTAATACCTTACAAGCTGATTCTCGGAATCACATGCACCACAAACTTTATTTTCAATAATGACCACATAACCATTCCATTTTATCAATAAATCAATAAAGCCTTTAGCATCATTATCTCTATTTTTAGATTTTCCGTTTGAGATAGCTTGATATTGCGTTCCACTACCTTTCAATAGTGGAGCGTTACCATCAAGATTCATATTTTCCAATCCTAATACTTTTTCAAAAAAAGACTTCAAAAACGGATAACTACCATCCTTGCAAAAACATAGCAATTGCCAAAGAATATTTGTATGGTCATTCTCGCTCAGATGGATAGTATTCAGAATATTCAATTCTACACCCTCTGTAGGCATTGTTTGGCTCTCAAACTCCTGGAATCTTGAATAACGTGAAATATCTGTCACCATTGGAATATGTAAGATATATAATTCCCAGAGGCGAACCTCTTTTTTACTGCTATATCAGTTGCCTCTGGGTTCTTTTATTGATATAAAAAATCTTTATTAGAGCACTAATTCTTCATATATTTGTTAGCATTTCGAATTTGTTCAGGAGCAGCTTCTTCTTCATCATAAAAATTAAGAATGGTTTCAGCTATTCCCTTTTTTGCCTTAAGGTACGCTTCTTTCTTATCTCTTTCATAGTACAATTTTCGGTCGCTGATAGGAGACCAAACAATTTTCAACAATTGAGATTCAACCTCTTTGTAATTACTTTCAGTAACAACAGGGAGCCCAACTAATATATTCATTAGGGAATCATATTGAGCATCAATAGTTTCTTTATATTGAGGAAGAAATTCATCGTTATAATCTCTTTCCTTAATGTAAAAATAACCCATAAGCAGAAAAGAAACGACAGTAATAACTAATGCAGGCATGGCTGCTGGATATTTTTTAACAAATTCCGTAATTGATTCAAAGAAGGACTTTGTGCTATCAAATAACGATTCAAAGAAGGACTTTGTTCTTCCAAAGAATGTTTTTTCTTTAGCTGCTCTTATTGCACGTTCAGCTTCTTTTGCTTCTTCTTTTTTCCGCACTTCTTCTATCTTCCTATTATAGGTATTGATAAAAGACTCATCTATTAATTCTGCATACTGGGCTTTTATGACTTCAAAACATTGTTGTGAATCTGACCGATATTCCCAATCTATATCATGATCCAATTGAGTCTTAAGAAGACCAAAGATTCTCTTTTTTTCTTTAAGAAGGAAAGATTGTACTGTTGGATTTGCGCCATATTTCAACTCCAAATCCTCAATTAACTCGCTATATTTACTTTCAATATGATATTCATCATTTCGCTCTCCAATTATGTTATATAATTTATGAAAATCAGGATCGTTTTCACAGATATCTTTTTTCCGATATGTATCATCGTCGAGAACACCGTCAGAATAAACGGAAGAAGGAGCGCACTTTTTTATAAGTCTAATCATATTGCTGATCTCATTTGTGATATCGCTTGACTCAACAATATGACCACAATTAGGACAAACATTGGTTGCTGCTGGGATAGGTGTACCACAGGCAGGACATTTGCGCAGTAATTTTGCACGCTCCTTTTCCTCTTCCGCTATTGCTGCATTTTTTGCCTCTCGAGCTTTCTTCTGAGCAACCATCTCTTCTGTCGCAGCCTGTTGTGCCTTCTCATTAAATTCTTGCTGGCGCTTCTGCTGTAATGACTGGATATAAATATCTACCTCATTGATATCTTCACCCTCTGCCTCAGCACGCTTGATGATAGCGGCCTTTTCCTGCTCGGTAAGTTGACCGTCCTGAAGCGCTGCCTCAATCAGTCTTTCTAATCTTTCTGAAAACATAATATTTCTATTATAATTGTTTGCAATAATTTAAGATTACATCATTGGAGGCATTCCTCCCATTGCTGGTGCTTGACCCAGGAAAAGAGGAAGGAGTTCCTGCACCTGACCTGCCATTGCCCATGCTGGCATACCCTGCTTCCAAACCTGAGTCTGCTGAGTGAGCTGACCACTCTGAACGAGCTGCTGAAGTTGGTTCCAATCGAAAGGACCTGCAGGCTGACCATTCACGCCAACCATGTATTGCACCTGAGGTACGGTCTTCATGCCACCCATTGCTGGCATACCACCCATCTGAGGCATACCTGGCATTTGAGGCATGGCTCCATCTAAAGAATTCTTGCCAAACAATCCTCCGTTCATAGGCTGCTGACCGAAAGCGTTGAGGTTAGCCTGATGTGCACCGAGGAAAGTCTGTTCGGTCTGCAGACGGCTGGCACGTTGCATTTCTTCTCGCTGAATGCGCATGGTCTCTCGCTGGTTTTCCAGCTGCATAGCCTGTAGCTGCTCCTGACCACCCAGTTGCATCTCTTGCTGACGCTTCATAGCATCCAATCCGAGAGCAGACTGCATCTTGAGCTGATCCTGCTGCAAGCTGTTCTGCAGGTTGAAGTTGGAGAGATTAGCATTGTGTTTAGCCAGTACATTGTCTCTTTCTAAGTCTGCTGTCAGTTCTTTCAATTCGCGATAACCGATACTTGTCTTGTCAATGGTGATATTGGTGATGTCAAGACTACGCACAGTTATTCCCAAAACACGCTCCACCTGAGGAGCGACACGTTGCTGCACCAGCTCACTGATCTCCACAATCTTGCGCTCAAGCTGGACAACAGGAATCTGTGCATCAGAAGGAGCATTGCTTATTACTCCCTTGACAAACTTCACAACAGATGCCTTCAGTTTGTTATGGAAGACTTCGTCACTATATGCCTCATTCTTATTGATGCTCTGGAAAAGATCCATGTCATCAATGCTATAGACAATGCTGCCATGAACTGCTACAGGACAGCCATAATCGGTGAAACGAGGATCAAATACATCGAAATAAGGCACCACGAAATTCACCTGACTACCCTTACTCAGATTACTGAGGTTGACATAGTTGTTTCGGATTACCTCCTCCTTAGCTGCTTTAGCGGCTTCTGCAGCCCTACGCTCTCCTTCAAGTTTTGCCCGTTGTTCAGCCTCTGCTACAGCTCGTCTACGTTCTTCCTCTGCCTTAGCCGCAGCCTGACGCTTCTCTTCTTCGACCTCCTTGGCCGTCTTTAATCCAAAAAATGCCATAGTATTGTGTTTTTTTAATGTATTAAGCAAAATTATTTAAATGTCACCTTGCGAGTGACCTGTCCTTGATTATTCACCTCGATCATTGATTTACGACCAAAGCGATTATTGCTATCGTAATGATAGGCATAACCAGTTTCCTCACCGATGGCGAACATGTCCACATGATCCAGCCAGCGAGGATCGAGTCCCAACTGCTGATAGAGGTTCTGCTGCACCATGCCGTGAATCACCTGCAAGTTGCCATCTACGCAGCCGCGAAGCTGATCAAGCAATGACTTCGAGGTCTGCAGCTGCTCCTTCGTGATCAGGCACTTGGTGCGCTTCATCCGTACGGGAGCATCGGCTGTCTTAGTAGCAGGAAGCTGCGGCAAAACCTCATAACGCATTGCCTCATCAATGACATCCTGACGCGCACAGACATGCAGCATCGGATTGCCATACAAGCCGAACATCATGGCTGTGGAGAGCGAGAAGTCATCACGCTCTATGTGGCGGAAGGTGTTGAAATAGTCAAGTTTTGCCTGCATCATCGCCTGACCGGCAGGAAGTCCGCAGAACTGATAATAACAGTAGAGTGGCATGAACTTCTCCGAGCCAGAACCTGGATACTGGGTCACACCAGCAGGATATTCCTGATCCTCATCGCCAATCATCGGTACTGAGACCGTAGAACCTGCATACAGCAACTTGCCGCCTCCGAGTAGGGCTGACATCAGCATGGAGTCGTCGCGCTCATAGCCATCGTAACGGGCACCGAAGCATGCCACGGTGTTGAGCACACGGGCATTGCTCTGTTTCATCAGCTCGATGTTAAACGACTCAGGGTAGCCATTGTCGCTATTGCAGTAGAAACCAGACTGTCCTTTGCCGTCACTGCCGTGAAGGTTGAACATGATCATGCCAGCCTTGTCAAGAGCTTTTTGATAGTCATGGAGCACTTTCTCGTCAACCTCCTCACCGCCAGATTCCGTGGCAACAAGTTTCGGACACATGTACATCCCCTTGTGTATCTCCTCTTCGTCGGTGGTGCGGACATGGATGAGTGGCAGATGTTGCGACATCGTGACACTGTTCTGCGTCCACTCCACATTGCTTGCCATCGTGACACCTGGCACGTCAATGCCATCCTCCACAATAGAACAGAGGTTGAAGTACGAGAGCAGATCGTCCTGGATGGTGGTCTGCATCTGTCCGCATTCCAATGGCAGACGTGAAACGGTGTTGCGCACGTAGTCGGTGGTGATGGTGTGATCACCATCCCACAGTTCGCTGAAGAATGTGGTACTGAAACAGTATGCCATATCCGTCGGAATCCGGCTGCCACCATACTGCGGGTCCTCCAGCTGAGGGACAGGAATCACATCGCTGCCGCCGATGATGAAAACGGGTGTAGCAAGACCCACCTGGAAACCGTTCTCATAAATAAAGTTGGACAGGATCTCGTTGTAGTCACCCCAATAGGGCTCACTGCCTAACTGCTGGCGGTAGTTGCCCATATCCAGCAGATACCAATGCTGCTCAACCTCGGCAGAATTCTGAATCAGCTCATTCAGCACATCATACACCTCCTGCAAATCACAACCATACTTCTCTGCCAGAGCCAAAGAGTCGGTCATCAGGATGCCATACTGTGGCATTCGCTCCTGCTGCACCGGCTGCGGCTGCTCTGGGATGACAAGTTCTGCTTCAACTGACTTGCTCGTTGACTGAGGCATGGATGGCATCGCTTGTGGCATGCCACTCATACCAAGCCCCATCTGCTGGGCTGCCTGAAGCGGATTCCAACCCTGCATCTGCTTCAGTTGTACACTTTGTGGATTAAACTGTGGCATTGGTGGCGGCGTAGGCATCGTGGGCATAGGTGGTGCCATCGACGCCATCTGCTTGACAGCCTGTTCTCGCTGAAGGGCAGCCTGCTCAGCCTGCTTCTGTTGGCGGGTCATCAGCAGACTTTGCTGCACCTGTGCAATGATTCCTTCGGCCTCCTGCTGCGAGAGCATCAGGCGCAGACGGAGCATAGAGAGCTGGTGGAAGGCTTCGGCTGTGAGCATACCATCCGAATTGGTCATCTCTGGGGAGCCTGTCAGACGGACTACCTCATCAATGAATGTCTGGACATGCTCGGCATGGAGCTGTGCCACCGTCTTCTGCGCCTGATAGATATTGCTATTGCTGGTCGTGTTATTGACAAAATTGTTAGTCGTGTTGTTCGTAACACTATTGTCAATACGGTTATCATTGTTGTTAATCTGCGTGTCATGAGAATCGATAGCTCCCTTGAGCAGATTGGCATTGTTGCCTACATTGATATCAGACATTACTATACATTATTTATATATTACCACTGGAATGGAGCGCCACAATCTGGACACTTAGGCATACCCTGATATACTCTGACCGTGTGATGGCAGTTGTAGCATTCGCACTCGAAATACTCAGGCTCCTCCTGTGGCTGGGCCGCAGGAGTCTGAGGCTGCTGCACATTGATCTGAGTATTCGTGTTCTGCGTATAGAGGTTGCTGGCGGCAGCGGTGGCTACGCCGCCCATGGCAGCGAATGCCTGATCCTGTGCGTGGTCCTGACGTTCCTGTGCATACTGCTTGTCGGCTCGCAGCTGATCCATCTGTGCCTGCTGACCTGCCATCTGAGCGCCTGCCACGCCCATCATGCCCTGCTGCATCATCTGCGCCATCTGCATCATCATCTGCTGATTCTGACTGTTCTGCGCCTGCTGTTGTG
>JAZLJN010000005.1:0-22362 GCA_045617885.1 Bacteroidales bacterium | reverse complement strand
ACCGGTGAGGTCCTTCTTCTTCATCGTACCGTAACCGATGACTACGACATCCTCAAGCATCTGGCTATCCTCAGCCATAGTGACGTTGATGGTGTTCTGATCACCGATCTTTACTTCCTGGGAATTCATACCCACAAATGAGAATACCAGGATGTCATTTGCGGTGGCGTTTGAAATAGTGTAGTTACCATCAATATCGGTAATAGTACCGTTGGTGGTTCCCTTCACTGACACATTCACGCCAATCATAGGCTCGCCAAGGTCGTCGATTACGACACCACTGACGCTCTTAGTCTGGGCAAAACCAATGGCTCCACTGATGACCAATGTCACCAACAGAGTTGTCAATTTGCCAAGCCAGTTCATTTTGCATGCACTGCTCTTCATGTTGGAAAAATTATGTGTTATTATATAATTGGTATAAGAAGATTGCCGAAGCAATACTTTTCGCTATTAAATATGAAAAATGCCAAAATCAGAATAAAGAATAATTATAAATCTCCATTTTTGTTATTTTTCGTGCTGCAATTATCGTAAAAAAAAACCGCTCTACCAAATTTTCTGTATTTTTTTTTCGATTTTAATAAAAAAAAATTAAAAATCGGTGCTTTTGCTACCAGACCCACTTTTTTTAACGATAAAACAGATCAGTTTTCAACACTCTTTTCACCTTTGGTCAATAGATTGCACAACTCTACTATTGCAGGACTTTCTGAACCTCATATTTACCATTGGTATAGAGAATTCTGCGGATATTTACACCCGATTGAGGAGCCGACAGACAGACACCATTAAGATCATAGTACTCGATGGATTTTACGTCATACGAACCGACCTCCCTGATTCCTGCGACAAACTGCTGGACAGGATAATATTCATCAACAGAAACAACCGCATCAGCATTCTGTGCCCGTGTAATGTACTCAACAAGACCATTCATGTAAACCTCAAGATTGGTGTACCACTGCTTCTCTGAATCGAGCGTATAGAGGTTGCCATCGGCAGCATTATTCTTATCCAAGCCGTTTGCCTCCTCCCATTCATCTGGCATACCGTCACCGTCTGTATCAAAGTCAGCAGGGCGTGTCACCTCTCTCAATGCCGGGAAACTTACCGTCGTAGGATCCTCTTCGCCTTCAGGATCATTAATCTTATCTACGATACCTGCTCGTTTACTTACGGCACCAGTATAATTGACGGTACCCGTGCGGGCCTCTTCCATATAACGGGCATCCACGGCATCACGCACCAGTGAGGCACCCACGTATGAGAGGACCTTTTCGTATGCCTCCTGAGCACTATGGGTGGTAACCTCGCCTGCTGCAATAGCCTCGGTAAGACGAAGCTCAACACAGTCAACCCCATTCTCATTCTGGATATACTCTACGGTTTCGCCATACTTGTGTTCTGCATCAGGAATCAGCTTATAGGTCAAGCCCTTCTCGTCCTTCAGCTTATTGCCCTCGGCATCCTTCTTATCAAAAAGACCGGTGTCATACTTCACACCGCTCCAGTCGTAGTTCTCGCGCTTATCCTCTGCTGCCGCGGTTACATAGTTACCCTCTATGAAGTAACGGCTGGCATACCCCCAATAAGGCTCACAGCCGCTGGCGTTGTCCTTCGTGGCCACTGAAACCTCTGTGACACGTGTCTTGTTTGCCGTACCAGGACCTGCCTGATAGTAATTGTTTACAATATTGATATAACCACCGCCAGAACCGCCATAGCAACCATTGCCGCTACCCCAGTTATACATCACACAGTTACGGAAATCCACGCGCTCGGCCTGGATTGGGTTGGCATACTCGTCATTATTACCGCCTGCCCAACCATAGCGGGCACCGTTGAAACGAGGTGCACGATTCTGCAAGTGACAGAGGAAATTGTGATGGAACGAAGCTCCCTTACCGCCCCAGATACCGCCATAAGAATGCTCACCCTTAGAGTGTCCTGGGTTAGCCAAAGCCTCGCCCAGCGTACACCACTGCATAGTGAAATCCTTATTGTCATAATAGGATGCAATCTCATCAATGCTCCAGGAGAAAGAGCAATGGTCAAAGATAATGTTTTTCTTATAGCGGCCCCAAGTTGCGTCTGCACCATCGTTGACATCTTTTACCTGTGAACGGCGGAAACGGATGTAACGGCAGATGATGTTGTCGCCACCATCACCGCGCACGGTATAGTAACGCAGGGTGATACCATCACCAGGAGCGGTTTGTCCGGCTATGGTCGTATTGCCTGGTATCTTGAGCTCTTGGGTAAGATCAATGTATCCGCTCACGTCAAACACTACTGTACGCGGACCAGACTGTTTCAGACACCAACGGAGTGAACCCTCCTTATTTTCGTCATCAGTCAGGTTAGTCACGTGATACACCTTACCTCCACGGCCACCGGTGGTAGTGTAACGGGCAAAGCCCTCTGCGCCAGGGAATGCAGGTACATTATCCTGAGCACATACAGCGTTCACTGTCAGGGCACCAAGAGAGAAAAGGGTTGCAATAAACAAAGAATGCTTCATTAGTTTGTGTTTTTCAATATAAGAGGAATAAGAAGTGAAGATAGGTCTTTATCATTCCATCAGTGGTGATGGCAGTGGTCGCCATTACAGCCGCGACGGCGGAATAGCATGGAGAGCGCAATGGCAATGACCGCACAGGGGGCAAGAATCTTCAGTGCCGTTGAGGTCTCAATATAGTCACGGGTTCCCAAAAACAGAACCACGCCCACTGCAATGCCAAACATAGACAGAATCTTGTCGCCCGGGAAGAAGAGACGGATGGCGCATGGCACAATGATGAAGAACGTCCACCATCCCTCAAAGTCAAAAAGCTGATCTACTACACCCAGAATCTTCAGAAGCCAGATTACTCCCAACATCAGCAGAAGGGCTCCCCAGAATACGAAACGATAGGATTTCATTATTTATTAACGGTTTGTGGATAAACAGAATAATGCCGCAAAATTACAAAGATTTTGCGGCATATCCAAAATTTTATGTCAAAAACCGGTCTTTTTTCTCAATTCTTCGTCACGACCCTTCTTTTATTGCCGTTTTTGGCATGAGGAATGAGTTGTATCAACTATTGGCTACCAGCTCATGTGAAGCCATCTGAATCGCATCAAGAAGCAGCTTCAGGAAGGTCTTGGCACTCTGTTTCCTGTAGCTGTTCTTCATAGTATGAACGTACACAGGCACAGGCTCTGCCAGTTCCTTAATCTCTATAGCTCGCAGATGGGGACTGCCATGTACCTCCTGTTCGGCAAGCACCGAGATGAAATTGGTCTGTGCCAGGATGGACATGATAGAATGCGGATCATTGACTATGGCACGCACGGAAAGGTTCTCTGCCGCCGAACTGAGATACTGCTCCACGGCATTACGGTCACGGATGCCGGGTTCGGGCAGGATAAATGACTGGTTTGCCATATCCTGAAAAGACAGCTGCTTCCTGTCAGCCAGCGGATGAGTACTGCGCATGATGGCACAGAGCCGGTAGGCAGCCACCTGTTCACTCCGGATCTGGTCATCCTTCTCATCCACCCATACAGAGAATGCCATGTCCAATTGCCCATTCCTCAACATCTGGTTCAGTTCCAGGATATTCTTATACAGGATATTCAGTCGCACCTTTGGATAGAGCTTCAGGAAAGTTGTGATAGCAGGGCGAACCATTGAGGCTATGGAATAGGTCATTCCAATAGTCAGCTCACCGCACAGCATACCTTTCAGGTCAGCCAGCCGCTCATGGCAAGTGCTCACATCCTGCAGTACGTTGCGTGCCAGTGGTAGCAGCAGTTCGCCGCTTTCGGTCATCTGTACTCGATGTGATGTGCGCTCAAAGAGCAATGTTCCCAACTCCTCCTCCAGCAGTTTGATCTGCTGCGATATGGCGCTCTGTGAGAGATAGAACCTGCGGGAAGCCTCAGAGAAACTGCCCGTCTCGGCAATGCCGATAAAATACTTCAGTTGCCTTAATTCCATAGTTTGTGTTATTAGGTGCCTCGTGATGACCTTTTCGTCACAGGGCAAGGTTAGTTTTCCGCCGCAAAGATATAGAATTAATAGAACTGATACAAGCGTTTTATCTCTTTTTTATCAAACTTTTCATAAGTTATATTAATATCAAGACTACACATCGTTTCATCCGCTTGCAGATTCTCTTATAAGAAACGCTTCCTTTCGTTTCACATCTTTCAATCCCCAAACAGGCAAATTGACAGGGGAATAATATATCTTTGCACCGCCTTATCGGCAATATACACCATTAACCTTTAACAAAACAATGCGTATGGAAACTAAATTCTATCATTGCAAAGTGTGTGGCAATACCATCATCAAAGTGATTGATGGCGGCGCAGTACCCAAATGCTGTAATGCAGAGATGGAGGAACTCAAACCAAACACCACTGAGGGCAAGAGCGAGTATCACCTGCCTGTCATGATTCAGTGCGACAACCACAAGCTGAAGATTCGTGTCGGCAAAGAGCTTCACCCCATGACACCGGAGCATCACATCCGCTTTATTTACATTGAGACGGAGCAGGGAGGACACCTCTACCGCCTGAAGAATGGCTGCCCTGCTGAAGTCACTGTCAGTATGTGCGAGAAGCCAACCGCCATCTACGCCTACTGCAACCTGCACGGCCTTTGGAAATCTACCCCTACTTGTGACGCCACCTGCTGCAGATAAATCTCAGTAGTTCTTCAGAATGTATGCAGAGGAAAATGTACTGTACTGTTGCATTTTCCCCTGCATTTATGTTTTTTTGTTCATCAGATCCGTTTTTTTGAGCAAATATTTGTTTTTGCCCTTCGTATTCAATATCTTTGCAGCAAATAATAGATACCGCAAGCCAAAAGTATCTTTATAACATTTTAAAACCTCCATCAAAAAGAATCAAAATAAATCAAGGCTTTATGACTACAAAATTGATTTTCTTTGATTTCCTTTGATGGAAAAAAATCGAGCGGTACGGTTGGATGCCTGTTGTGGCGAATAGAACGCAGATGACGCAGATTTAACGGATTTAACGGATTTTTATAAAACGCAAATTTAAGCAAATTAAAGCAAATTTGTTTCAATTCGTTTTAATTCGTGTTTGAGATAATCTGTTATATCCGTTTGATCCGTTAAATCTGTGTTCAAACCGTACAGGTCGAAAAAATTTGTGTTGAAAAGAAATATAGGTACTTTTGATGTGCGCTAATTATAACAATGTTAGAAAATGGAGTTTAAGGACAAAGTGGTAGTCGTGACTGGCGGTGCCCAGGGCATTGGCAAGTGTGTGGCAGACGAATTCCGTAAAGATGGCGCTCACGTCTGTATCATTGACAAGCAGGAGGGAACCCATTATGTGGGTGACCTTGCCCAGAAGCATGTCATTGAGGATTTTGCCCAAAGCGTGATTGACCAATACGGGAAAGTAGATGTCATTGTCAACAACGCCCTCCCTATCATGCGAGGCATTGACCAATGCAGCTACGAGGAGTTCCAATACGCTTTGAGTGTAGGTGTGACAGCCCCTTTTTATCTGGTCAAGTGTCTGGCTGGGCATCTCACCCCGGGCGCTTCTATCATCAACATCTCCTCCTCACGTGACAGGATGAGCCAGCCGCAGACCGAAAGCTACACCGCAGCCAAAGGTGGCATTGCTGCCCTGACTCATGCGCTTGCCGTAAGTCTGGCAGGTAAGGCTCGCGTCAACTCCATCTCCCCTGGATGGATTGATACCGCCTACACTCAGTATGAAGGTCCGGATGCCATACAGCAGCCTGCTGGTCGTGTAGGCAACCCGCTGGACATTGCTCACATGGTGCTTTTTCTCTGCTCTGACAAGGCAGGCTTCATCACAGGTGAAAATATCTGCATAGATGGAGGCATGACCCGGCAGATGATCTATCATGGTGACAACGGCTGGAGCCTGGAGCCATAATCTCATATCTGCAAACCCATGCCAACGGCTCTGACCTCCATTTCACAAGCGTGAAATCCGTGCCAACGGCTCTGGCGTCCATTTCATAACCGTGAAATCCGTGCCAACGGCTCTGGCGGCCATTTCATAACTGTGAAATCCGTGCCAACGGCTCCGGCGGCCATTTCACAAGCGTGAAATCTATGCCAACAGATGCCGGCACTCATTTGACATACAACAATCGAATCTATGAACCGTTTTTTTGCCCTTATTAGTCTTATCAGTTTTCCTGTGTTGCTTCTGGCTCAAAGCCAGCAGCAGGTAGTGGTACGTGAGTATCGTGACAAGCAGCAGAAGACGCCGCTCGAAGGTGTCAGTCTCTCCGTACAGAATGCCGGTAGCAGCCTCAGTGACGCCCAGGGACAGCTGACCCTTCAATTCCGAACCCTGAAGGCAGGTGATCAGGTGCAGGTGCGCCGTGTAGATCTCTCTGGCTATGAGATCTTCAATCAGGATGCAGTTGATCAGTGGACTATTTCTCCTCAACAGGCATTCTCACTGGTGCTATGCCGTAGCGACCGCTTCAAGCAGCTGCGTGACCAGTATATGCGTGTATCCAGCGCCAGCTATGAGCGTCAGTATAAGCAGGATCAGGCACGTCTGGAAGCCCTCCGTAAGGAAAACAAACTTCAAGAGGAGGCTTATCAGCAGCAGCTGGCTGACCTGGAGAATAATTACTATGAGCAGCTGGACAATCTGGAGAACTATGTGGATCGGTTTGCTCGCATTGATCTATCAGAGCTATCTGCACAGGAGCAGCGCCTCGTTGAGTTGGTGCAGGAGGGTAAGATAGATGAAGCTATCCAGTTCTATGAATCGGCTGACTACCTCTCTCAATATGCCAGTCAGGTCAAAGATCTGAAGGAGATCAACAAGGCACAGGCAGCCCTCGCCAAAGTGGAGGCAGAGAAACTGGAAGCACGTGACAAGGTACAGGCAGCCATCAGCCGACAGGTACAGACCTATCAGCTGGCTGGTGGACGTGAGAACTTCAACAAAATCTCAGTGTTGCTCAAGGGGGTGGCAGATGCGGATACGACGAATCTTGTAGCTTTGAATGACTATACCAAGCATTGCCTGACACAGAATATGTTCGCTGAAGGAGAAAAATATCTAAACATCTACCTTCGTCAGTGTCAAGGCGACAAGTTCCAGCAAGCTCGTGTTAGCCTTAATTTAGGCCGCCTCTTTGGATCGAAATATGTGTTTGATTTGGCTGAAAAGTATGAGCAGCAGGCTTTAGCCCTAGCTCGGGAATGTGTAGCAGAAAGTGAAGATAATATACCATTGCTTACACAAGTTCTGGCTTCCCTCCATACTTTATATATATATACAAACAAACCAGAGTCGGCTCTTGCTTTCTCGGAGGAGTTAGAGAGTAATTTCGAAAAAATAAGAGATAATGATGATTTAAAATGGAATCTTTCTACTTTCTATGGAGAATATGGAATTGCTTTATATCAAGTAACTGGAGATATTGAGAAAGCCGAATATTTACTTTTGAAAAGCTATGCTTTAGCTAAGGAAATTGCTACTCAAGATCAATTTTCTTATGACAGTATGATAGAATTAAATTTTGCCATCAACGATATTAATCATTTATATTACGATACAAAACAATGGGCAAAAATGAAAGAATATGTACTAGAAGACATTCAACTTCGAGAAAAACAATATGAAACTAATGTAGATGCTACAATTCGATATTTACTTAATGCCTATAATAATGCTTCAGAAATATATTATAACTTGAATCAATTGGTAGAGTCTCATAAATACCTTAATTTAGCTTTCAACTTATTGCCCCATTTGTCAGAAATATATGATGAATCTTCTTTGTATTTTGACAAGATGAATCTTTATGATGTTGCTTCGCAATTATATAATAAAGAAGGCGATAAAGAGCAATCACAAAAGTATGCAGCACTCTGTTTAGAATGTTTTGAGCGAATGCCAGAAGAGCTAAAAATAGGGTTGGAGGAATTGGTACAGCGTAACCAGGAGTATCTAAAACCCTAAATCCCAAACAAGAGAAAATCAAAAAAAATCACAATAAGGATAATCGCCGTAGCATCCTTATTGTGATTTTTATTTATAATGAATAGTGCCAATACTGTTAATCGAAGGTGATATAGTGATCTACCTCTTCACCCCATGAATCAACCGTTACGAAAGGCTGGTCGTATGGGAGACCCGTCTCTGGCAGCTCCAGATACTCTTCAAGGTTTGTACCCAGATCAAGTACCAGCTCAACCTCAACATCGGCAGTATAATCCTGGATGGCACTGGTCACATCAAAACGATAGCTGACATAGGTACGATCCTTGAGCAGGAAGTTGAGGTAAAGAATGTTGCGATAATCATCCTCATCAGAGCTTTCTACGTATGTAGCCTCAAAGTCTGCCTTTGTGCTGCCTTCTGCGCGTGAAGCACCTACCGTTGGGGACAAACCGAAGGTACCAATGCTGGTATAAATCGAACCGATAGAACCATCTGCATTCAACTGAATATCCCAATCAGCCAATTCCTGAGTAAGAGCCTCATGAGAGAGGGCACCATTATCCGTCAGGAAGGTACCGCTTGCCATACCAGTTATTGCACCATTTACACCAATGGCATTACTCAAGCCAGCTACATGAACGGTAGCTGTAAGCTGACCGATTCTGGGTTTAGGTTGCATTTTGGTAGAACTATTGTACCCTCGAGTTGGTCTTGAATTATTAGCTGTGGAAGTTGTAGAAGAACCCAAACTTCTTGGTTGCATTTTGGTAGAACTATTATACCCTCTACTACCTCTATTCCTAATACTATTATACAACCTATCCAAGCGGCTGCTTGTATCGGTTGATTCAGGAGCATAGGCTTCAGCAGTCTCCAGCTTTTCCATGCCACGGAATTGAATAGTATTGAACTCTTCGATCGTCTGGTTGAAGATCAAGATATCATAATCCTTCTCCGGCAGACTCTGCTCAATATGAAATACATCATTGGTGACATATTTGTAAGGCATACTGCCATCCGTAGGATAGAATATCACGGTCATTCCGGTAGGCGTCTCGTCCATCAGCGACCAATCTACATCAATGGAGATGTGACCCTCATCATCTGGACCTAAGACCTCGCGCATCTGACATGAATTGACGCCAGCAAGCACCAACCAGAGCATCAGCCAACATGCCAATGCCTTCATCCATTGCTGAAAGTGATTTGTCTTGTTCATAGCATCATTCATTAGAATACCCATATCAGAGATACGCCAGCCTTAGTAGGACCGAACCAACGGAACGTACCCTCTTCTTTCAGGTAAATGCCTGATCCGTCATATACCGTATTATAGCGGGAATAGTCAGCTTGCAGATAGCCGATACCGATACTACATTCCAGACGCAGGTTATCATTGAGCAGGAAGTTATATCCATAACTCACACCTGAAGTCCAGAACCATTTGCTCTGCCAACCAATATAGTCATGTCCGAAGTCGAAACATCCACCATTGGTGTAAACACCCACATAGTGACCTGTCAGCTTGGTATTGCTGTTCCAATATTCCCCGTGTTCAGAAGTGGTGTTCTCCCACGGGTTCAGCCAATAGCGACCCTCCAGACCGACATTCAACATCTCATAGCACCACTGGTTGTGTTTTTTATCCACCCACCATGGACTAGTGATATCTGCCGATACACTCCACTGACCCTTCCAGCCATATTCCACACCGATATTCGGTGCGCCTGCCACGTCATAAAGCAGATTGCTCTTCACCGCCCACACATCAGCCTTTGCTTTGACAGGAGCCAAAGTAAGAAGCGTGAGCAATAATAAGAAATAACTTTGTTTCATTGCAATCTTCTTTAATTTACAATATCGCCTTCATAATAGGGCAGAGTGATGTGTACTCTGTTCTTCTGACCTTGTCGCAAAGTAACTTCTTGTTCCTTAGAGGTCCACCCATGCTGACTACTGTACCAAACCTTGATGTTGTAGGTTCCTGGTATCAGGAAGACATACCGATCTGTCGGATCGTCACCTCCCCAAGTCTTAATGCTGTCAGCCTCAAAACCGAATACGTAACCATTAGAACTGAAATAATCGTATTGGAAGGTGTCGGCATCATCAACATCTGACCAAGTGTTGGTATCAAAGTGATAGAGTCTCTTATCCTCACCATAGACTTCGATACCCGACATATAGTATTGTGTAGGCACACCCGATTGCTCTTCATGCGGTTCGCCTTGCACCAGAATGCCTAACTCTGCCATGATGTGCTTGAATCGCAGCTGCACCTTACCATCGGTGGTTCGACGGGTAGAGGCAAAAGCTGCCATCAAGTCATGACTACGGTAGATGTTCCAGATAGTGTCAGAATGATTCTGTAGGGTCTTATCTTCTCCTGTAGAATAATCATGAAAGCGGTCATGAAAATTCTGAGGATCGTTCATTGCATAGAAATCTACAACCGTATTATCATTGGCAGGCCAATAGAGATCAACTGATGTTGTGGCACCAACGGGAGCATACCTATACTCTTGATCATCAACATCCCAATATTGAGAGAAGTCGTAATCAAAGTACAACGAATCCGCTATCTGGGCTGCCAGACTAATTCTTTCCAGATCATAGAGGTTGTCTATGTAATAAAGACGGGACTGAGACTCTTGGCTGACAGAGAAACTCATTGGAACGCGCACAGCCCCATCAGGCAGCAGTCCGGACTCTACATTGTCCGAACAGCTGCTCAAAAGGGCGGTTATTGTGATTACTCCAATGAAATATTTCTTCATCATGTTTGTTTGAAATTACATTGCCGCAGCCTCTTCCCATTCGCTAACCGACTCAACAGTGATAATCATTGCTGCACGCTCGTGAGGCAATGTTATATTATATTTGTTGATCTTGCCGGCTACAGGAGTAATGGTAGTTGACTTGGTAAGAATTTCGGTATCACCATGATTTGTTACAGAGTAGTTAATATCCAAATCATAAGAAGCAGCTGGCAGAATCAGCCTGTTAGCCAAACCAAGACTTGCACTCACATTGGCGATGGCAGAACCTTCTGGCACAGAGGTTACTCCTGTAGCGAAATCATAAACGCAAGAAGTTGGAGCCTTTATAACTATATTGTTAATAACAAATTGGAAATCTTCGTTGTCACCAATAGCAGATTCAACAGCTACCTGTGCGTTAATATGCTTGAACTGAAGACCTACTGTGCTACCATTTGTACTATACGATGCGTTAGTGTAAGCTGCTACAACATCGACGCAACCAGTAGCAGTTGTGTTGATGGTAGTAGTGCCATCTGCACTAATAGTTTCCTGACCAGGAGAGTAGAGACCATAGAAGGTTATAGCTGCATCATCATTTGATGGCCAGTAATAATTAGTATCTCCGTCACCGATGACCCAAGTATTACCGATTGCAGAAACTATAGTATTTTCAATCCACGCTATATCGCCATTGTAAGCAACAAACTGGAAGCCAGCTCTCAAATCATCAATCACAGTTTCAGTCACACGGGTCTGACCCTGATTGTAAACACTGATAGAGATAGGAGCCTTTGCCTTCTCTACTGCGATAGAGTTAATCTCATTGTCCGAGCAGCTGCTCAGAGCAAGTACAGTGGCTGCTGCCACAAAGAAAAGTTTCTTCATAAGATGATAATACTTATTATAATTTACAATTGTTTTTGATTACACTTTTACGTTGCAAAGGTAGGTAAAATTTTTAATTAACAAGGTATATTATAGTAAAAAAGTGAGAATTGTAACAAATTATGACCTATTTTTCTTAATAATACTATTTTTTTAGGTCTTTTAATGACAAAAAAAACAGCAACCGACAAAACGGAAAGCTCTGTCGGTTGCTTGTTTATATGTGAATACAGAGAGTGTTACTGATTATTTCCGCCACCTTCATATGTAACATCTACCTCAGACTGACAGATAATTTCAGATTCATCAATATTAATAATCTGAATCGTAGGGCTATAATACTTTTTCTTTTCCATATTGATTAATATTATTTGATTACAATTTTTTTATTCCCCATAATGTAGAAACCAGGAGCCAACTGGCGGCTCGTCACCTCACGTCCATCAAGGGTATATGTTCGACTATTAGCCGTTGCTACAACTTCAATGACGTTCAGATCATTGATGTTGTCTTCGCCATACGTCTGAAGCAAGAGGGTATGGACTGGAGCCTGGTTAGGCTGATTCGTCTTACTTTCCTTCTTCATATACCAGCGGTTAGCATGTGTCAACCTGCCTGTCAGCAAATCAAGTGAACCATTTTTAGGAGCAAAATACTCATTTCCATCATCTGGGGCAGCGAAGGTTCCGTCATAGACACCATGCAGTTCGTAGCTGTCCTTGGTTGTGGCACATGATACCAGCTGGATGGCCTCTGCTGCATCCACCCAGGCAGTATTCTGCTTGATAGACAAGGTTCCTGCCTGTTTAGGACGGATAAAGAGTGGCGTACTGGCTGGTGTATAATCTCCAAGCTCAAACTTCATCAGTACAGCTACATTCGGCTGATCATGACCACCTTCACTGGTGCCGCCAGCCGTAGATCCCTTGGTAGAAATCATATAAAGCTCGGCAATATCACACACATCAAGTACCTCCTGCGTCATCTCAATTGAGAATGGTACCATCAGCGCCTGCCATTTTCCTGCCAAAGATTCGCTGCATTCGCGAGTGTAAAGGAGATTTTTGACTGTCTGACCGTCTGCGAACGAAAGTGCTGTATTATCAGAGAATAGCGTATACCACATAGATGTCTCGTCTGTTACGATATTGTCACAAATAATCGTTCCGCTATTTGGATTTAAGTAGATATAAGAATTGTTTCTTAATGTAAGTGTATCGTCAGACACAATCTTCTCTGCTTTAACTTGTACATTATCAAGAATTAAGTTAAATTTATTATCGCTATTTTCTTGATTATTATATAGTGACAAATTAGCATTGATCTCGCCATTTTGTAATAAGACTGACTGATTATTGAAAATTATTGGCTTGTATCCACCTTCACTATTATTAAAAGCGAGAGTGTGACCATATAAATCAACCATAATACCTTCTTTGGCATTTAGGAAGGTAAAAAAGTTTCTTGAAGAAACAGGTCCAATATCAAAATCTTCTGTCAGACCGGCAATTACCTGCTTGTCATGAAGTTTATTATTATCAGCAGCAGCAGCAAACATATCTTTTGCATTATCGTAAAAATCCGTTTCCCACGTACGATAGGTCAAATAATACCCCATATGAGAAACCATTATTTTCCCATCTTCATCCTGATAATATAAATCTTTATTTTTGCGCACATAGTTTTTTGCAACGGGCTGTGGCGTGTCATCAATTATTAGGTTCCCATTCTCATCATGTTCATAGAGAATGTTTCCTACATTATCTTTAAGCACCATGCCGTTTCCGTTCTTCTGCATCTTGTAATGCGTGTGATGACATATACCATCTGCATCCCAATCATGGACATCCTCCACAGCAGGTATTAAGCCTTCATAAGTATAAGTCAAGTTGTGAGTACTCCTTTTGAATCTTAAGGTGAGCTTGTATAGAGCCTTTCCTGGCTGACAGGTAGGAGGCACGGTAGTCTGCATTTCTGTAACTTGATATGCATATCCTGTCTCTGTACCCCAATCAGATCCACTATTGCCGTATAAGCTAAAATGAATATTGGGCCATGTTTGGGTACATAGTTTGCAAGCTACGGATACTATGCCATCTGTGACAATTTCTGTGCTTGGTATCACCTCGCTAATGTAATAGCGGTGTGGACACACATCATCACGGGTATCATAAGTAGGATTTGCATCTGGGACAAGGAAGGTACAAGAATTCTTATCACAAGTGTAAGATACTTTATCGTCAAAAATATACGTTGCGTTCACCGAACCATCTGCATTCGGTGTCACTTCTACAGTACGTGCAAGGTTTATTTTGACCACACCCGTATAAGTCATATTGCTAAGACTGATGGTTGCACCATTAAGAGGACAATCGTTACGGCCCATTACGGATATATAATTAACCATACCTCCTTTGACAATAAGTGTTGGTTCAAAGAGTCCCATATCCCTATCTTCTTCGATGTTATATCCGCCTAGGAAGAGATCTCTTATCTTTCCGTTATCCATTACCAGAATAGGATTTTTAGGAGTTGTACCACCGACACTACCTCCAAAGAAAATCGAAATCTTTGACCAATCTTCATCGGTTTCAACACGATAGGCTTCGGTAGCGATCTCCGAAATGGTTTCTTCTGTAAACTGACTTGGATTTTCACCATCATATACATAGACCTGAGTATTGTTTTGATTATCTGTGGTGATATAGGTAGGGAAGCCCTGGCAAGATAGCTGTGTTACTTCACGCTTGCTGGGGCCTCTGCCGTCACGCGTAGCACCACCACCAGTTGTTACGACTTTTTTGACCACAACCTTTGCAAAAGCATCATCGGCAACAAATGACATCGCTGCCATTAAGGCTAATGTACCAAAGACGCGACAATAGGTCTGAAAATTGGAAAACGTCTTCATATTATTTAGTTTTTAGTTATTGATATTTCTGTTTGATTGCAGCTACCTTCTGTCTGTTACTCTCGAAAGGGGCTATCCGCTCTGCCTGACGTATTGTTTTCCGAAAGGCTCGGTGCTTTCCCTGCTCACCCTGCATGTCTGCCAGCATCAGCAGATAACGGCACTGACTGTCAGCATCCAGAACGTCGCCCGACTCACGATAACTGTGGGCGAAATAGTCAATGGCTGCCTGATAGAGTTGCTCTGCCTCTTCATATCGACCCTGTGCCTGACGGATGCGTGCCAGAGTACCAGGACGCAACTGTGGCAATAGGTGTTCACCCTCTTCAGCCTGCTCCAGACTGCTAACGCCATCAGCAAAAAGCTGTTCGGCAGCCGCCACATCATGGTTTTGAAGTTTTACACCTACACAGGTAAGCAAGAAGCAGCCCTTATAGACATTATACTGCATAGGATAACTGCTGTCTAACGAAGCAAATATCTGGTACTGATGCTCCAAAGCCATCAGAGAGTCACAGAGTTGATAATCTTCCATCACACTCAAAGCATCGGACATCGTGTAGAGATCGTAGGCAAAAATTGGATAGAGTGTCTTGACCTTCGTCTTTTCGAGACGTTCGGACATCAACGCCATGGAACGTCGGACAGCCTGACAAGCCTCAACATAATCTCCTGCCAAGGCGAAAACAGAAGAGGCTTCGGCACAGGCATTGTAGAGAGTGCTATAGACGGGGAACTTCCGGTAGAGAATCTCTCCCAACCTTAAAGCCTCGGACATGACAGCCTTACTCTGAGTCATATTGCCCATCTGGGAATAATACTCCCCGATGCCACTAGACACTTCGATGTATGACAGCAGGCTATTGTAACTCAATGTATCCGGACTCCATTGCTGCTGCATGCGGTCAACGATCTGCCGGCATCGGTCCAAATCCTCCTGCAAATAATAATTGAGATAAACGGAACAGAATGCTGGCAAGCCACGAGTAAGAACAGTATAGTCTGACTCCTGAAGTGGAGTAAGCAGACTGTCTGCACGCTGGGCGTAAGTCAATCCTGCAGCATAGTCCTGACGACGCCACGCATCATCCATCAAGTCAAGCACCATGAAACCACGGTCATAATTGTTGGCAGCAGCCTCTATTCCTATCTGAAGGATAAGGTCGGCACGCTCCGGCTGTCCCTGGTCGAAAAGTGACATGGCATACGTGCGACGTGCTGTGACATCCGTAGTATCAGCCAGGAAGGTCTCGTGGATGATATGGTAAGCCTTCAGCAGATTCTCCTCACCTCCTGCCATGCGCAGCAAGGTTACCTGACGATCAATGGACTGACGAAGGCGCTGGTTCTCAAGCGCCTTCTGCCGCTCGGCAGCTGCTATCTGCTGACTGGCTTCTGCAAGCTTGGCGCGGTCAGCACGGCTCTGACGCAGTCGGTTGGCAAGATCCTGCTTGTCATAGAGGGTCAGCGCCTCATCAAACTCTCCCTGCTTCACCAGGTCAATAATCTGACGTTCATCAGCATCAAGATCCGAGAGGTCAATACGGGCAAACTTCTCAATATAGGTCTCCAGTTTGGAAAGCTGGGCTTCATATTCCTCCTCCAGCTGATTCATTCGCTCGTTGTATTCCTCTTCAGCCAACCTTCCGGCTTCGCGCAGACGCTGTATCTCTGCTTCCGAAGCCTTGAGCTGCTGCTCATAACGCTGTACAGCAACAGAGCGGTAGCTGTCACGCAGCTGACGCAGCAGCTGCTGGGGAACCATCACGATGCGGAGCTTTGAAGCATCGGGATCAGTCGCAGAAGGACGGGCTATGCGTGCCGCCTCAATGGCTTCACTGTTCATCACCTCATATCCGGAACGATCAATGCGACGAAACTGTATCTGGTCACCAATCTTTCGGGTACGGAAAGTCAATGTAAGCTGACCCTGCGCATCACTCATGACCGTAGATGCATCAACGGCAGAGACAGAGACGCCTTCAAACGGTGTCTTGTCCTCCTGGCCGTGGTAAAGGAGTATCTCAAACGGTTGAGATGACTGGCCGAAAGAATGCAGCACTGAAAACATCAGTACCAGCATAATACCTATTTTCAGATAGTTATTAATCAAAGACTTTATCATCTCTTCTTTAACCAAATTTGGCACAAAGGTATGTATTTTTTGTCAATATCACATTATTTAAAGGAGAAAAATGCACAAATACTGCCGGAAAATTATATTTTTTGTAAAAAAATGTTCTTTTTTTAATCTTTCGTTGAATAAGTTCGTCTAAAAGACAAAGAACAAAAAATAACATTAACTATGAAGAAGCTTAATCTCCTGGGGTTGCTGGCAGGCGTTTTCTGCAGCACTCTTTCGCTTATCTCGTTCACCTCTTGTGACGATGATGTATCGATGTCAGTAGTTCTTTCGGGCGACTGGGAAGGTAACTTCGGTATGTATTATGATTATTATGACCGTCATGGACGCTTTGTAGAGACCTTTGACTGCTACGATACGGATATCTCATTCTACCCTGACTATGACTATGCCACCCGCGGTTATGGCTATCAGGTGGACTTCTATGAGTATGGTCCTTATGCCAAGATCTATCACTCGTTTGACTGGGAGGTTGTCAATGAGTCTGTATATCTCTATTACATCGGAGAGTCTGAACTCAATACCGTAATCCGCGAGTTCCGCCTGACTGATGGCAAGTTCAGCGGGTACTTTGACAACTCAAATTCGCGCTTCACGCTCTACAAGTACCGTGGCTACTATGACTGGCACGGCTACTGGAACGACTGCGGACACAACGGATACTATTACTATGACCGCGCTGGGTGGTATGACAACTATTACCGCAGCACTCGCAGCGCCGCTCCTGCCAATAACGAAGCTTCGGCTGACAAGGCGGAAGAAATCAAGGCAGAGGGTAAGGATTTCACCATCCGTTACGGAAACCGCTTCAACGAGAAGTAAGATGCTGTGTCAGACTTCAAGGATGGAGCACCAGAGACCTCGGATGCTTTGCCAAGGCTCACAGATAAACCAGCAGAGGCCTCATAAGCTTTGCCAATAGCAACGGTGAAATCAGCCGAGGTCTCTGATGCTCTGCCAAAGACAACAGAGAAACCAGCCGAGACCTCTGATACTTTGCCAACAACACGAGAAGAGCTTTCCGACGCGTCGGAAAGCTCTTCTCGTATGATAAACACCTCTTCTGGAATATTTTACTTATTCAAATAACGCTCGGCATCCATGGCTGCATGACAGCCAGAGCCTGCGGCAGAGATAGCCTGACGATAGAGTGGATCAGCCACATCGCCAGCAGCAAAAACGCCTGGGATATTGGTAGCTGTGGTTGGATGCTGTACCTTGATGTATCCCTGACCATCTACCTCAACGCCAGAATGCTGTGTTCCATCAGCATCGGTATGAGGGAGGAAGACTTCAGTGTTAGGATGATGACCAATGGCAAGGAAGAAGCCGTCAATAGCAATATCAAACATCTCCTCATGGTCAGTGCCTTTGCCCTTAACGAGATGAGCTCCCTCTACGCCGTCTTCGCCAAAAAGACCAACGGTCTGGGTCTCCCACAGAATCTCTATGTTCTCACGCTCCTTGACCTTCTGCTGCATGGCGTCACTGGCACGGAGCACGTTACGACGTACAATCAGATAAACCTTCTTTGCCAGATTGCTCAAATACTGAGCCTCCTCACAGGCAGTATCACCACCACCTACTACTGCCACCACCTTCTTGCGATAGAAGAAGCCGTCACAAGTGGCACAGGCAGAAACGCCCATACCAGCATATTTCTGTTCATCACTGAGTCCGAGATATTTGGCAGAAGCACCCGTTGAGATGATGATAGTCTGTGCCTCAAGCTCTGTGCCATCATCCACATGCACCTTATGCAGGCCGCCAGGAGTCTCACAGAACTCCACACGATCCACAATGCCGTAGCGGACCTCTGCACCCAGACGCTCTGCCTGCTTGCGCAGATCGTCCATCAGCTCTGGTCCGGTGGTTCCCTCCGGATAACCAGGGAAGTTTTCGATCTCTGTAGTCTGCATCAGCTGACCGCCACTCAAAGGTCCTTCATAAACCACAGGCTGCAAACCTGAACGGCTGGCATATATGGCAGCTGTATAACCGGCTGGTCCGCTGCCAATAATCAAACATTTAATCATAGTTTTTAATTGAGAATTGATAATTGAGAATTGATAATTTAGCTTTTAAAACTTGAATCAATTCACTTTTTGTGAGTCATTATATCGAGCACCATCCGATCTGTCTCGTTCATGCCTTCAGCACCGATGCGTGTAAGGTTGTGGATGCAACGATCTACATCATCCTCAATAAGCCCCTCCACGTTGGTCACATAACGATTCTGGATGGCAAGCATAGCCGATAGCACAGCGGTAGAGACGCCTGAAGAGACTTTCAACGCGCACGAAGGTTTAGCTCCATCACACACCATACCAGCCAGATTGGCAATCATGTTCTTGACCGAATAAGCTACCTGATCATAGTTACCACCCATCAAATAGGTGATGCCGCAGCTCGAACCGGTAGAGGCTACCACACAACCGCACAGAGCGCTGAGCCGGCCTAGAGAGAGCTTGATATAAATGGCCGTCAGATGGCTGAGAATGAGCGCACGCGTCAGCTCCTCGTCCGTATTATGATTCTCTTCGGCAAAAACCACAACGGGCATCGTAGCAGCAATGCCCTGATTGCCGCTTCCGGAGTTGCTCATCACCGGAATCATAGCTCCTGCCATACGGGCATCACATGCAGAACTGGTCTGCGAGAGGATGTGACTGAAAATAGAGTCGCCCATGATGCCTCTGCCCAGCGGACGACTCAAGGTCTTGCCCAAAGCATGTCCATAGTTTCCCTTCAAAGCCTCCTGGGCAGCGTGCTCGTTCAGACGACGAGCCTCTTTGATAAACTCCAGCTCTTCAATGGGCGTAGTAGTGGCAAAGTCATAGACCTTGCGGAGAGAGAGGCCGTCATCACCTTCGACATCCTCTTCCTGGCTCTGCCTTGAGGATTCGTTAAGCAGTTCTGTGCACCGACCATCAGCGGAGGTGCGTGATACGTAGATGAAGTGCGTATGTTCTTGTGCAATAACCGCCATAGACGAACTGCCATCCTGCCCCGAACAGATCACCTCGATGTAGAGCTTCTCTGTGATGTCTTTCTTCAGACCGATACTGATCCGATTCTCAGCAATGAACTGCTTACCTGCCTCAACGGCATCGGGATTGGAATCTTTGAGCACCTCCAATCCATATTCACTATGACCGATGAGTGCACCCAGAGCAACGGCAATGGGTAAACCGACCATCTGCGTGCCGGGGATGCCGACGCCCATTGCATTCTTCAGAATATTAGCACTGAGCAGCAAGTCGATGCGTTTGGGCTGCTGTCCTAAAGTCTCTGTAGCTTTGGCCACACACAGGGACACAGCCATCGGCTCTGTACAACCTATGGCGGGCACAACCTCGCGTTTAATGAGGGAGATGATTCTCGCTCTTTCCTCTTTTGGTAACATTATTTCCGTATTTCTAATTTATGAAAAATCTGCCCGAAGGCATAGCAGTCAGAAAGATATTCAAAGCCCAGCCCATGATAAAGCCGTAGTGCCGGAGGGTTGTCTGGATCAACCAACAATGTAGGCTTAAGTCCCAAGGACAACCCATGCTCAATCTGGCGTTGCATCAGAAGTCGGGCAATGCCCTGCCCGCGATACTCCGGCTTCACTGCCAGTGAATCTATATAATATTCGCCAGGACCAGACTCATCCTCCATGTGTTCGAAGTCCATCTCCTCATTACTTTCGGGGAAATGGGCAAAAGTCCGAATGCGCATCTCATGGTACTTGCCGCCATCATAGCAGAGACACAGACCGACAGGCTCATCGCCTATGCTTGCAATCATGGCGTGACGATAGCTATAAAGCACATGTTCCTTGCGGCACACACTCGCCATAATGGTGAGGAAATCCTCATCCGGATCACGATGCAAAGCACAGCAGACGCCCCATGCCACAAACATGGCATCTTCAGGCGTTGCCCATCGTATCGTTAAATTATTTTTGCTTTCCGACCGTACCATAGTACTCATTTTCTGTCTTTTCGGTGCAAAGGTACAAAGTTTTTCGGTAAGTGCCAAATTTAAATAAGAAAAAAACAAAAAAGGAGCCGTGTCTGTGAATGACACTGGCTCCTGTACGGGTAGTGGGACTACTCAATATCTTCATTGTTGCTGCTTGTTAGCATAAATAATGCATTTTTAGGGTGTTCTCTCTGCAAATAATACAGCAAAAAACAATTGTCAATAAGAAACATGGCCAAAACATGGCCAACTCCTTATGACCTCGTTCGGTGCAAGTAGGTTACTTTAATGGTATAATCTGATATATGTCATATCTTCATTCCAGAAAAATGCCCCACTTTCATTTGCAAATATACATCTTTGGGTTGGATTCCGCCAAGACTTTTATCAATTTTTTTGTTATACATATTATTTTGACTGTTCTAATATATATAATGTATTCTTGAAATTGCAAATATCAATGCCATGTTGTTGAGAATTCTGATAATGGTTTTGGACTTTAAAATGCGAATTTGAACTATCATAAAGAATAATCAACCAAAATAATCTATACTATGTGAATAAAAATGAAAAAATAATTTGGTCATTCATGAGATATTTGGTATATTTGCACCGTAATTGGTGTATTGTATCCTAATGGATATAATATCATTGATAAATGTGATAGAACTAAAAGTATAACCCTAAAACGAAAAGAACAACTGGAATGCCAGTGACAATGGTCACATGGCAGACATCAAAAAAGGAACAATCTAAGATTCGAACATATTACTTGGACTAATAGTCCTTGTTCTCGACTCTCAAGAATTACCGCCAATTATTCTATACAAGAGAACAAGCGATGAATGTTCACGTCCCCCAAGGGCGTGGGCTGTTCGTGCTTTTCCTTGTATACGGGCGCTTGGCGGTACCCTTTGAGAGCGGAAAAGCTGTAGAGCAGTTCCGTCCTTTTTTTGTGCCTATATAAGAATGGTCAATTCAAGTATTAACAATTAATATCAGTGAAAATGAAACCGAATTTCAGATTGCCTTTGTGGGTGTTAAGCCTACTCTACCCCTCTGCTATGCAGGCCGCAGTATATGTGGATGACATAGCGTATGAAGTAACGTCAGATAATGAAGTTGCAGTTATGGGATGTAAAGAAAGCATCACGTCATTAGTAATTCCTACGTCTGTTGTGTTGTATGACAAGACATACAATGTGACCACTATTGGCAAAGATGCTTTCCAGAACAATTCAACCCTTAAATCTGTTACCATACCAAGCAGCATTACCCAAGTAGATGCTTCGGCTTTCTCTGGCTGCTCAACTGTTACTGATTTGACCTATGCTGATGGATGTGTTACTACGATAAGCACACATCTTACATCTATCAAGAATGTTCATATCCCAAACAGCGTGACCTCTATTGGAGAAGGGGCATTTTTGGGGTGTGAGTATCTTGCCGCAGTTGACCTGCCAAACACTGTGGAAACTATAGGCATACACGCATTCTGGGGATGCTATTCACTTTCGTCAATTACCATACCAAGCAGTATAACTTGGATTGACACAGAAGCATTTAAGGACTGAGTTTACCCGCCCAGAATACCCAGTACTAAGCCGGAATAAGGCGGCATAAAATGTTGATTTTCAACAGGGATTAGATTTTAACACTTCTTATAGCAGATTTGGTCATTCCGACAATTCTGGATATCTTTGCAACGTATT
>JAZLJN010000004.1:0-23525 GCA_045617885.1 Bacteroidales bacterium | reverse complement strand
ACCACAAAGATAGCCTTGATGCTATTGTGTTGTGTTATGTCTTTCTCCCTCACCTTCGCCCCCTCAAGTGGAGCCTCCAGCTGGGATGAGTTGTCATTCTGTTGTTTCTATTGGTCTGTTGTTTTGTTGTTTGTTACAATGAATATGTCATTCATGCATTTTCTTCTTCGATCTGATTCTGCCCGCTAACCTTGCAGGTTCGCGACGCATGGTCCCAGAGATTAACGATGTACATGGTATCATTATACATGACGCGGCAAATATACATCTTTTATCTCATTTTTCCAAATAATGGTGATGTATGGTGGGAAAAAAAGATAGTTCTGGAGGTAATTTCCACTTTTTTATCGCTTCTTGTCATACTTTCTGCGCCATGCACCGGGATCATAGTTGCCATCATCGTCATGATCTGCCCAATAGGAGCCGAGGCTGTGATCATGCTCTTGTCTTTTATTGAGGGCTTTGTCCTGCAAGTGCACTCCCATTATTGAAGTGGTAGTGATGCCCGGCTTGCTGTCTCGTTCTATCTGGCGCAGAGCATCAGTAAAACTGATTTTATCTGTTGCGTTGTTGTTAGGACTTACCAATGCATATATTTTGAATGCGAGTATTCTTGGACTTGTAGCAAGACCAGCAGGAAAAGGATACGTGCATTGAGTTCCTCCATGGTATAAGGTGGAAGATCGACCGGTTCAGTGTATTCTGGAGTAATGACTTGCTCTCTCATGCGGTAAGCAAATGAAGTTTCATCCTGCACCATTAAATGTGACCTAGAACGATTAATAATGGCCATAAACTCCTATTACCAATACTTTGACAACATCGTCATAAATTCGATAAATAAGTCTATGTTCCTTGTTTATTCTGCGAGACCAGGTTTCTTCTTCGAAATATTTGAGTCTTTCTACTTGACCAGTACCCGTGCGAGGATGTTCGGCTATCTCTGCAAGAAGTTTCTTCAACTTTGGAATGGCTTGTGGCGCATTCCGCTGCAATAAGACGAGTTCTTTCTGTGCATCAGGCGTAAACTCTATTGAATACATAGCAATCTGTCTATAAACTGATCCACGCTTTCACCTTGCTCTTGGGCAAATACTTTATTATTTTCAGCACTCTTGACTGACTTCTCAATTTTTTTGTAGAATTCAGCCTCGCTATAATGGGTGTGGGGAGCAACTTCTCTAACCATTGTTACGCCTTTCAATTGTTTAATGGCGGTCTTGATAGCACGAAGCATCGAGCGATCCTCAATGCTGACTAACATTTGAGTAGGAGTTATTGCTTGAGTTATTTGTGATGCCATTGTCCTGTTATTTATTTTGATTATCAATGCTGCAAAGATAGCGAGTTTTTCTGTATGTTCCAAATATTCCTGTAATAACACCAAATTATTGAGGACAAATCAGACAAAAATTAATGGATAATGGATAATTGGTAGTAAAACAAGCATATAATCACTCTCGCGTACATATTTCCTATGAGCACTTTGACATCAGTACAAAGATAAGCACAGTAATAAGGATGGAGAAGATTAAGCATCCACAGCCCTCATCTTCACCAACCGGTTCATAATTGTGATAATCGAGCGGATCTCCACCCGTGTGCCGCCATTCAGCCATAGAATTTGTATTTTATGGTCCGCATAGTTTTATTACTTCTTTAATCTGTCTGATGACGCGGCAAATATACACTTTTTATCTCATTTTTCCAAATATTAATGCCGTATGGTAGTAAAAATAGTCTATTTTGGGTGTAATCAATGTAGTTTGGCAGAGTTTTTTGATTTACCAATTGCTGTCGGCATGCCATACAGGGGCAACCATTGGTGCGTTCTCATACCCGCTTTTGGAAAGCATAGTGGGCAATTTGAGAAATTGTTATTATTGGGATGCAAGATTTGTGTCATTTTGCTACAAGAAATGTTGCATGCTATTGGTTGATGTGCGTTTTTTGTGTACTTTTGCGCCGTGTTATTAAGGTATTTTTTACTTATTCTATATATTAAATAAATCAATTTCTCAATGAAACTGACTAATCAGCTTAATCATTTTGATGGCTTCATCTGGAAGCGTGAGATCAATGTCCGCGACTTTATTCAGCACAACTACACTCCATACGAGGGCGACGAGTCGTTCCTGGCTGGACCTACCGAGCGTACCCTGCGCCTCTGGGAGAAACTCTCAGAGATGTTCAAGGTGGAGCGCGAGAAGGGTGTGTACGATGCTGAACAGAAGCTGCCTCAGACACTGACCACCTATGGCCCTGGCTACATCTGCAAGGAGGATGAGGTAATCGTAGGTCTGCAGACTGATGCCCCTTTGAAGCGTGGTATCTTCCCAAAGGGTGGTATCCGCATGGTGGAGACGGCGCTCGACTCCTACGGCTACAAGCTTGACCCAGAAACAAAGCTCATCTACACCAAATATCGCAAGACTCACAATGAGGGTGTCTTCTCAGCTTACACTAAGGAGATCCGTGCTGCTCGTCACAGCCATGTCATCACAGGTCTGCCTGACGCATACGCCCGTGGCCGTATCATCGGTGACTATCGCCGTATTGCCCTCTATGGCGTGGATAACCTCATTGAGGAGAAGAAGCGCTTCATGGATCGTCTGGACGTGCAGGAACTTACCGAGGAGATCATCCAGCAGCGTGAGGAGATAGCCGAACAGATTGCGGCTCTCAAGCGTTTTGTCACGATGTGTGCTAACTATGGTTTCGACGTAACCAAGCCTGCCCAGAACGCACGTGAGGCTGTGCAGTTTGTCTATTTCGGCTACCTTGGCGCAGTAAAGGATCAGGACGGTGCAGCCATGTCAATCGGCCGTATCTCTACTTTCCTGGATATCTTCATTGAGAATGACCTTAAGAACGGTACGCTTACGGAGGAGGAGGCTCAGGAGCTGATTGACCAGATGGTTATCAAGCTGCGTATTGTCCGCTTCCTGCGTACACCGGAATATAATGACCTCTTCTCTGGCGATCCTGTTTGGGTCACCGCTTCGGAGGGTGGTATGGGCATGGATGGACGTACTCTGGTCACCAAGACCTGCTACCGTATGCTGCATACGCTCGAAAACCTCGGCCCAGCACCAGAACCAAACCTCACCGTGCTCTGGTCAGAGCGTCTGCCTGAAGCCTGGAAGCGTTATTGCGCAAAGCTTTCGATCAAGACCTCTGCCATCCAGTATGAGAATGATGACCTGATGCGTCCGGATTATGGCGATGACTATGGTATTGCCTGCTGCGTTTCGCCAATGAAGATTGGCAAGCAGATGCAGTTCTTCGGTGCTCGTGCCAACCTCGCCAAGTGTCTCCTCTATGCAATCAATGGCGGTAAGGACGAGCGCACCGGCGAGCAGATTGCTCCAGAGTATGCTCCAATCACCAGCGAGTTCCTTGAGTATGAGGATGTGATGAATAAGTTCGAGCAGATGATGCGCTGGCTGGCTAAGACCTATGTCAATGCCCTCAAGATCATCCACTACATGCATGATAAGTATGACTATGAGGCATTCGAGATGGCTCTGCATGATGGCGACGTGGAGCGTACGCGTGCCACGGGTATTGCTGGCCTTTCAATCGTGACTGACTCTCTGGCTGCCATCAAGTATGGTAAGGTACGCATCATCCGTGATGAGCGTGGCCTGGCTGTAGGATTTGAGAATACTGGCTATACTCCTTTTGGCAACAATGATGAGAAGACCGATGCTCTGGCACTCATGGTGACGGAGAAGTTCATGGAGTTCATGCGTCAGCATCAGACCTATCGTCATGCTAAGCCAACCCAGTCACTCCTCACCATCACTTCGAACGTGGTGTATGGTAAGTTCACGGGTGCAACTCCTGACGGACGTCCAGCAGGCGTACCATTTGCCCCAGGTGCCAATCCCATGAACGGCCGCGATACTCGTGGCGCTGTGGCTGCGCTGGCTTCTGTAGCAAAACTCCCATTCCAGCACTCGCATGACGGCATCTCTTATACGTTTGCCATCTCTCCTGCCACTTTGGGCAAGGTGAGCGATCAGCAGGTGGATAACCTCGTGTCACTGATGGATGGCTACTTCACTCCGGATGGAGGTCATCACCTGAATGTGAACGTCTTTGACCGTGAGCTCCTTGTAGATGCGATGGAGCATCCGGAGAAGTACCCACAGCTTACCATCCGTGTGTCAGGCTATGCTGTGAACTTCGTGAAGCTGACTCGTGAACAGCAGCTCGACGTATTGAGCCGTACTATCAACCATGCGCTGTAATGATAGGCCGTTTACACTCTGTAGAAACCATGGGCGCCGTGGATGGTCCAGGACTCCGTTTCGTGGCCTTCATGCAGGGCTGTCCCATGCGTTGCGAATTTTGTCATAACCCAGATACCTGGGATATTAAGGCTGACGTCCAGTTTGAATGGACGCCAGCCGAATTGTTTTCGGAAGTCAGGAAATATAAGAATTATATCCGTAAGGGTGGAGTGACGGTGAGCGGCGGAGAGCCGTTGATGCAGGCTCCTTTTGTGCGTGAGTTTTTCCGTCTCTGCAAGGAGGCTTCCATCCATACGGCGCTGGATACCAGTGGCGCCATTGCTACGCCTGAGGCTTTTGCCGTACTTGACTATACGGATCTGGTATTGCTCGACATTAAGACGGCTGATGACTTGCTTCATAAGCCATACACCGGTATGACACGCCATAACAATCAGCAATGGTTTGATCAGCTGAAAGAGCTGGGCAAGCCTGTGTGGATCCGTCATGTGGTGGTCCCACAGCGCACTTACACTGAAGAGCGTCTTCGCGCTACGGCACAGCTGCTGCTGCCTTATCTGTCCGTCATTGAGCGTATTGAACTCCTTCCGTATCATACCATGGGACGCATGAAGTATGAGAAACTTGGCATCTCCTATCCACTGGATAACCTGCCCGATTTGAGTCAGGCTGAAATAGATCATGCCAGGGCAATCTTCCGTGAGGAATTGCCCGGCATGACGGTACAGTAAGAATTGAAGATCCGTAAATGGCTGCCAACGTCTCTGGCCCGGAATTCACGACTGTGAAATGGACGCCAGCGTCTCTGGCACGGAATTCACGACTGTGAAATGGACGCCAACGTCTCTGGCACGGAATTCACAACTGTGAAATGGCTGCCAACGTCTCTGGCGCGGAATTACGGGAAAACTAATGTATGTAGGGAGAATAAGTGGGAGAGGTATGCAATTTTGGCAAAAAAAGATAGAAGTATTACTGAAATACCAAAAAAATACTTATCTTTGCATCAAATTTACAGAAAAAGTATCGACCTGTACGGTTGGATGTCTGTGTTCAAACCGTACAGGTCGAAAAGTATTATCGCAAGAATGATAAATATACTCAGTCAACTTAATAAAGAAGAATGTTATACGCTCTGTTATCTGGCTTATCATCTGGAGCCTGTGGATCAGGATCGTCTCATACGTGATCTGACCAAACTGGTATCTAACAGCCGGACAGAGGTAGAGAAGGTACTCGGAGCCCTTAAGGAGAAGGGTATGATAGAGAAGAGCTCGACCAGCTATTACTGGGGTTCCCCTTCCTATTCCATTTGTAACAAATGGGTATTCCCTGCCCTATGCACAATAGTCATGGACTATCCTGTATGGGAGGAGAAGATTGTAAAGCTGATGGGCAGGAAGAAAACTCAGCATCCTACGCGAGATGCCCTGCTGGAGATTGTACGGTATGTGCATTCGGGTACTCCATACGATGATAAGAATCCTTATCTGAAGCCTGCCTGTACATTTATTGTCCCTTGGATTGATGAGAGTGATTCGGATGAGTTGATGGCACGTCTGCCTGCTGATCTGCTACGGGATATCCTGCCCACGGCCATAATAAATCATATCAATAACGATTGCGGATCAGGCATTGAACGGCTGATGTCACTGGCAAGTGGTGTGCCAAAGTCAGGCGCTGACAATCGCAGGTTCCTGCATCTGTTGATGTTGGCCTACTACATGGAATCTGGAAGTCTGCCAAAGGGTTATCCCATTGATACTAATCATCTGGCTGGTGACTGGGCTCTGCATGCTGTGCGAGCATTGGAGGCGCTTCATAAAGAGCAGTATTTCGTGGCTCATTCCTACTTCGGAAAAGCACTAAAGGAACTGGGTGTTGCCAAGGGAATGGGGCTCTACAGTGTACCTCTGTGGTTCGATCTGCCGCTGCTCAATCTCCTTTATGCCATCTGTCTGGTAAAGTGTACTGATTCACGGGCAGCCACTCGGCTTAATGAAATAGCCTCAGACTCGCTTTACGTCTCTTATTCAAGCGAGGTGCTGGCTAAGGTATTTGTCCATGTCGTGGTCAAAGAAAATGCAGATGTGATGGCATCCGTCTTGGCAGAGGCATTCAAGGTGGCGCCAAAAAATGGATGGGTGGTGCAGAAGATAGCCAATATGCTGAGCCTTTGGATGGGTATCACCAAGGAGCAGCTGATGCATGAGAGAGGTGACATCCTGTGTGATCCTGCAGAGATTACTTATTTCGCCGATGCTACCCGTCTGGCTGACCGACTGCTGAAAAGCATACGCATCATGCCCCAGTGGGAGAAGGCCATTGAGCGGATCATCAGTCAGGAGGAGAAACTGAAGGCGAAAAAGGAGAACCGACAGATAGATGAAAACAGGACAACTCGCTTGGGGTACTTCTTTAATCACCAAAGCAGCCACATCGAGACCCGTGAGCAGAAGCATCTGAAGAATGGTGCATGGAGTGCGGGTAAGCGAGTGAGCGATTCCTTCTTCATCTATGCGAAGGATGATGAGTTGGATGACCTGGATCTGCAGATACGTGGTTTGTACAAAGCACATCGATATCAGGATCCTCCTGTGCGTGAGGTGTTACCTCTGTTTGCAGGGACAGATAAGCTATTCTTCGGTACACGTGCCCCTTATCTGCAGTGCAATGTGCAGGAGGAGAAACCTTTCATCTCCACCCGCATCAACAAGGATGGCATCAGGCTGACCAGCAACGTGACTGTGTCAGAGCTCGATAATCGTGAGGAAAATCATGTGCTATATTCAGTAACAGAACAGGGCGATGTGCGTTACTTCCGTATGCCTCTGCGAATGCGCGTCTATCTGAAGGCTCTGCTTAAAGTAGGGCAATTCCCTCTTGAAGCTGAACCTCAGTTGCGTAAGCTGTTTGACCAGCTGAAGGACATCATCGAGATTCACAGCGAAATGGTAGAGGGTGGCTCTACTTTGCCCAGCATTGATGGTGACACACATATCATCTTGCAAGCTTCAAGCGAACGTGGCGGTAACTATCGGGTGCAGGCATTGGTGCGTCCGCTCCCTGAGGGAAGAGAGACGGCGCTGCCGGGCAAGGGCGATACAAGTATCTTTGATCAGCTGCCTGATGGTACGCGCTATCAGGTGGTGCGCAATAAGAAAGTGGAGAAACAGAATCTTCTGCCGCTGCTTGAACAGATGGAGCAGATGGATTGTGATGAGGCAAAGCCTTGCTTCTGGATGCTTGACCCCTACCAGCTGCTCGAACTGATGGAATGGCTGCCCGAACAGGGTGACCGCTACGTGATGGAATGGCCCGAGGGAGACAAGATCAAACTGAATGTGGCTGACCCTGCGAAGTGGAACCTTTCGCTCAAGTCACATGGCGGATGGTTTGAGATGGAGGGTGAGGTGCCTATTGATGAAGATACCATACTGAGCATCGGACAGCTGTTTGACTTACTGGAGCAGAGTCATGGGCGCTTTATCCGGCTGAAAGATGGGCAGTTCCTGAGCCTTACAGAAAGCTTGCGCCGTCAGCTACGCCGTATTGACTCAGCAGCACAATCGGTACGAGGCAAGATGCGTATCCCTGCGCTTGCCGCCGGATTGATAGGCGACGCGCTCAGCGGTGAACTCGACATTGAGCATCCGCAGCAGATAGATGAACTGCGTCAGCGTATCCGCCAGAGCCAGGAGCTGCAGGCGGATGTCCCTGCCTCGCTCAATGCTACCCTGCGCGACTATCAAGAGGAGGGATTCCGCTGGATAGACCGTCTGTCAAGCTGGGGCGCCGGTGCATGTCTGGCAGATGATATGGGTTTGGGCAAGACGGTGCAGACCATCGCCTTCCTGCTGCACAAGCAGGAGGATGGCGCATCGTTGGTAGTGGCTCCAGCCTCGGTAGTGCCTAACTGGAAGAAGGAACTGGCGCGGTTTGCCCCTTCGCTACAGGTAGTAGTGATCAACGAACTGGCTTCTGATGACCGAAAGACGGCTATAGCTCAGGCTGAGGCAGGATGCGTCATCCTCTCAACCTATGGCTTGCTGATAACTGAAGAGGAGGCTGTAACCTCCAAACAGTGGAATGTGATTTGTCTTGATGAGGCACATAGTATCAAGAATGCCTCTACTAAGACCTCGGCTGTATGCATGCGAATGCAGAGTCAGCATCGTCTAATACTGACTGGTACTCCTATTCAGAATCATCTGGGAGAGTTGTGGAATCTGTTCCAGTTTATCAATCCGGGGCTGCTCGGGTCACAGGAGCAATTCACGCGCAAATACATCAAACCTATTGAGGAGGCACATGACAAGGAGCGGCAAAAGCAGCTCAAACGCATAGTGCAGCCTTTCATGCTGCGCCGTACCAAGCAGGAGGTGGTGGCAGAGTTGCCTGATAAGCAGGAGATCACTTTGCCTGTACAGCTCTCCACGGAGGAGATGGCTATCTATGAACTTATCCGCATGGAGGCAAAGCAGCAGCTGGAGGATGATTCGGATTCGGGTGTTTTGAGCGTCAATACGCTGGCAATGATTACTCAGCTCAGGATGGCTGCTTGTTCGGCTATGATGGTGAAGAAGGGCTGGACGGGCAGTACTGCGAAGCTGGATGTCTTCTGTGACCTGGTGAGCGAAATCTGCACTTCGGGCAACCGTGTGCTGGTATTCAGCCAGTTTACTTCTTTCCTTGAGATGGCGAAAAATGCACTGGAACGTCGGGGACTGAAGGACTACTTCTACCTGGATGGTTCGACCCCAATGAAGCGGCGCAGTGAGATGGTGGATGCCTTCCAGAAAGGCAAGTGCCCGCTCTTCATCATCAGTTTGAAGGCTGGCGGACTGGGTCTGAATCTCACGGGTGCCAATTATGTGGTTCATCTCGATCCGTGGTGGAATCCAGCCATCGAACAGCAGGCTACGGATCGTGCCTACCGCATTGGACAGGAGCAGAAGGTGACCGTATATCATCTGATCTCAGAACACACCATTGAGGAGAAGATTGTGCGCCTGCACCAGACCAAGCGTGATCTGGCCGACAGCCTGCTAGAAGGCACAGACATGAGCCACAAACTCAGCGCTGCCGACCTGCTGGAGATGATAACTGACCAATAGCAGGCAACTACATTATTTCACCTTCCAGATTCTTAATCCTATGCCGCCATCCCAAGGCACTACGGTGCAGACGAAGATGGCGTTGTTGAGCCAGGCATACTGGCTGTCAGCTGGTGCTTCGAAGGTAGGGGCTGCGCGGAAGTAATAGGTGTCCTCACCGTGCTCGTTGACACCCTGCCAGATGATACCACGGTTGCGTACATGAATGCTGACGCCATCGTGGGTGCGGATGCAGTAGATGGCTTCGAGTTCGGTGCGGTTACGTTCTTTATCTACGAGCTGGTAATCTGCACCACCAGCCAGAATCTCGCCATGAATCAGCGGACCCTCAAATGTGCCGCCTGTGATGGGGATGACGAAACGTTCGCCATGTGAGGTGGGGCCTACGCCAAAGGCTCCGTCAATCTTGACGTGGAGCTCGAAGGCGAATTCAAGTCCGGGAGCATCGGTATCCTGAGCGGATACAGGTAAAAAGGTTAAGAGGTAAAAAGGTAAAAGGAGGAGTAGGGATAGGAATGGTTTCATGATGATGTTTTTTGGAGGGGGATTGGGGCTTCGATGATTCGATGATTCGAGATCCGAGAATTCGATGATTCGAGAATTCGATTGTTCGAGAAATCGATGATTCGATATCTCGATTGTTCGATATCTCGCTGAATCGAAATTTCGATTCAGCGAAGCTCCGTATATCTTAATTGGTGATTAATCACATACGTACCTGCATAGCGCGGCCCTTGTAATTCACACGTCGTGTAGTGCCGTCAGGTAGGATGATGGTGAAAGTCTGCTGGCGCTTCATGCCAGGATATTGACCCACGCGAGCACCGATACTGAGTGTGTGGGTATGATCATTCCAGAGGAGCGGAATCTCACAGAAGGCGCCTGCTTCACAATTGTAATTATCGCCTTCATCGTCGTAAAGGGTGAAGGTGGCATCGGCTCCTGGGTAGATCATCAGACGAAGTGGCGCATCTGATTCCTCATCTGCATACTGCTTCACAGGACCCATAGGCACGATGCTTCCGGCACGAACGTAGAGCGGGAGCTGGTTCAATGGAGCAGGGGCATCAATCCACTGACCGCCATCAAGCAGGTCATTACTCCAGAAGTCATACCACTGGGTGCCGGAGGGGAGGTAAACCCTGCGGGAGAAATGCGCTGCACTTTGTGAAGAGTGCGGAGTGCGGAGTGCGGAATTAGGGGCAGTCACTGGGCAGACGAGGAAGGCAGGACCGAACATGTACTCGTCTTTGAGATCGAGCACTGTAGGATCGTCCTTGAAGTCGAAGGCGAGGAGGCGTGCCATAGTATAATGTTCATGTGAGATGCGGGCTGCCAGCGAATAGTTGTAGGGGAGGAGCTGGTAACGCAGATGAATCATCTCAAGGATGGCATCGTAGAATGGAGTGCCTGGTTCGCCGAAGCGCCAGATCTCGCGTGGCGTGTCGGTGCCGTGGCTGCGAAGCATCGGCAGGAAAGTGCCCCACTGGAACATACGGGTATAGTACTCCCGGTAGGCAGGATCGTTGCAGCCCTCGGGGAATTCACCTACGGCAAACCAACGGTGCCAACGGTCAGGAGCGGTGAAGAAAGAACCAACATCTACGCTCCAATAAGGGCAACCGGTTGCCATGAAGTTAAGACCGGCAGGAATCTGCTTGCGGAAGGATTCCCATGATGCATAGGTGTCACCGTTCCAGGTGATGGTCGAATAGCGCTGCTGACCGGCGTAAGAGGAGCGGGTCAAGTTGACGACGCGCTTCTCTTTGAAAGGATTCCAATTCGGGTCTAAATGCCGGCAACGAGCTCCTATTCCGCGCTGGTGCTCATAGATGCCGCGGGCGTGATAAAGACTGTAGAGGCTGCTACGCTCGGCACCAAGGGCTTCGGTCAGTATCTGCTTGGTGCTCTCCCAGCGCTCCTGGTGACTGTTGTGGTCGTAGCCTTTTGGCATCGGCTTCCAGTCGCCGTCAAGTGGTTCGGAACAGTCGGTCCACCAGGCATCGAAACCTTTGGAGAAAAACTCGGTGTTGGCAGTCTGCCAATAGTAATCACGTGCTTCGGCAGAGAAGACATCATAAACGGAATGTGGCAGCATGTAGCCGCGTGCATTGTAGTCATCGAACTGCGGACATCCTTGTGGGTTGGGCCAAATGCTGACCATGAGGCGGGCATTCATCATGTGGACAGAGTCTGCCATTGCCTTTGGGTCAGGATAAAACTTGGGGTCCATGTGCATGTAGCCCCAGCCCTGCGGCCAGTAGTTCCAGTCCTGCACAATCATGTCGATAGGCACTTCACGACGGCGGTATTCTGCCAAAGTCTCAATGACCTCGTGCTGATTGGTGTAACGCTCTTTTGACTGGGTATAACCGAAAAGATAACGTGGCATCATTGGCACTTCGCCCGTGAGCAGACGGTACTGACCGATGACATCATCGAGCTGTTCACCCTTCATGAAGTAGTAGTCGAGCTCCTTGGCTGCATCGAGCTCCACATAGCCGGGATTGCCGAGGATAGGGTTGTAGGCTTCGTCACTGAACACCATGGCACAGCCGGCATCGAACAATAATCCGTAGCCACGGGTAGAATTGAGCACCGGAACCATGGCCTTGAGGTTGTGCTGCGTGAGCCACTGGGTGTGTCCGCGCAGATTGAGGAAATCCTCCACGTGGCAGCCCAAGCCGTAGAGCGCCTCGCCCTCTTGGAAGTCGAAATTAACGCGGTAGCGCCAGGTATAGTCGATGGTATCGCGACGCAGGATGTCCATCTCCTCCTTCTGTCCGTCGGCAGTCTGCACGGAGCGTTTGGTAGATTCATCATAGATGATCTTCTCAGTATAGACCTTGCCCGCCAGACGAGGCTGGAGCGCATTCTCGTGCAAAAGAACCTTACCTGTGGCGCGGTCACGGAAAGTGATAGCCTGCGTCTGCTTGTCAATCTCTACCGCAAGCACAGGTGACTGGATAATAGTCTTTCCGTCCTGTTCGACAGTCTCGACAGGAAGCTTGCGCAAAGGCTGTTCGACTAAAACCCCCGTGGCATTTGCCTCAGGACGGAACTCCTGCTCGGCGGTATAGCGCACTCGGACAATATCGGAGGTGATGAAATTCACGCGCAGTTGTTGCGCATGAAGAGGTAAAAAGGTTAAAAGGTAAAGAGGTAAAAAGGTAAGTCGGCGCATGGATCTTGATTTTACTCCATCAAAAGAAATCAAAGAAAACCAATCTAAGCAACAGGATGTGATTTCTTTTGATTTCCTTTGGTGGAGAATAAATATCTAGTACTTATTTCTTGTTGGATCTAAAAAGGTGTGGCAGGAATTCATGCAGACAGCGGCGCCAGGTGAGCCACTCGTGAGCTGTGCCCTGGCTCTCGAAGAGATGCGCATCGACACCCATCTGATTCAGCTCCTTGACCATGGCCTGTGTGCCGAAGTTCTCCTCGGTGCCACAACCCAGGAAGAGGTAATGAACCTGCTTGTTGAAGTCTGGACGGTTGAATACGCCGTCAGCAATGGTGTGGACATCCATGCCGAACAGAGCGCCTGAGAAGGTGCCGATGTATGAGAACTTATCAAGGTTAGGAAGCGATGATTCCCACGTCTGACGGCCACCCCAAGAGAGTCCTGCCATAGCGCGATGCTCACGGTCAGACTTGGTGCGGAAAGTACGGTCGATCATTGGGATGAGATCGGCAATAAGTGCCTCATTGAATGACTTGCCGTAGGAATCGTATGTCGTGCCGTTCCAGCCGAAAGGAGCCTGGGTGTCGCCACTCTCCATCACGACGATCATTGGCTCACATTCGCCTGCTGCAATCATATTATCGAGAATAAGACCTGCGCGACCCTGCAATGGATGGCTCCAACCAGTCTCGTCCTCACCCATACCGTGCTGCAGATAGAGCACAGGGTACTTTTTCTTGCCCTGCTCGTACTCGGCTGGGGTGTAAACCAATGCATGACGCCATTCCTTCTGGCTCTCTGACCAGTAATTGACATTGCGCACCTGTCCGTGAGCTACTGGCTGGAGGCGATACCAGTCGCCCTCTTTGCCCTCAGGAACCTCGATAGCACCAGCGTAACGGTTACAGCCGAAGAAGGTAGTAGTCTGTGGATCGATGACTGAGATGCCGTCAGCGATAAGGAAATAGTAGTGGAAACCTACAACCAATGGGTCGGTGACGCAGGTCCAGTTGCCCTGGGCATCCTTCTGCATGGTGTACTTCTTGTCGCAGATATCGACAATCAGCTCCTTGGTGTTAGGCGAATTGTAGCGGAAATAGACACGACCATCCTTATCAATGCGTGGCCAGTCAGCGCCATCAATATTGGTTTCGGCACGCTGTGTCTTTGCCATGATCTGCTCTGGGGTAGCAGGTTTCTGGTCTGATGTGTAGAACTGCCACCAGTCAAAGTTGAAGAGTGGATTGACACGCTCCTGAATACCTGTCTTGCGGAACTCTGCACTGTTGGCAAAGGTGAAGTAAAGGTCATGTACACCACGTACTGGCTTAATATCTTCGGTACTGAGTGTGATCCAATGCTCTTGACCGCCTGTGACAGGCACTTCAATCTCTGCAATGATCTGACCCTCGCGGCCATCAACGCGAACCTGCAGTGTGCCACCGAATTTGGCGCTGGCTACAGAGACCTGAAGCATAGCAGGAGCCTGCTGGCCGAAGTCAACTGAACGGATCAGCATGGCATCGCCATCATTGATGTCGGTGAGATAGACGCCCTTGGTGTTGAGCTTGGTTCCACGCTCCATGCCCATGCCGGCAGGCGCGCCAGGGAAGCCCATGCGGGTCCACTTGGCTTCTGCGGTGCTGATGCCTCCATGATAAACAGATTTCAATCCCCATGAATTCGCCATAGTAGTAGCGGTATTGCGGCGGTATGGATTGAAATTAGCCAATGGCTTGATTGGGTCGCAGTCCAGCCAATAAGGCAGTTCCTGAATGGTGCCATCTGCGTTGTATGTCATCTCGGCAGCCGAAACAGAGCGACGTTCGCTATGCTCAGGTGTGATGCGGCGCAGGATGTCGTAGTTCAGACCGAATACGTAGCTGTGTCCCTTGTATTCGATGATGCCAGGATGGTTGCCACGAGTGCGCTCGGTTGGAGCCATGATGTAATTCGCCCACTTCCAAGGACCGGTTGGATTGTCGCTCATCGCATAGCCAATTGCTTCAGGGCAACAGGTAGAGGCAAAGGAGAGATAATATTTCTTCTCGCCCTGCTCGTTCTTGCGGCTCCAGAACCATGGCCCCTCCTGATAATTTTGGAAAGCCCAGTTCTTCTTTTTCTTTGGGTCAACCTTCAGATCGATGCGTGCACCCTCCTCCTTGACAGGACGCATCATGCCATCGCGTGGATCGATGACCAGGATATCGCCCGAAGTTGAGATCATATCTTCGTTGAGCTTGATGCAATAAGTGTGAGGATTGCCCCAGTACATGTATGCCTGACCGTCGTCATCAATCCATACGGCAGGGTCGATGTCGTCCCAGTGCTCGGTCTGCCAAACGATAGGCTTGCCGATAGGATCCTTGAATGGACCATAAGGAGAATCGGCTACGAGTACGCCGATGCCATGACCGTGGAGCGGACAGTACATATAGAACTTGCCATTACGAGGCACAACGTGGAGTGCCCAGGCACCATTGTCGCGGGTACGCCAAGAGAAATCCTGCAGTGAAGCTACAGCACCGTACTCCTTCCAGTTGACCATGTCAGTGGAGGTGTAGAGTAACCAGTCATGCATCTTGAAGGCATAGCCACGCGCATCGTCTTCATCATGGGTAGTGTAAAGGTAAACCGTGTCGTTCCAAACCATTGGGGCAGGATCGGCAGTAAATTTGGTCTGGACGATAGGGTCCTGAGCCATCATTTGAGTGGCAGCCAGCGCAAGGGCAGGAGCCAGGAAGAATTTGTAATTCATAAAATAATATATAATGTGTATTAGAATTCGATTACGAAACCACCACGAGGCTGGCATACAATGCTGATGCCGGTGCCAGAATCTTGTTTGCCGATTGCCCAAGGCTCCTCTGCGTTGCCAGAGTCTGCGAAGAGTGTGCCTTCACCAGAGCATTCAAAGTCAGGCAAGGTAAGCTCTTCGTCTGTGCCATTGATACCAGCAATATACTGTTTCTCGCCATGGCGACGATACATAATCACATATTTGCCAGGGTCACCGGCTAAAAGATGTGTCTCATCCCATACAGAAGGAAGGTTAGAGAGGAAATTCTGCACCTCCTGTGGCTGGGTAAGATAAGCCGATGGGCGGTCAGCCAGATGCTGGAGTCCGGATTCGAATAAAACGGTAAGAGCCAGCTCATGGGCATGTGTGGTAATGTGCGGATGCTGCGAATCGGTGAAAGTACAAGGAGTGTAGTCCATTGAACCTACTACATTGCGCGTGAAAGGCAAAGTAGCATTGTGTGCAGCGGCGCGATTGGTGAGGGTAGGACGGTTGTTGTACCATTCAGCACCATAGACAGCCTCTGTGCTCACCAGGTTAGGATAAGTACGCATCCAGCCGCGTGGAATAGTTGCGCCATGGAAGTTGACAAGCAAATGATGGCTGGCAGCGCTCTCCAACAGATCGATGCAATAGTTCATGCAGCATTCGCGGTCGCCTTGGAAGAAGTCAATCTTCACGCCAGCAATGCCATGATCCTCGCACCACTGGAACTCTGCCTCACGTTTCTCCGGATCGTTGAGGCGATACTTGGGTCCAGGTGCCCAGTCAATCCATGCGGTAGTGGAATTGTACCAGATGAGAGGTTTGACACCTTTCTCCTTGGCATAGCGCAGCGCATCCTCAATATTGCCGCCATTACCCATCTCGTCCCACTCTGCATCAATGAGCATGTAGGGGAGTTGGAGTTGTGCTGCCATATCAATGTATTCACAGACGCGCTGATAATCATTTGATCCGTGATTGTATGCCCAATATATCCAAGACACTACGCCAGGTTTGATCCATGAAATGTCATCATACTGGCAGGGCTGGCTGAGGTCGGTGACGAGTGTGGATTCAACCACTTCGGCAAGTGTGCCGGTGATAAGCACGCGCCATGGTGTAGCCCAGCCGGTCTGCACCTGACTGTCCATCTGATCCGGCAGGATATGGTATCCGGCACCGTCGAGATTAGAGGTGTAGAAGCTCGATGCACTGTGTCCGCGCTCTACATTTGCCTCGGTAAGCAGCACGTAAAGTTTTTCATTGCTGTTTTTCAGTTGAGGATTGAAGAGGGCAGGATAGCCCCAGTGGTCCCCCTCTTTTTCATTAGGATTCTGCGGGAAGAAATCCTCATAAGGTTCCGTCCAGCGTGACAGCCAGCGATTACATCCATCCTCACACAGGAACGTCAGGTTGGTCTGTTCGCCGAGGAGAGACGTTGGGGTCTCATAACCTTCGTCAAGCCTATAGCGGAAAGCAATGCCATCAGTATAGGTTCGGACTTCGAGCCACTGCTTATGTCCTTTCCCATCTTCAAGGAGATAGTCGGTCTGCTCGCCCTCATTCTCACAATGAAGGCTCTTGCCTATGAGCATGTCGTATGATTCATGTAGCGGCTGAGGCTTGCTTTGGGAGGTGATGGTCCAAAGGCTCGTGCTATCAAGTTCGGTGACAAGTCCCAGACGCGTAATCTCTGCAAATGAGATGCTGGCTGAAGTTTTGTAGTTCAGGATTAAGCTACTGTGGTCTTCATGATTCATCACAGTAGCGCTGATGGGACTTGGACTCTCGTTGCGCTCCGAACAAGCAGCAAATGCAATTGCGCCTGATAGGGAAAGATATAAAAGGTGTTTCATCAGGATTTGATTCAAATATACAATGCTCCACCCAGCAAAAAAATCTGCTGAATGGAGCATAGCGTGTGTTTTATCGGTTAGAAACCTTCTTGCCGTTGCGGATTACGATGCCCTTGTAGCTGGCATCAACCTGCAGACCGCTGAGGTTGTACATAACAGCTGACTCCTCGTCGTTGGCAATTGACTCAATGCCTGCAGTTTTGCAGATGAGCTCAATCTTATCAATGTTGCCATAAGGAGCATCAATAGTGAGACGGATGGTCTGCTCGCCCTTCTTGAGATTCTTGAGCAACTTACCGCTTACAGTGTTGTAATCATCCCAATTGCCTCCATTTGGAATGTTGATCTTATTGGTCAGCTTGGTAAGTGCGCCATCCTCCCATACAGAGAGTGTGAAGCCGGAGTTATCTGAACCAGAAGCTACGGTAGCAACGTATTCGTACTCGCCTTCCTCTGCTACATTAACAGTATATTCTGTCCACTCGCCCTGTGCGGTATAGCCGAGAGCGTAGTTGCCATTGCCGGCTACGATATCAAGGCCGCCATTGTCTGTACGGTAGCCAGAGTTGCCTTCATCCTGTGCATCGCTGTCATGGAAGGTCATGCCTTCGCCGCCTTCATCAAAGTTCTCTGCCTCAATGATGCCAGGGATTGCTATCACGTCAGCAAATGGCTTGCGTGATGCCATCTGGAAGGTTATGCGGTCAATATTGCCGTATGCACCGGTGATAGAGAGACGGATAATGTGCTGACCTACGGTAAGAGGAATGCTGCAGATGCCATGGGCGTTGGTGTACTGGCTCCAGTCACCATCCACAACTACAGGGATAGAAACGCTTGCCATGTTCTTCATGCCATTGCCCTGATCGATAGCCAGGCTGAATGAAGCACCGCTGTTGCCAGCAGCAACAAAGGCATCGAATGAATACATGCCGGCTTCAGTCACCTCAACGGTGTACTCCAGCCATTCGCCTTGTGCAGTATAGCCGATAGCATAGCTGCCTTCGCCCTCAATGCCGCCAACGATATCTACACCACCATTATCTGTGCGGTAGCCTACGTTGCCCTCATCCTTTGAGTCGGAATCATGATAGGTAAAGCCTTCGCCGCCCTTATCGAAGTTCTCAACCTCAAGCACACCAGGTAGGGTGATGACACCTGCAAATGGTTCACGTGGCTGGATATCCATGGCGGTGAAGCCAGAGAGACGGCTATATTCTGTACCGTCAGTTGCGGTTACAACAGCCTTGACTTCATACTTTCCGAGTGTAGTAGGAGTGTATTCGAAAGTGTATGGAGCCTCAGTAAAGGTCTTGACCAGCTGATTCTGGATGTAGAGATCTACGTGATCGATGGTCTTGGTCTTCAGACGAGCATTTACATCGATGGTCATTGGCTCTTTGTTAGCAACCTTCAGTGCTGAAGGTTTGACATAGACAGAAGCCTCCTTCTCCATGCCAGGGAATGGGCTCTTGGCATTCTTGGCAGCATCGGTCTGCATGTATTCGCGCAGCCAGGTCATTGCTGGACGATCCACTCCGTTCTTGATGATGCCTGAATTGCCGTCAGTGGTCCATGTAGCGCCGTAGATGAAGCCCCACAGTGTGATACCTGCGCAGTAGTCAGCCTCCCACATGTAAGGGATCTGCTCCTGATAGCGCTGAAGCTGGTAGTCATCATTGGCAGTACCTATATCATACTCCGTGCTGTACATAGGGATCTGCAGTTCGTTCTGCAGGCGATCCATGGCAGCTTTGAAGCTGGTGACATTCATGTCGGTGAGATCATGTGACTGACAGCCATAGGCATCTACCGGCGCACCTGCATCGCGCAGGGTCTTCACAAGGTCAATGAACTGATCAATCTGCCACTGGAAGGTATTATAGTCATTATATACAAGAATAGCATCTGGCCAGCGGTCATGTGCCATCTCAAAAGCCTTGATGATCCAGTCATAGCCGGTCTTGCCCTCACCGCCCAGTGCACCACGATATGGAGCAGGTGCATGGCCAGAGACAGCCTCATTGACTACATCGATTACCTGAAGGTCAGGATAACGCTCCTTGATAGCATCCATCCACTCCACGATAGCATCATACTGATCGGCTTCTGACAGTCCATCCATCCAGTTAGGATACTGAGAACCCCAGATTAAGGTGTGGAACTTAAATGGGAAGTTGTGATTCTTGGCATAGTTGTATGCATTGTCACAGCCATTCCAGTTGAAACGTCCGCGTCCGTTTCCTTCAATAGAACTCCACTTCGATTCATTCTCTGGCGTAATCTGATTCCAGAGATCAGCATACTCAAAGCCATTGGTATTCACCTGGCCACGAGTGGTGATGTTGCCCAGAAACTTGTCTGGGTTGGACGACAGCTGTGCCTGTGCCTGCAAGAAGAACATACTGGCACCGATAGTCAACAAACTGACGTGTAGATTAGAACTTAGTTTCATTTTGTGTTATTGTATATAGGTGTATAATTGTTATTTCATGATTACTTGCAGTTTCTTCCCCTCATAGTGAACGCGCTTCTGTGTGCCATCAGGCAGCATAACGGTGAAGTCGCGGTTCTTGATCATGCCCTCGTATGCACCGATGGGGCGGTCAATGGTCAGTGTGCGGTTCTTGTCATTCCAGCTGAGGCGTATCTCTGAATAACTGCCGTTTTCGTAGTTATAATTGTCAAATTCGTCCTCGTAGAGAATAAAAGAGCCGTTTGCGCCTGGATAGACGCGGAGCGTCAGATTGTCCCAAGCCTTTTCTGTGGCATACTGAACTGTTTCTGTCTGCATAGGCACGATGCTGCCAGCACGTACAAGGAGCGGGATCTCATCAAAGCGTGTCTGGTAGTCGATGCGCTGTCCACCTTCGTAGAGCTGTCCGCTATACCAGTCGTACCATTGAGCACCGGCAGGAAGATAGATCTGCGTGCTGCGTGGAGCGCTGAAATCTGCGGCAGAGCCTATCTGCTTACCTTTGTTGTCCGTGCGGTTCCATCCCTCCATGGCATCAATGTGTCCCTCTATTTCAGGAGTGTACTGGGCGTGGGTGACAGGGCATACAAGGAAAGCGTCGCCAAACATGTATTCGTTATTCAAATCCCATACCTCTCTGTCCGTCGGGAAATCCATCGCAAGAGCTCGCATGAATGAACCGTTACGGTCAGTCACCTGCCATGATGTACTATATATATAAGGTATAAAGGAATATCGTTGACGGATGCTCTTGGCAATTGCCTCATAGACAGGAGTGCCTGGTTCGCCAAACTGCCAGATCTCACGAGGAGCATCGGCTCCGTGGCTGCGCATCATTGGGCAGAACACACCGAACTGAAGCCAGCGAACATAAAGCTCCTGATAGAGTGGATTCTGTGCAGCCTTGAAACCAGGACCATTGTATTTGGCACAGAAGAAACCGCCAAGGTCTGTGTTCCAGTGAGGCATGCCAGTGAGGTTGAAGTTAAGTCCGGCAGGAATCTGTGCGCGGAATGATTCCCAGGAAGAGCCAACATCGCCTGTCCAGACATTCGAGCCGTAACGCTGCTGTCCGATAAAGCCAGAGCGGGTGAGAATGAATATTCGTTTGTTGGCATTGGCAATGTCATTCCTGCCCAGTTCTTCATTGTTGGCAATTTTCTCCTGCAGGGTTTTGATTTCTGCTCGATGCCTATCGTACACACCGCCTACGCTGAGCAAAGGGAAGGCGTTGCGTACACGACGCCATGAACCGATGCCCGTCTGCAGGTTCAGGTCTGAATCTGGCCAATAGAGATGATCTGGCTCAGTAGAGTCCATCCACCATCCGTCCATGCCCAGCCGGAATATGCCTTGATTCAAGTATTTCCAATAGATGTCACGCGCCTCACTTGCGTATGGGTTATATACCATCACACCTGAAGGATAATCCTTCTCTTTGGGTGGCCAGAGCGTACTGCCGGATTGTGGCCAGGTCTTGATGCCCCAGAGCAGTCCTTTCTCCTTGAGGTCGCGGTATGGTTTGGTCATTGGGCCGAACGATGCCCAGATTGAAATTACCTCATGAGCATGCATTGAGTGCACCTCATCAATCATGCGTTGCGGATCGGGGAACTCATCATTCAGGAATTCCATGGCATTCCACAGATAGTTGGATCCCCAGTATTGCCAGTCCTGAATGATGCCGTCAAGCGGTACTCCCAGTTCGCGGTGGCGACGCACTACGCCTATCGTCTCATCCTGGCTTTTATAACGCTCCTTGCTCTGGAAGAAACCGTAGGTCCAGAGTGGAAACATCGGTACTTCACCTGTGAGTTGACGAAGTCCGGCAATCGTGCCGTCCATCGAACCTCCCCACACGAAGTAATAATCCATGCAGTCGCCCACTTCACTTTGGAAGGTTGTCCCCTCTGCATCATCCTTGAATATGGTAGGCGAGTAATTGTCCCAGAAGAGTCCATAGCCGCGTACTGACTGGATGACGGGTGAGAAATCTTCTGTATTGTTCTGAATCATCTTCTTCTCCACGCCTCGCTGTGACATCTTGCCGCTCTGTGTCTGCCCCAATCCATAGATTGCCTCGTCAGGACGCAAAAGGAAGGATTGAGTCACGGCATAGCTGGCACGACCAGCATCGTCAATCGGACGAAAAGATTCCTTCATCGGCAGCTCGCTCAGCAACAGCGTGTCGCGCTTGTCATAGAAACTGATAGCGCCCGTCTGCTCATCTATTCTGACTGTCAAATCCGAGCTCTTCAGGGTCAGGTTGTTTTGACGAACCTTGACCTTCTCTGGCTGTGCAATGACCGAGAAGCTGGGCAATTCCTCTACTTGTGACCCCATCGGCTTCTTGTGTACGCGCACAATATTTGGCGCATAATAGGTAATCTGCACTTCGTTGCCTGACAGATAGGCAGTAATGCCTTGTGCCGAAGCCTGGTAGTCATGTGCCAGCACAATCGTCCCCGAACAAAGGAAGAACGATGTGATCAAGTATCGGTTCATGGAAAGAAGGTAATAAGATAATTCTGAACATTTATTAAGAAAGGAGTGAATAGAGAATAGTTCCCTATCCTCTATTCACTATGAATGCAACGCGATTAGTGCTGCTTGAAGTTCCACTTGGCGTTGTCCGAAGAGAAATCCCAGTTGGTGAGAGTTGGGGTACTGTCACCGATAGAGTAGAGCACATACTTGGTGTTGATGCCCTCCTGACCAGGAATCTGCTTTGGCATGATACGATAAGTGCCATCAGTACACTGCTCAATGCGCCAGAGCTGCTCATTTGCGCCAGTGAATTCAGGAACGCTGATTACGTCACCTTCAGCAGTAGCTGCAAGAGCACGGTTAGTGCCCTCAATGCAGATCTTGAAATATGGTGCGCTCAAGTAGCCGCCAGCTTCAGGAACTGCGGTGATGGTCCAGCGCTGATGAGGACGGAACATATAGTCACCGATACGGATATCTGTATTGCCTGCTGGCCAGGTGCCCTTTACCTCGTCGAGGGTCTGAACTGCCAGTTTCTTGGTAGGCTCGTTAGGATCAACGCCCCAGTGACGAGCACGCTCTACCTGCTGACGCTGGAAGTCAACTGCCAGCTCCAATGCGTAGCCACGACGCTCTGACTCGATCTCATAGGTTCCCTCCTTGAACTGCTCGCCTGCTACTGGCCAACCGTTCTTCCAGAGCAATGGATGGATAGCCAGAGTGCTGCGGCCGCTCAAGTCATAATCTGCCTCCCAGTGGAAAGAGGTAACCTCAACGCCCTCATCAATTACGGTACGACCGAAGTGACCAGCACCGGTCTTACGATTACCAGCAGCTACTACCATCTTACCGCCACCAGCGAGCATGTCACGACCTACATTATCAATATAAGGACCGGTAACATTCTTTGAACGGCCTACAACGATATTATAGGTAGAGTTAACGCCGTCACAGCAGGTGCCATGGGTGCCGAGCAGATAATACCAGCCATCACGATAGAGCAAATCAGTAGCCTCGCAGTCAATGGCGATATCCTTTGCTACATTGCCCTCTACGCGCTTGCCAGTCTTTGGATCAAGCTCAATGATGCGGATATTTCCGAAGTAGGTGCCGTAAGAAACCCACATACGGCCAGTAGTTGGGTCAAGGAGAATACCTGGGTCAATAGCATCATTGTCCTCCAAACCGTCAGAAGCTGCTACCTGAACTGCCTCGGTGTACTTGAAGTCAGGATGATTAGGATCAAGGTTCTTATTCCACATGGTAAGGATGGTGCCGTTGTGACGTCCGCCAAGGCCGCCGCCAGTAGCGCCATACACGATAAGATACTTATTAGGACCCATAAGTCGGAGGCCAAG
>JAZLJN010000003.1:0-6996 GCA_045617885.1 Bacteroidales bacterium | reverse complement strand
TCTGAGTCAGAACTACACGGTCATCATCAAAGAGTCTGATCCTTTTGGCAAGGCATTCTTCCGTGAGGTGTATGCAAGCCTGAAGCTGAACATCTATGACTACACCTTCGCTGAGCATGACGAGACCATTGCCTATTCCTTGAGCATTCCTTTTGTCTCCACTTTGGCCTTTACCGGAGTGATGAAGCCTCAGGATGCTCCAGGTACCACCTTCAAGAAGCACATGGCCATTGCTCGAGGCCTGTTGAGCGAGGATGATTATCTCCTTACTGAGATCCTCTTCAACCCGCATTCTCCAACACAGATCGACCGCATTTGTGAACGCTTGCACGAACTCTCTGATATCATCAAACGGCATGATAACGAGCGTCTGCTTGAATACATAAATGAATGCAGAGATAATATAAAAGGTCAAGTTTAGTTGACAATAGGTATATTTTATTGATTTTTTATACCAAAAATATTGACAAATCGAACGCGAAGTTTTGATTTGTCAATATTTTTTTCTATCTTTGCCGCCATATTATGCGTAAATAATAACTAAAATTATCAATATTCAAAAAGTACTTATGAAAAAAATCCTATCTCTCGTTGTGATGCTTGTGATGAGCGTGACAATGATGATGGCACAGCAGACCGTGACGGGTACCGTCATTTCGTCAGAAGACGGAGACACCGTAATCGGTGCGGCTGTCATGCTCAAGGGCACGAACAAAGGTACTGTGACGGATATCGATGGTAATTTCTCCATCCAGGTCCCTAACAACAAGGCCGTGCTCGTCGTTTCTTATCTGGGTATGGCGACTCAGGAGGTCGCAGTGAAGAACAACAAGACTCTTAAGATTACTCTCGACCCAGAGGCTTCTCAGATTGAGGAGGTTGTTGTTACAGGTATGGGTAAGATGGACAAGCGCCTCTTTACGGGTGCTACCACCAAGGTCGATGCCTCAAAGATGAAGATGGATGGTGTGCAGGATGTCAGCCGTTCGCTCGAAGGCCGTGTGGCTGGTGTGTCTGTCCAGAACGTATCGGGTACTTTCGGTACGGCTCCAAAGATCCGTGTGCGTGGTGCCACATCTATCTACGGTGACTCATCTCCACTTTGGGTAGTGGATGGCGTCATCCTTGAGAATGCCGTCAACGTAAGCGCTGATGACCTCTCATCTGGTGATGCTGAGACATTGATTTCAAATGCTATCGCAGGTCTGAATGCCGATGATATCGAGTCATTCCAGGTCCTCAAGGATGGTTCGGCTACCTCTATCTACGGTGCCCGCGCTATGGCTGGTGTAATCGTAATCACCACCAAGAAGGGCCGTGCAGGTGTGTCGAACATTAACTATACCGGTGAGTTTACCTACCGCTTGAAGCCAAGCTACCGTGACTACAACATCTGTAACTCACAGGAGCAGATGGGTATCTACAAGGAAATGGCTGCCAAGGGCTGGCTGGAGTTCTCAGCTCTGGCTAACAGTTCATCATCAGGTGTGTATGGTCAGCTCTATACCATGATGGATAAGTACAATGAGGATAAGGGTCAGTTCGAGCTGCCTTTCAACGATGCAGCTATGAACATGTATCTGCGCGAAGCAGAGTTCCGCAACACTGACTGGTTCGATCTCCTCTTCAAGGACAATGTCATGATGAACCACTCGGTGAGCATCTCTACCGGTTCGGATAAGGCTGACCTCTATGCCTCTCTCTCGGCAATGAACGACCCAGGTTGGACCATCGGTCAGAACGTACAGCGCTACACCGCTAACCTCACTGCCAACTACCGCCTCTCAAGCAAGGTGCTGATGAGCTTCCGCTCGAACGCCATGTATCGTGAGCAGGGCGCTCCTGGTACACTGAATCAGTCAATGGACGTTGTGTCAGGTGCAGTGAACCGTTCGTTCGATATCAACCCATTCTCGTACGCGATGAATACTTCGCGTGCGCTCGATCCTAATATAAGTATTAAGCGTAACTTTACTGACTTCAACATCTTTGATGAGTTGGAGAATAACTACATTACGCTGAAGCAGACCGAGATCAAGTTCCAGGGCGAGCTCTCATACAAGCCTGTACGTGGCTTGGAGCTCAAGGCATTGGGCGCTTATCGTGTAAACCGTTCTTCAAACGAGCACTTCGTACTCGATAACTCAAACCAGGCTAATGCTTATCGTGCTGGTGTGGATAACCCTAACATCATGTTCAGCAACCGTTATCTCTACCAGGATCCTGACAAACCAAACTCACTGCCAGTCTCTGTAATGCCATCAGGTGGTATCTACACACTGCAGGAGAACTCTGTTCGTCAGCTCGACTTCCGCGGATCCATTGAGTATAACAACATCTGGGGTGATGATGAGCACATCTTCAACTTCCTCGGTATCTTCGAGGCAAACAACATTGACCGTGATGCCTATCGTCATGTAGATTATGGTGTGGAGTATGACAACGGTCGTACCGTAGTCATTACCCCTGAGCTCTTCAAGCAGATGAAGGAGGAGGGTACCGTGCCTACTAGCTTTGCACAGTACTGGAACCGCCGTCTGGCTTACGGTGCTACCGCCAACTACTCTTACCGTGGCCGTTACAGCATCAACCTCACCGGTCGTTATGACGGTTCGAACATGCTGGGTAAGGCTCGCAAGAGCCGCTGGTTGCCTACCTATAACATCTCTGCAGGCTGGAATGCCCATGAGGAGGGCTTCTTCCGCGATATGATGGAGCGCACCAACAATGCCTTCTCACACGCCTCTATCCGTCTCAGCTACTCGCTCACCGGTGACCAGATGGCTGCCTCTAACGCATTGCCAATCTTCGTAGCTAATGAGGCTTGGCGTCCACAGGCAAGCCAGCAGGAGGTAGGTATTGCACTGAGCCGCCTCGGTAACTCTGACCTTACCTACGAGAAGAAGTATGAGTATAACGTAGGTGTGGATCTTGGCTTCCTGAAGAACCGTCTCAACCTCGTGACCGATATCTACTGGCGTGATAACTTTGACCTCATGGGTTACTTCAATACCCAGGGTGCAGGTGGTGAGATCCAGAAGTTTGCCAACGTGGCTTCCATGAAGTCGCACGGTTGGGAGGCTACACTCTCTTCTACCAACATCTCAACCAAGAAGTTCACCTGGAGCTCTGACCTCACCGCTTCCTATACCAAGACCAAGATTACTGACCTCCTGTCACAGACCCGTGTCATTGACCTTGTGCGTCCAAGCGGTTCGCCACGTGTAGGTTATGATCACCGTTCACTCTTCTCTATCCCATTCGTTCGTCTGAATGATGAGGGTATCCCTGTCATCATCAACGAGATGGGCGAGGAGACTACTACTGACATCAACTTCCAGGAGTACGATGAGAGCAAGCTTGGCTTCTTGAAGTATGAGGGTTCAACCGAGCCAATCTTCACTGGTGGTTTCAACAATACCTTCCGCTATGGCAACTGGCGCTTGCTTGTCTTCCTGACTTATAGCTTCGGTACCAAGATCCGTCTGGATCCTGTCTTCTCAGCATCTTACTCTGATCAGACAGCTATGCCTAAGGAGTTCAAGAACCGTTGGGTACTGCCAGGCGATGAGAAGGAGACCAACATCCCTGCCATTGCCAGCCGTCGTCAGTATAAGGATGACAACTACCTCAGTTATGCATACAATGCCTACAACTACTCTACGGAGCGTGTGGCTGACGGTGGTTTCATCCGTCTGAAGAATGTCTCTGTAAGCTATGATATGCCAAAGGACTGGATCCGTAAGGCTGGTCTGAACAGCATGTCGTTCAAGCTCGATGCCACCAACCTCTTCCTGCTCTATGCTGACAAGAAGCTCAACGGTCAGGACCCAGAGTTCATCAATGCCGGTGGTGTGGCTATGCCTAACTCTAAGCAGTTCACCTTTACCCTCCGTATGGGTATCTGATAGTTTTAATCAATGTTTGACTTCTAACGACAAGCAAAATGACTACACAAAACAAATTCAATATACTGGCAGCAGTAGCCGTGGCTATGACAATGCAGAGCTGTGGCGACTTTCTTGACCACCTGCCTGATGACCGTACGGAGATAGATAGCGTGGATAAGGTTCAGAAGCTGCTGATCAACTCTTATCCTACATCTAACTACTACTGGCTCTGTGAGATCTCGAGCGATAACCTGCTTGATAACCAGACTCCACACCTGCCTTCTAACCCAAACAAGAAGCAGATCACTACCTATTATAATTATGCACCATACGACCGCTGGGAGGATGAGCTCTATCGCTTTGACCCAGCACGTAACGCTACCTTCAATGACAGCGACTCACCTGGTAGCGTTTGGGAGGGCTATTATGGCTCGGTAGCTTCAGCCAACTACTGCATCCAGACCCTTGATGAGCTGGAGAGTCAGGGCGTAACAGTTGATGCAAAGTTCAAAGCTCTCCGTGCAGAGGCTCAGCTGATCCGTGCATACGACCACTTCAGCCTCGTCAATGTCTTCTCACAGGCTTACATCAATGACGCAGAGAATGCCAAGAACATCGGTATTCCTTACGTTACTGAGCCAGAGACCACCATGCAGAAGGAGTATGACCGTGGTACCGTAGCTGAGACCTACCGCATGATCCAGAAGGATCTGGAGGAGGCACTGCCAAATATCTCTGATAATTACATGGGCGCTGTGAAGTATCACTTCAACACCCAGGCAGCCCATGCCTTCGCTGCACGTTTCTATCTCTTCACCCATCAGTGGGATAAGGTGGTGGAGCATGCTAACGCCGTAATCGGCACTGACTCGGCTTCAGTAGAGAAGCTGATGATGGACTGGAGCGGCTTTGATGACTGCTCATATTCAGATGACTATGCCAAAATCTGGCAGGGTCCTGAGCAGGCAAGCAACCTGATGATTATCGGTACCTACTCGCTGCTGCAGCGCCGTGCTTACGGCAACCGTTACTCGCTTGCAGGTGAGAAGTGTCAGGATGTGCTCCTCGTGCGTACGTCTAACAGCTACTGGAGCGGCTATATCTGCCCTGTGCAGTGTGCCGTTGGCGGTATGCTCTTCGGCAGCAGCATGCATGACTATGGTTTCTTCTCGGCAAAGATCGCAGAGGAGTTTGAGTATTCAGACAAGCTGGCTGGTATCGGTTATCCTCACGTCATGTGCCGTGCCTTCACCACTGCTGAGCTTCTGCTGGAGCGTGCTGAGGCTAACCTGATGCTGGGCAACGTTGAGGCTGCATCACGTGACCTCTGCCAGTACTGGAACAGCCCTTACTTCCACATGTCAGAGTCAAATAAGGAGAAGGAGAAGTCACACTACACCATGCTGACTGATGCATTGATCAAGCGTTACTTCACCCAGTCGGTTGAGAACTCTACTGACAAGGATGGCCGTCCGGTCACCAAGCGTAAGATCTCTAACCGTAACTGCTTCCTGCCAGAGGAGTGGGACCAGTACGCCTCAAACGTACAGAATGTATATAATGTGCCAGCTGACATCCATCCTTACATGAACTGTCTGAACGAGTTCCGTCGTTTCGAGTTCAGCTTTGAGGGTATGCGTTTCTTCGACCTGAAGCGTTGGGGTATTCCTTACGATCATCATCAGGGTTCAGATGACGACGTATTCGTAATGCAGGGTGTAGATGACAAGCGCGCCCTTGAGCTTCCTTGGGAGTCACTCTCTGCAGGCCTGCTTGAGTCACGTCGTCCTGCCACCACTGTGGATACCCGCTCAATGTCACTGCCAAGCACCTATTCAATTGTCTCTGAATAAGGGTCACTTCTCATTAACGAACTAAATTGAACAAAGAAGATGAAAAATATTTTCAAGTTCCTTTTTATATCGGCTGTTGCTGTGGCTGCTTATTCCTCTTGTAGTGATGAGGAGCTCGGAGAGTCAATCTTCGACACTACCGAAAAGCCACTTGACCGTAATTCATACAGCTTTGCGCTCGACTCTTTTGCCAAGCGTGAGTTCCTGATTCCATACAACCTCAAGTTCATCTACCGCATGGAGGACATCGGTTCGGATATGGACAAGAACCTTACTCCTGCTCCATACGGTAACAGTGTGAAGCTGGCAGTGCTCTCTAAGTACCTGTGGTATGATGTGTATAAGGCGCTGGCTGGTGAGCATGAGGTGTTTCTCAAGAAGTACAGCCCACGTATCATTCACGTCATCGGCTCGAAAGACTACAACCCAACCCAGGGTACTGAGACCCTCGGTGTAGCAGAGGGTGGTATCAAGATTACTTTGACCAACGTGACCCAGCTCAACGAGTCGGACATTGATATGATGAACAAGTACTTCTTCAAGACCATGCACCACGAATTCTCGCATATTCTTGACCAGACCAAGCTTCGTCCATCAGCCTTCAATATCATCTCCAATACACAGTATGATGCAATGGGTTGGGCAGATACTCCTGACTCAGTGGCATTCGGTAAGGGCTTCGTTTCACCTTACGCATCAAGTGCAGTAGGTGAGGACTGGGTAGAGAATATTGCTGAGTATGTCACCCAGGACTCTATCTCTTGGTCACTCTTGCTTGAGGCTTCACGCTATGACTGGGAGCTGATTGACATTGAGGATGCAAGTGCCTACCTGAAGCTCGCTTCTGGCGCTGACCTTGACACCGTAGGCTACTACAAGGCAAGTGAGAGCGGCGATGGCAACAAGATCTACCGCCGTGTGTATGAGCGTAACGCTGCAGGCTATATCGTACTTGATGAGAAGGGTAAGCCAAAACCAGTCAATGTGGATGGTTACAGCGGCTATGATGTCATCATGCAGAAGGTTGACTTCGTGCGCAACTATCTTATGGATAACTTCCAGATTGATCTTGATCAGTTGCGTGATATGGTACAGAACCGTATGTTTGTCAAGAACTCTGCCGGCTACTGGCAGCTTGACTCTCATGGCCGCATGGTCAACAAGCTTACTCAGCCAACGGTTTCTAATCCGAACGTGACGCTGATTGACAGTCTTACCAACGAGGTGTATAGCCTCAAAGTTAAATAATGTCT
>JAZLJN010000002.1:0-74905 GCA_045617885.1 Bacteroidales bacterium | reverse complement strand
TCAGACACTCAATGAGCTGCGACCTGAAGGTACCCCTCGTGTGGCTGATACGCTCAACGAGCCAGAGGCTTTCTCTGCAACCGATAGTGAGGCTATAACCGTTGACTTCATCCCTTATCGTGGCGATTTCGCCCGTGGTATTTTCTGTACCGAAGTAGTGAAGCTCGACAAGGCTGTTGCCAAGGAAGATATCGTAGCTCTCTACAAAGATTTCTTCCGTGACGCCGCCTTCACCCACTACTGTGATGCAGCGCTTGACCTCAAGCAGGTTGTTGGTACCAACAAAGCGCTTGTTCATGTAGAAGTTTTCGGCCGAAAGGTTGTTATTACCTCAATGATTGACAACTTGCTCAAGGGTGCCGTCGGACAGGCAGTCCAGAATATGAACCTCATGTTCGGGCTGGATGAGAAGTGCGGACTGAATTTGAAGGCGATCGCATTCTAAAGCCCCCAACCCCTTACCCTTCCCCCTTGCATGGGGAAGGGAGTAGTTACCTTCGCCTGACGAAAGTAACCAGGTGGAAAGGAGACTAGCGTACTTGCAATATTATTTAACAAATAAAAAAATACCCCAAATAACCCGGAGTAGTACAACATATTACTCCCTTCCCCCTGCAAGGGGGCAAGGGTCAGGGGATGGGGGCTTTTTCCTATGAAACTTTTTGACGTATATCCCCTTTTCGATGTGACCATCGATCATGGCAAAGGTGCCTATGTATATGACGACAAAGGCCAGGAATATCTCGACTTCTATGGCGGTCATGCTGTGATCAGCATCGGTCATGCACATCCTAAATATCTGCAGACCATGCAGGAACAGGCTGCAAAGTTATCATTCTATAGCAATGCTGTGAAGAATCCGCTGCAGGTCAAGCTGGCAGAGAAGCTCGGTCCCATCTGTGGCTATGATGATTATCAGCTCTTCCTCATCAACTCTGGTGCAGAGGCCAACGAGAATGCTCTGAAGCTCGCCTCTTTCTATACCGGCAAGAAGAAGATCATCGCTTTCGGTCATGCCTTCCATGGCCGCACTTCTGCTGCAGTCAACGTAACCCAGAATCCTAAGATCCAGGCTCCAATCAACGCCACCTTCCCTGTCGATTTCTTTGAATTGGGCGACATTGAAGGCATTAAGGCAAGCATTGCCAACGGCGACGTGGCTGCTGTCATCATCGAAGGCATTTCTGGCGTAGGCGGTATTCATATCCCTACCACCGAGTTCATGCAGGAACTCCGCAAAGTAACCGCTGAAAATGGCGTGGTACTGATCCTCGATGAGATCCAGTCAGGCTACGGCCGCTCGGGCAAGTTCTTTGCTCACCAGTATTATGGTATCAAGCCAGACATCATCACCGTAGCCAAGGGAATTGCCAACGGTTATCCGTTTGCAGGTGTGCTTATTTCTCCTATGTTAACTCCAATTTATGGTCAGCTGGGCACCACCTTTGGCGGTAATCACCTCGGTTGCGCTTTGGCATGCACCGTACTCGACGTAATCAAGGAGGAAAACCTTGTAGAGAATGCGGCACAGATGGGTGAGTATCTGATGGCGGGTCTCAAGGCTATGGATATTCCTGGCTTGAAGGAGCTGCGTGGTCGCGGACTGATGATTGGCATCGAATTCGACCATCCATACAAGGAGGTACGTAACCGACTGCTCTTCGAACAGCATGTCTTCACTGGCGCCGCAGGTACCAACGTGCTCCGAATCCTTCCTCCGCTGTGTATTACCAAGAAGGAGTGCGACATCTTCCTTGAGCGCTTTGCAGCTGCATTGAAGGGCTGATTATAGTTCCTGCATGTCAATAAGTACCTTTATCCCTTTATATTGATCCGACAAAGGAAATCAAAAGGAATCAATACAGTTTCCTCATGGCCATCATCCGCATTACTACCCTTGACCACCCAGGCACTGAGGTTTTCCATTCCCTCACAGAGGCGCAGCTGCTTAACCGGCTGGAGCCAGAGAAGGGCATCTTCATAGCCGAGAGTCCTAAGGTGATTCAGGTGGCACTTGATGCCGGATATGAGCCTTTGTCCTTACTCTGCGAGGAGAAACACATTGAGGGTGATGCCAAACGGATCATTGCCCAGTGTGGAGACATCCCCGTCTATACCGGAACCCGTGAGCTGCTTGCCAGACTCACGGGTTACGTCCTTACCAGAGGTGTGCTGTGCGCCATGCGACGCCCTCAACCTCGCCCGATTGGAGAAGTGCTGAAGGATGCCCGACGGATTGTAGTCATTGACGGAGTCGTTGACACTACTAATATCGGTTCCATATTCCGCTCGGCAGCAGCGCTTGGCATTGATGCCGTACTCCTTACTCCTGACACCTGCGATCCTCTCAACCGACGTGCCGTACGTGTCTCTATGGGATCGGTCTTCCTTGTTCCCTGGACTTGGTACACCGCTCCCCTACCCACGCTGCATGAATACGGATTCCAGACCGCAGCCATGGCGCTGACGTCCAAAAGCGTTGCCATTGATGACCCACAGCTGCAGACCCTCCCCCGCCTTGCCATCATCATGGGGACAGAGGGCGATGGGCTTCCTGCCGAGCACATTGAGCAGGCAGACTATGTGGTTCGCATCCCTATGTCCCACCAGGTTGATTCCCTCAATGTTGCAGCCGCTGCGGCTGTAGCCTTCTGGGAATTGCGCACACGTTCCTGAACCATGGACAACATCCCTCGTCATAGTATAGAGACCGCCTACTGTTTCCTGCATCAGAAACAGCGCGTCTACCAGTATTCCACGCTGTCCTGGCAGCAGGATGACATTGAGTGTGCCATCTCAAGCTTCGTAGCCGACATGGATCCGCAGCTCTATGCCCACCTCTCTGCCGGACGCACGGATTTCCTTCTCTCCCACGCCCGTTTTGGCGAAGATATGATCGAAGCAACGCAAATTCTTGAGGCTTTATTGGGTATTTAACTCCATAAACCGGTATATACACGCCTGAAAAATACTCATTTTTATGTTATAAAACACTTTTCCGAAAGAAATCTCCGTTTTTATTTGTTTTATCGATTACTTAATTCTACCTTTGCCGCCGCAATAAAAACAACATAATACAAATACCAATACTCAACAACATATCTATCATCTAAAAGTAACCACTCAAGATTAGCTCATATTATATTCAAGTATTTATTTTCTAAATTTCCGTGGTTCTCTTTCTTTGTTTTAATTAAAGGACTCGCAAAGTCTATTCAACAATTTTTTTACCCACAATTCTCACTTTTTTCTTCAAGAAGATGAAACGTTTTACAATGTTTCTGCTCCCCCTTCTTTGCACTTCCTGTTTCTCGCCAGAGGCAGAAATCAACGATGGTTCAGGGGTCAGTGATCCCTCTGCAGTACCCGTTACCTTCAGTATCGGAAGTGTCGAACTCATCCCATTCGATGACTTCGGCACCCGATCTTTGTCAAACCTTTGTTCCCGTATGACCCTTGCCGTCTTTAAGGATGGAGACAAGGTCAAGAACATCAATCAGCTGGCTGACAGTCCGTCATTCGGCACTTTCAACTTCTCGCTATCTCCCGGCACCTATGAGGCAGTCCTGATAGCACACAACGGTCTGGGCAACTGTTCTATTTCCTCTACCGAGAAGATTACCTTTGCCAGCAACAAGTGTACTGACACATTCTATCATTACGGCACCTTTACCGTCAGTGATGCCTCCACGCAGACCATTGATCTGCACAGAGCCGTGGCTATGTTCCGACTGAATACAACCGACGTCATCCCTGCCGAGGTGTCAAAGATGCAGTTCTATTATACTGGTGGCAGCTCTACCTTCAATGCCGTGACGGGTCTGGGCAGTGTCAACTCACGCCAGACGGAGACCTTCTCTGTAAGTTCAATGATTGGACAGACCGGACAGTTTGACGTCTATACTTTCCCACATGAAACGTCAGATGTGCTCAAGATGACGGTTTCGGCTTATAGCGCTTCGGATGATGTCGTTGCCGAACGTGTTTACGAATCCCTCCCTGTCACCATCAACAAGATCACCCAAAGTACCATTGAGTTTTTCGGTGAAGGCGGTTCCTCGCAAGGTGGCTTCACCATTGACATTCCCGGCGAAGGCGAATGGTCAGAAATAATAGATATCTAACCCACTACAACCCAATGAAACAGTTCATTCAATACTTCGGCATTACCCTTCTTCCATTCGTCTGTACATCATGTTTCCAGAGTGAAGAACCTATGGGCGAAAATATACAGTCAGACAGCAAACTGACCACCTTCCAGTTTGAGACCTTCGGACTGACACAAGGCGCACTCTCTGACCAGACACGTGCCAACTTCACAGCCAACCCCACTACAATGCTGGTGATTGACGTAAAGGATGGCGAGGTGAAGCAGACACTCCAGCTCACAGAAGGCACCGTCACAGACGGCTCTGGTTTCCAGCACGTGGATGATGTACTCAGCCAGTGTTCCATCGTCTTGAGCTACGGCCAGCATGACCTCTATTTCCTTGCTGCAGCCAGAGAGTATGCGCAGGTTGACACAGAGGCGCTGACTGTATCCTGGAGTACAGAAGTCAAAACCCTCAGTTACACATGGGCAAAGAAAGTAAGCGTCAGCATTTCACAGAGCTCGGAGACAACCCAATCCGTCAGCCTGCCACTCATTGCAGGCCGTGTGGATCTGGTATGCCTGGACGAGCAGGATACTTCCATCAGCAAGATGCAGATTTCTGGCAGCGACATCTGCTGGACGCTCGACCTTACTACCATGAAGGGAAGAAGTTCTGCTGACGGCATAAGCCTATCCATCCCATACACACAGGATAACTATAATGCCAACAAGTCCTTCACCTTCTTCAGTTTTGAGCCAGAGGGCACATGGGGCGGCGGCACGCCTAACATTGGCAGTGTTACATATAGCGCCTATCGTGCAGACAACACGCTGATTACATCCCACGTGCTATCCAACGTTCCTGTCAGTGCAGGATACTACACCCAGTATCAGGGTATCTTCTATGGAAGCAGCGCTAACTTCAGTATGTCAGTGGATGACAACTTTACTGGAATCTTCACGGAGACTTTCTGATAAGGAACCGGATAAATAAGGATGCTGGCGAAGATTTGTGATTTTGCAAATCTTCGCCAGCATCTTTTGGCATTCATAAAATAACGGTGAAATCAACGCCAACGGTTCTGGCGGCCATTTAACAACCGTGAAATCGGCGCCAAAGGTCTTGGCGTCCATTTAACAACTGTGAAATTGGCGCCAACAATCTTGGCATCCATTTAACAATCGTGAATTCGGCGTCCAACCTCCAAGAGGCTCAATTGTCAATGAGGAATCTATTGACATAAGAAATCCCGTATTTCTGTGACCTGCTTCTGACAGGCTTCACGACCCATTCGGGTAATCAGACGCAATTTATCAGGTTTCTGTTCTACACGCCCGATAGGGAGTTTCTCCGGCGGCGCCACTATGAGGGTATTCCCCTTGCGCACCTCATTCATCACATACTCCAGCTCCGCATTATACATCTCATGACGGCGTGCCATACAATCCACCACCTTCGGATAACGGCGAAGCAGAAGTTTTACCAGCCACATGGCTCCGGTAGGCGGCTTCTGGTAGCCCAAAGGCTGGGTCAGCACCACTACGTTACGTTCATATCCCTGCTGCTGGAAGTATTGCAGCGGTATGGAGTCAGAAATACCGCCATCCAGCAGGACATGATCTCCAAGCACCACCGGCTTTGACACCATTGGCAAGGAGGCAGAGGCGCGAATCCATTCGAGCACCTCATAATCCACATGATCTATCTCATGATACACTGGCTTACCCGTAAGACAGTCAGTACATACCAGGTGGAAGGACATAGGATTACGGGCAAAGGATTCGCCATCAAAGACATCAATCTGCGTGGGGACGGTATGGTAGCAATACTCGGCATTGATCAGATTACCCGTAGTGAGCAGGGAGCGGATACTGATATAGTTCGGATTGCGATACATCTTGACATTATATCGCAGCGCACGTCCCTGTTGTCCGGATTTGATATTGACACCGAAGCAGGCACCGGCAGAAACGCCTACAGCCCCTTCGAAGCACTGATCCAGGCCCTGCTCCATCATCTCATCAAGCACACCTGCCGTAAAGAGGCCTCGCATGCCTCCCCCTTCGAGTACTAATCCACGTTTCATCTTCACAATACTTCTATTCAGTTCTCTTTTTCGTTCTCCTTTGAGATCACCCAAAGCGTATAAAGCTCAAGCATCACTCCCACTGAAAGCAAAGGGAGCCAGTACATACCTGCCTCGAACATAAACCAGGCGGCTGTGGCATAGAAAACACCTATCAGGTGGCGAGTACGCAAGTTCCGTTTGAGACGGAGGTTAGTCCCCTGATAACGCTCTGCCAGATGGGTGCCCAGCAGCAAGGCTGCCCCCACAGCGAAGACATAAGGGGCTATCTGACGGAAGGGCAGATACAGAATGGCTCCAGCCAGCAGAAGGATATAAGCAGCTTGTTCGATGTACTTCATTTCTCAAACAGATAAAGGTCCTCATTCTCTCGATGCATGTGAAGGCGCTCACGGGCATGCTTCTCCAGCGCTTCATTATCAACGCTCACCTGGTCAATACGACGCTGGAAAGCCTCTATCGTATCCTGATACTGGCGGATCTCACGACGTAACCCCTCCTCCTGGGCATGAAGGCGTATGATACGCCACACGCTGTGTTCGCTCATGAAAAGCATGTAGAAAAGGAACAGCATGCAAAGGGTCTTGAACCAGTGACGCATCGCAAAGCGAAGTATCTTCGAAGCTTTGGACATAGTGGAGATATCGGATAATTAAAGGTTGATTATGTGTGCAAAGATACAGAATATTTACTAAAAACCCTCAATCCAAGCGCAAAAAAACGTAAAAAAAAGAGAATTTTTGGTACAAAACTTTCTATTGTCACCCAAAACAATTAACTTTGCGACCATAATCTGCAGCGCAGATGACGAAACAATTTAACTCCAATCACCATGCCTATACTTCCTGCCGAATGGGAACCACAAAGGTTCGTACAACTCACCTGGCCGCACGCCGAGACTGACTGGGCTCCCTACCTGGAGTCTGCTCAGGAATGCTTCATCCAACTGGCTCAGGCCATCACCCGCTTTGAACCGCTGATTATCGTCACCCCAGAACCCGAGGAGGTGGAGACTCAGCTGCTTACAGCAGGAAATATAGATATGAGCCAGGTGGTGATATGCGAATGCCCGACTAACGATACATGGGCTCGTGACCATGCCTTCATCAGTACCCGTACAGCCACTGACCTGCAGGAGGGAGGAGACGGCATACTGCTTAATGACTACAGCTTCAACGGATGGGGCATGAAGTTTGCCGCCGACCTGGACAATCAGATCAACCAGAGGGTTTATGAAAGCGGCATCTTTGAGGAGAATGACCTGCTGGACTTCTGGGAGGCAAAATACAGGTGCGCCCTCAAACACGTCCTTGAGGGCGGTTCTATTGAGAGTGACGGCGAGGGTACCATCCTGACTACTGCCGAATGCCTGCTTTCAGCCAACCGCAACTACTTTGAGAGCAAGGAGCCTTTCAATGAATGGTTTGGTGAAGACTTCGGCTGCAAGCAGATTCTCTGGCTGGACCACGGATTCCTGGTGGGCGATGATACAGACAGCCACATTGACACCCTGGCTCGTCTCTGCCCTGACCACACTATCGTCTATGTCAAGTGTACTGATCCGGATGACATCCATTATGACGAGCTGCAGCAGATGGAGGCTCAACTGCAGACCTTCCGCACCCTGGAGGGTCAGCCTTACCGACTGCTGGCGCTGCCTATGCCCGATGAAATCAAGGAGAGCGACTTTGCCGATGCCGTGGAGGAAGAGGGCGACCAGCGCCTCCCAGCCACATATGCCAACTTCCTGATCCTGAATGGAGCGGTACTCTACCCCACCTATAATCAGCCGGATAATGACAAGAAAGCGGCCAAGGTGCTGCAAGACGCATTCCCTGGCCGCGAAATCATCGGCATTGACTGCCGTGTACTTATCAGACAACATGGATCATTGCATTGCGTAACGATGCAATATCCAAGGTAATTGAACTCTTACCAATTATAAGAGATACCGAAGCTCAAGAGCTCAGTGAACTGGAAGTAGCCCCATCCGCCGAACTTCTTGTCTGGGCTGACAGAGTCATCAAAACGAAGGTGGGTATAGACCTTGGTAGAGAAGAACTTGTTGAGTGGCATATCGAAGGTGTTCTCCCACTCAAAGTTGGTATAGCCGTGATGCTTGCCGTTCTGATCCTTCTTGCCCACATTATAGAGAGGTGAGAAGTATTGTGCCTGTGAGGTCCAGGTCAGATACTTGCAGAGTTTCCAGTTCATGCCGGCCTTGGCAGAGGCACCAAGGTCATAGGCATTGAACTCGCCCTTCATCAGACCGAACTGGGTGCCATCAATGCGACCATTTGAGTGCATCTCCTTACCGAAGTCATCTCCGATATTATTGCAGGTATAGAAACCACGCCATGGATCATTGACATACTTCAGATTGTAGGCTACAGGACCGAGGAAGATAGTCCACTCAATATTCTCCTTTGATTTCTTCCAGTCCATACCGAGAGAGACGGTTAGATAAGCTGGAGAGAAGAACTTAGAGAACTCATCCTTTGTGTTGGTCTTGAAACCAGGGCACCACTGTGTCTGTCCGATAGCCTGAAGGGTGTAGAACCAGTTCTTACCTGCCTCATAGCCCACCTTAGAGGTCCACTTGAGGAGGTCAGTGTTTGACATATAGTCATGATAGAGGTCTGAAGGTGTGGTAACGAAACCGAGCTTGCCCTCCAGATGATTATCCCAAGTCAGCTTCTCAAGCTTGTAGTTAAACTGATAATCACCTGTAGCCAACAGGGCAAAGTTGGACTCTCCACCCTTGTACCAGTTCTTAGACACGAAACCCTGGGTAAACTGAAGGCTGGCATTGCCCTTCTTGGTCCAATGAGACTCTTCAGTAGCGGCATCCTCAGCAAAAACAGGAACCGCTGCAGCCATCAGCATGATGGCAGAAAAAAGATTCTTGTAGTTCATATTATCAAAGATTTTTGTAATTTCTACCCGCAAAAATACGGTCTAAATCCGAAACTGGCAAAGATTTTGGCATATTTGGACAAAAAAATTTGGCATTTTGTCCGAAACGTCCTATCTTTGCAACCACAAAATAACATTCACAGCTATATAAACGTCCGCCGGAGGGCCTGATTTACTCGGCCTGATGGAAAAGTGACCAGACTCGATGCTCAAGGAGCCTCGAGCTGTAGTCAGCCCCAAGACAAGGGGAAAAGGAAGACGGGTATATGGCTTTTTATTTTGCCCGTAATCAGTAATCAGTAATTAGTAATTTATTTAATATTATGCCAAAGATTGAAAAGGAGCTGACCGTCCAGGAGAAGCTCGCCAACCTGTACAAACTGCAGGTACTCGTATCAGAGATTGACCGTATCAAGAGCCTTCGTGGCGAGTTGCCACAAGAGGTAGCCGATATGGAGACCCAGCTTGAGAATCTTGAGAGCAAGATGAACAAGCTTCATGAAGAAGTGGCTCTGTGCCAGTCAAAGATTGCTGACATGCAGGAGAAGATCGGTCAGGCAGAGGCTCTGATCAGCCAGTATACCGAGCAGCAGAACGACATCCAGAACAACAAACAGTACGAATTCCTGTCAAAGGAGATTGAATACCAGGGATTGGAAATTGAGCTCTGCAACAAGCGCATCCGTGAGAACCTTGAGCAGATTCAGGAACTCCACAACCGTGAGGCTGCTGCTACTGCCGAGATCGAAGAGCGCAAGGCAGACCTTGAGACCAAGAAGGGTGAACTCGACGAGATCATTGCCGAGACCCGCAACGAGGAGGAGATGCTCCGCGAAAAGGCAAAGAAGATTGAGAACAATGTGGACCAGAAGATGCTCGGTATCTTCCGCCGCATCCACAAGAAGGCTCACAACGGCCTGGCTATCGTTCCTATTGAGCGTGAGGCATGTTCAGGCTGCTTCAACAAGATTACCCCACAGCGTCAGATTGACGTACGTATGCGCAAGCACGTTATCGTATGTGAGTACTGCGGACGTATCCTCATTGACGAGGAGCTTGCTAACGAGAACGAGATCCGCCGTCGCCGCAAGGGTCTGCTCAGCGGCATCTGATAGCACCGGCACTTTGATATTTCTCCATCAAAGGAAATCAAAGAAAATCAATTACGGCTACAATATGCATTGATTTCTTTTTGATTTCCTTTGTCGGATCTTCAAAATGAATGAAGCATATCAAAGCCATCTTCTATCTTTGATTCTTCTCCATCAAGGAAATCAAAGAAAATCAATTCTGCACTACAAAATAACTAAATACGTTGGCCCAGCAATCCACCACCAATAATCGTCGCACATCCCGTCAGCAGACGCCTCAAGTTCCTGCCATGGGCAAGATACAGCCTCAAGCTACCGATGTAGAGGAGGCTGTACTCGGTGCACTCATGCTTGAGAAAGATGCCTATTCCATCATCTCGGACTTACTGAAGCCCGAAACCTTCTACGAGCATAAGAACCAACTCATTTTTGAGGCTATCCAGCAACTGGCACTGAACCAGGAGCCTATTGACATGCTGACGGTCACTGACCGCCTGCAGCATAACGGTGTGCTCGATGAGGTGGGCGGACCCTATTACATTGCCACACTCACCAGTAAGGTAGGTTCAGCGGCTCACGTAGAATATCATGCCCGCATCATTGCGCAGAAGTCTCTTGCCCGCCAGCTCATTAACTACGCAGGCAAACTTGAAGCAGAGGCATTCGATGAGACAACCGACATTGAGCAACTGATGCAGAGTGCAGAGGGCGAACTTTTCCAGCTTAGCCAGCACAATATCAAGAAGGACGTTGTACAGATTGACCCCGTCATCAGCGAGGCATTGAAGAAGATTGAACAGGCCTCTAACCGTGAGGACGGTCTGTCTGGTCTCCCTTCCGGATTCCATGAGCTTGACAAGATGACATCCGGCTGGCAGAATACGGACCTTGTCATCATTGCTGCCCGTCCTGCCATGGGTAAGACTGCCTTTGTGCTCTCCATGGTGAAGAACATGGCGGTGGATTACAATATACCAGTAGGCATGTTCAGCCTTGAGATGTCAAACCTGCAGCTGGTGAACCGTCTGCTGCAGAACGTCTGTGAGATCTCTGGTGAGAAGGTCAAGAGCGGCAAACTTACCAACGACGAATGGACACAGCTCACCACACGCATCAACCACCTGCAGGGCGCTCCAATCTACGTGGATGACACGCCAGGCCTCTCGGTGTTTGAGTTGAGGACCAAAGCCCGCCGTCTGGTGCGCGAGCATGGCGTCAAGATGATCATAATTGACTACCTTCAGCTGATGACAGCAGCCGGAATGCAGTTTGGCAGCCGTGAGCAGGAGGTTTCCATCATCTCCCGTTCGCTCAAAGGTCTGGCTAAGGAACTGGACATCCCAATCATTGCGCTCTCACAGCTGAACCGTGGTGTGGAGACGCGCCAGGGTGACGGCAAACGTCCACAGCTGGCTGACCTCCGCGAATCTGGTGCCATCGAGCAGGATGCTGATATGGTTTGCCTCATTCACCGTCCGGAATATTATAAGATCTTTGAGGATGAAAAGGGCAATGACCTGCACGGTCTGGCAGAAATCATCATTGCCAAGCATCGTAGCGGTTCGGTGGGCGACGTGCGCCTGCGATTCAGAGGCGAATTTGTCCGATTCCAGAATATGGATGAGGACTCAAGCATTACCAGCACACTGACCCAATGGAAGGGCGGACAGGAGCTTGGTTCGCGCATGAATTCCAACGCTCCGGACATGACTCAACAGCCTAATGGATTCGGCACCTTTGATCCACAGGGCGGACTGGGAGCACCTGACAGTGAGGCTCCGTTCTGATACTAACCCATTTTGTACAAGACTATGCGAAAACTGCTTTTAATACTAATCCTCTTCCTGACTGTAGGTAATATCTTTGCCCAGGAGGTAGATGCACCTGACTACAAACAGATCCGTGCGCAGATACAGAATACCAAGGGTCCCAACTACTACCCTACACTGATGCGCCGCTATCTTGCCAATGACACTACCCTGTCACTGGAACAGTACCGTGTGCTCTACTATGGTTTCACACTGCAGGAGGATTTCGTACCATATCAGATGGCGAAAAAGCAGCTACTTGACATCCGTAAGTCTTTGACAAAGGAGAAAGGAAGTGCCAGACTTTGCCCGGAGGCAATCCAGATCTCCAATACCATACTTGATGACAATCCGTTTGACCTGCTTGCTATCTCAACGTTGTCATTCTCTTACCTCCAGCTCCAGGATACCGTAAAATATAATCTGTGGAATGACAAGCAGAATGCACTGCTTGATGCCATCGTTTCAAGCGGAGACGGCGAGACTCCGGAGTCGGCATTTCACGTCATAGACATCGAACATGAATATGAGGTTCTTTATCGCATGGGACTTCAAGTAGAAAAGGATTCGCTCTGCAATGAATCCATTGAATATATCAAGGTAAAGGAGAATACCGAGGATATACCTGGCGTCTATTTTAACTTTGGAGCCTGCCGTTCGGTTTATAAAAAACGTTACGAGCAGTGACTTGACAAATAACGGGGCAGGTCAGCAAATATCTTTCGGAACAAGGTATCATCACCCCACGCAAGACGTTCAGGATGGAACTGAACAGCAGCAATAGGGTAGTTATCGGATTCGACAGCCTCAATGACCCCGTCAGCAGACCATGCCACAGCCCGCAAACCGCTGCCTAATCTGTCAACTGCCTGATGATGCGTGCTGTTTACGCTGACTTGAGTCTCCCCCAGCACCTGTGCCAGCCTGGACTGCGCATCAATATGTATGGCGTGCACCGGCTCCCATTTCTTATCCGGACGGCTGTGGTCAAGCAACGGAATATAATCAGTACTGCTATAATTCTGGTTGGAAGAACGTTCAACGCATATACTCCAGCAAGTGGGCAGATCCTGACAGATTGTTCCGCCAAAGAAGATATTAATCAGCTGTAAACCTCGGCAGATTCCGAATACAGGTTTACGCTGCTCCACTGCCACTTGCATCAATAGCAGTTCATAAGCATCTCTCATAACATTCGGAGTTCCATCAAAGGGTGTTGCTACACTTCCAAAACGAGAAGCTTCCACATCGCCTCCCCCCAAAAGCATCAAAGCATCTACAGCCATCAGCTGCCGGCATGCCTCTTCGTACACCGTCGTGGCAGGGAGGACCAGCGGAAGATGACCGCCGATTCTTGTGGCGTCAACATAGGAACGCATCACACCGACCTCCTCCTCGCTGCAGGAATCTGCTAAACCTACTATCATAATAGCTACACATTATATATATTATATAATATAAGAGCCGTTCTTTACAATAACGGCAGCGCAAATATCGCGCAAATCCCTCGATTTGCCAAAATAATCGACAAAAAACAGACAATCTAATACTAAAATCGAGTTTTTTTTAGAAATAAATAATAAAAAAAGGGTATAAATGACACAAATTTCCTTTTTTTTACACTTTTTATAAAAATAATTTGTATTTCTCCAAAAGTGTCTTTATCTTTGCGGTGCTATTTGAGGTGTATTGTGTCCATTTTTGTACGCTCTCTATGCCCCTTTTTAGTGTCTTTTTATCAAAAAAGTTCTTTTTTCACATATTATTAACCAATTTTATTAAACTCATGCAAAAGAATTACAATCTTTTGGCAGCTGGTCTTTTGATGACTCTGCCAGTTGCAGGTTTTGCTCAGAAGAGCATTCCTGTGCATGAACTCCCAGCTGAAGTGATGGCTACCAAGGCAGTAAAGAATGCCAAGGTTGACATCAAGAAGAACCCTCTTGCACTTCAGTCTCTTAAGTTGAACGCAAAGAAGTCTCCTATCGCAGAGGCTCGCGTTTATGGCCGTAAGGCTGCTAACAAGGGCACTTTCCACGCTCCTCTGGCAGTTCCTTCAAGCCCAATCTTCGGCTACCTCGCTTATGATGAGGCTGGTAGCGATGCAGAGTCCTACATGTGCGAGATTGGTCTCGACGGCTCATTCACTCCACTCAGCGACATGGGTGGTGCTTCTCCAAGTGCTGGTGGTTACTTCGAGGATGGTCTCTACAAGACTCTCTTCGTAGATGATTCATACAGCCTCTTCGGCATTTACTTCTTCTATGCTTGCACTTTCGATGCTGAGACATTCGAGTTGCTCGACGTAGTTGACATTCCTGCTGCTGGTCTTGAGTGGTACTCAGCTGCATTCTGCCAGAATCCTAATGGTGGTGGCTTCGGCGTATTCTATAATGAGGACGCTACTGCACAGTCATTCTGCACTGTTGACTTCGAGGCTCTCACCAAGACTGAGGTAGGCACTCCTTCACACAACTATGTAGGCATGGCTTCTGACGGCACTACCGTTTATGGTCTTGCTAATGACAACAACCTGTATCAGATTAATGTCAACACTGGTGAGGAGACTCTCGTTGGTGCTACTGGCGTTGGCTATCATGGTTCTTATACTCAGAGCTTCGCTATCGATGCTAAGACTAAGGCTGCTTACTTCTGTGAGATTGATGCCTCTGGTGCTGCTGCTGGTCTCTACTCTGTAGATATTACTACCGGTGCTGCTACCTTACTTGTTGACTGGGGTATCAAGCAGGTATTTGGTCTGGCTATCCCAGCTCCTTCAGCTGATGACAATGCTCCTGCTGCTATTGCAGAGATCGCTGCTGCATTTGAGGGTCCTGCTACCGCTGGTACTTTGACCTTCACCCTGCCAGCTGAGACCTTCGCTGGTGCAGAGCTGACTGGTGACGTTAATTATACTGTAACCGCTAACGGTGAGGCTCTTCTTGCTGGCACCGCTGCTGCAGGCTCTACCATTGAGAGCGCTGTTGAGGTTGAGGAGGGTGTTAATACCTTCGTTGCTATCGCTTCTAACGCTGCTGGCGAGAGCCCTAAGGCTAAGCTTTCTGTATATGTAGGTTATGACGAGCCTAAGGCTCCAGCTAACGTTGTTCTTAACGTTTCTGCCGAGGGTGAGGTTAGCCTTACTTGGGATGCTCCTGCTGCAGGTGTTCACAACGGCTTCCTTGGTGACCTTACTTACAACGTTTACCGCAGTGTAATGGGCGTTGTAACAGAGGTTGCTACTGATCTGACCGCTACTGAGTTCTCTGAGACTCTTGAGGTTGCTGGTCTCGCTACTTACGCTTACCTCGTAGAGGCTGTTAACACTACTCAGGCTTCTGAGATGGCTGTTTCTAACTCTACCGTTGTTGGTAACGCACTTGAGTGCCCAGCTGAGCTCGCAATTGATGAGGATATCTTCAACCTCTTCACTGTAATTGATGACAACGCTGACGGCAAGACCTGGAGCTACTACGGAAGTGGTGTTGTTCCTTGCGCACGTTACTCATACAGCTCAGTAAACGAGGCTGATGACTGGATGATCTCTCCAGCTATCAAGATGGCTGCTGGCCGCACTTATGTAATCAAGTATAAGGCTGCTGCTTACTCTTCATACTATCCTGAGTGGATGGAGGTAACTATCGGTCAGGGTGCTACCATTGAGGCTCAGACTACTCTGCTCGTTGCTCCATACGACGTTCCAATGGCTTCTTATGCTGACATTGAGGAGGTAGAGGTTGAGTTCACCGCTCCTGCTGACGGCGAGTACAACGTGGCATTCCACGCTATCTCTGACGCTGACATGTTCTACCTTGACTTCTATGGAATGAGCGTTGAGGCTGGTCCACTGCCAGAGGCTCCTACTGCAGTTCTTAATCTCCAAGCTATTCCTGGTGCACAGGGCGCTACTGAGGCTACCATCGTATTCACCGCTCCTGCTACCCGTCTGAACGGCGAGGCTCTCGAGGCACTTACCAAGGTTACCGTTGCTCGTGACGGCGAGGTTATTGCTGAGCTTACCGACGTTACTCCAGGCGCTGCTGTAGAGTATGTTGACACTGATCTTGCTATCGGTACTCACAAGTGGGTTGTTATTGCTTACAATGAGGCTGACAATGGTCCTAAGGCTGTAGTTTCTGCATATGTAGGTCCAGACGTTCCTGCTGACATCACTGACGGTCACGTTACTGACAACATCAGCTCTGTAACCATCACCTGGTCTGCAGTTGGTTCTGAGGGTCAGAATGGTGGCTATGTAAACCCAGAAGAGGTTGTTTACACCATCTACGAGGTTGTTGACGGTTACCTTGGCGAGGCTATCGCTGAGACCACTGAGACAAGTGTAGAGGTTGAGTATAACACCATGGTAGGTGATCCTAGCCTTCTCTACTTCGTTGTTACCGCTAAGAACGCAGCTGGCGAAAGTGCATTCATCGTAACTGACGCTATCGTTGTTGGTGAGCCACTTGCTGTTCCATATCTTGAGACCCTGCCTTCAGGTGGTCTTGATCAGTACTGGTGGGTAAACAAGGACGCTGTTAACAACTGGACTCTTGACAACAGCATGTCATCAAATGGTGACAATGGTTGTGTTTACTGGACTACTTCAGCTGCTGGCGAGTGGGCAAGCATCAACACTGCTAAGCTTACCGTTGCCGGTGCTGTAAACCCAGAGGTTATCTGCTCTGTACTTGCTAACGATCGCAAGGTTACCATGAACGTTGAGGCAATCATGCCAAACGGTGAGACTATTCTCCTTGAGACAGTTAACACTGCTGACCAGCTCAATGAGTGGGTTAAGGTTGCTGCTCAGATCCCTGCTGAGGTTGTTGCTGCTCCATATTTCGTATTGAGCTTCCGCGCTGTGGCTACTGGTGCTAACGCTACCGTTGCTCTTGATGACATTCAGGTTCGTGACGTACTTGATTACAACCTCGTACTTGATCTCGTAGCTCCTAGCAAGGTTACTAAGGGTGATGCTGTTTATGTTGTTGCTAACGTAGCAAACGAAGGCGCTAACGCCGCTGAGGGTGCTGTAGTTAATTTGACCGTAGGCAATGAGGTAAAGACTGCTAACGTTCCTGCTCTTGATTCATTCAAGTCAGTAGAGGTTACCTTCGAGGTTCTGACTTCTATCTTCGACGAGGCTGATGAGCTTCTCGTAGAGGGTGAGGTTGTTTATGACCTTGATCTCAAGCCAGCTGACAACGCTGCAAGCGCTGTTATCGAGCTCGTTGCTCCTAAGGCTGCTCCGGTATCTGATCTCGTAGCTGATGTTGAGGATGGTGTTGTTACTCTTACCTGGACTGCTCCAGAGGCTTCTTCAGAGGAGTTCACTGAGGATTGGGAGTCTAATGAGGAGAACGTAACTATCGTTTGTGACGGCGAGATGTTCGGCGAATGGACTGGTTATGACGTTGACAACTCTGTAACTGGTGGTATCACTGGTATTACAACTCCATACGTGGAATACGCATTCGGTGTAATGAATATTACTGCATTGCTCTCTGGTTCTACCACTGATCCTACAACCGTAGGTAATGGTGACAATGCTGCTTACTTCATGTTCTGTACCTATAATGGTGGTCCTGCAAATGATGACTGGATGGTATCTCCAGAGCTCTCTGGTGATGCTCAGACAATCAGCTTCATCGGTCGCGCATTTAACGCTCAGTATCCTGAGACCTTCGAGGTTCTCTACTCTGAGACCGACACTGATCCAAGCTCATTCATTCTCCTCGACACCAAGACTGCTGCTACTACCGAAATGGTACAGTACAGCTACGATCTCCCAGTTGGTGCTAAGTACTTCGCAATCCACTACATCTCTAACGATATGTTCTGCTTCTTCGTTGATGATGTAACCTATTCAGCTGGTTCTGCTGCTCCTGTTGCATTCGACGTTTACTGTGACGGCGAGTACCTCGACACTGTTGAGGAGCCTTGCTTCGTTGACGCAAACGCTGCTGCTGGTGCTCACACCTACGCTGTAGTTGCTGTTTACGAGTCTGGCGCTACTTCAGCTCCAGTTTGCGTAACTGTTGACACTGCTACTGGCATCGTAACTCTCAACACCGAGTCAACTGTTAACGCTTATACCGTTGACGGCCTCCGCGCTCGTGAGATGAAGAGCGGTCTTTACATTGCTAACGGTCAGAAGGTCGTTATCAAGTAATCCGATTCTGATATATTAATAAGAATGCTGGACTCTCGGGTTCAGCATTCTTTTTTCATATTATGGAACAACAGACAATAGAATATCTAAACAAATACGAGAACAACCTGATGCAAGGCGTCTTACACCTCTGTACAGATCTGAAACTACTTGAGGGCAAACTGTTGGAAACTCCTGATATCTCGGACAAATGGCATGATATGGCGCCAGAATATGTAGCAGATGCCGTCAAAGAGTTCGTTCAATATCCGACAGTAGCCTTGGGTTGGGCAATGTACATGGGCATGGCGGTTGCACGTTACTGGGATGAGGAATGGCAGATTTATGACCAACTGCCAAACCTTTACTTGCACGTACGCGACAAGCGAGGGTTTGACTATCTGGACGAAGTTGTGCGTGGTGACATTTTAGGGCTCAAGGAGGGAGACTATACCTCCTGCGAAGATAAAGTGCGCACCTGTTCGCAGTTTGTTCTTGATCAAATGCGCCACGAGCAGATTGAAGCCGGTTCGGTCATGGCATTTCATGTCTTCGCACGCAGTATCAAAGTTCTTTACAAGATCGGTGCAGCAGTAGAATTACGCCGCAGCGGCTACAATCTTGTTGCTATGAACTGATCCAACAAAATTGTGCAGTTGTACTAATTCCTGACGGAAAATCATCGCCTCCATGAGGTAAAATTTTTCGAACTGTACAGTTGAACACAGATTTAACGGATCAAACAGATAAAACAGATTAATATTTACACAAACGGATATCTGTGATACATAAAAAATCCGTTAAGTCTGCGTCATCTGCGTTCTATTTGTAACAATAGACATTCAACCGGACAGCAAGAATGTTTTCATTTTTGCCCAATTAAAATGTGTACGCCGCCGAGACAGTACAACTGGGCTTCAAATTACTTTATAACGCGAAGCCCCATATCGTTATAAATAAAAAAACCGAAAGTTCATTTTGTAATAAAAATGAACTTTCGGTTTTTTAGTGTCTGATATCAGTAAATTATACCTCAGCTACAACCTCAATCTCTACAAGAGCGTTCTTCGGAAGAGTTTTGACAGCCACAGCAGAGCGAGCTGGATAAGGCTTAACGAAATAGCGGGCATAAGCCTCATTAAGCGCAGCGAAATTAGCCATATCGCTCATGAAGACCGTTACCTTGACAACCTTGCTGAAATCTGTTCCAGCAGCTTCAAGGATAGCAGCAACATTCTTCAGAGACTGCTCAGCCTGACTGGCGAAATCTTCACCAGCAAGGTCTCCCGTAGCAGGATTAATACCAAGCTGTCCACTGGCATAGAGCATACCATTCAGAACAATGGCCTGGCTATATGCTCCGATAGCAGCAGGAGCATTAGGGGTTGAGATCACTTGTTTCATTGTCTATGGGTTTATAAAGTAAATAAGGAATTACTTATTTCTTGTTCTTCCAAAGCTTGGTCATATCCTCCAGGGTCTTACCCTTGGTCTCAGGAACGAGCTTCCAAACGAACAGAGCCGCTACAATACAGATGATTCCGTAGAGAGCATATACGAACCAGTAACCGAGGCTGTTTGCCATTGGCACGAATGAAGTAGAGACGATCCAGTTAAAAATCCACTGGAAAGCAACTGCAATAGCTACAGCACCGCCACGGATGGTGTTAGGGAATACCTCTGCGATAAGAACCCAGCAGATTGGACCCCATGAGAACATGAAGCTTGCAGAGTAAACCATGAGTGAAATCATGCAGAGGAGCTGCATGGTAGAATCATTGGCAATTGCACCCTCGAATGTGCAAGCTACGCCGATAGCGCCCAAAGCCATACCCAGTGAACCAACGATGAGAAGTGGTTTACGTCCAAGTTTCTCAACGGTGAAGATTGCAATGAGTGTGAAGGCAAGGTTGACTACGCCATTGAATACCGTAAGAACCATTGGATCATCAAAGCCCATAGCGCCATAGATACGTGGAGCAAAGTAGAGCACAGCATTGATACCTACAGCCTGCTGGAATACAGAAAGCATGATACCCACGAAGATGCAGAGGAAGCCGTAGGTCATAAGTGGCTCGGTCTTCACGGTCATAGTCTCCTTGATGTCCTTCAGGATTTCCTTTGCCTTAGCTACGCCATTGATCTTGGCAAGGATGCCCTCTGCCTGCTGATCCTGACCGATAGAAGCCAGATAACGTGGAGTCTCAGGCACGAAGCAGATCAAAAGAGCGAAGAGACCAGCAGGAACCATCTCCGAACCGAACATATAGCGCCAGCCATTCTCAATAGTCCAAGGATCGCTGTTTGGAGAGAGGCTGTTCAGACCCTGACCGATGCTCTCGATGATAGGCTGGGTGTGATCGCCCAGAATACCGAAGTTAACAAAGTAAACTACCAGCTGGCCAAAGATAATTGCAAACTGGTTCCAGCTGACCAGCATACCGCGGATGCTCGAAGGAGCAATCTCGCCGATATACATAGGACAAACAGCCGAAGCCAAGCCTACACCTACACCGCCAATGACGCGATAGATATTGAATACTACAAAGAGGGTAACATTTGGCTCACCCTTGGTCAGAATCATGGTCTCTGGGCACATAGAGCCCCATGCCGAGATGAAGAACATGATACCTGCAAAGATAAGACTCTTCTTACGGCCCCAGTTAGAAGCCAAGGTACCAGAAATGCCTGCACCGATAATACAACCGATGAGAGCACTTGAAGAAGTGAATCCGTGCCAGAAATCGGTATAGACGAAATCTTTAGCACCCATGAAGAAAGCCTGCAGACCCTTCTCCGCACCAGAAATCACTGCCGTGTCATAGCCAAAGAGCAGACCGCCCAATACAGCTACCAGCACGATGGAAAACAAATAGGACTTTGAGCCCTGATCGTTCTGTGTCATGTGTAAATAATTTAATGTAATGTTGATGATTAGAGTAATAACGGGGCAAAGTTAAGTCTTTTTTCTGAAAAAACAAAATATTTCTATCTTTTATTTGGAACTCTAACCCAAATCGGTTATCTTTGCACCACATTATCTAATTTAATACATATATTATGAAAGTTGGAATTATCGGCTCAGGATGGATTGCCGAAAAAATGGCCATCACACTTCAGGGACTTGCCAAGGACCCTGCAACCGCAGATTGTATTGCATACGCTATCGCTTCCCGCTCGCAGGAGAAGGCAGATGCTTTTGCCCAGCAGTGGGGTTTTCAAAAAGCTTATGGAAGTTACGAGGCTTTAGTTGCCGACCCAGAGGTGGATCTCGTTTATATTGCCACACCACACAGTCATCACTATGCCAATACGATGCTGGCTCTCCAGCACGGCAAGGCTTGTCTGGTTGAGAAGGCATTTACTGCCAATGCCCGCGAGGCAAAGGAGCTTCTTGATCTGGCTCATGAGAAGAAGATCTTCATTACTGAAGCTATCTGGACCCGTTACCAGCCTATCCGCAAGATGATCCAGGAGGTATTAGACAGTGGTGAGATTGGTCGTCCACGCCTCGCTTACGCCAGCCTTGGCTACCAGATGGAATTCAAGGAGCGCATCGTACGCCCAGACCTTTGCGGCGGCGCATTGCTCGACCTCGGTGTATATTCCATCAACTTTGTCCGTATGTTCCTCGGTGGTGACTGGAAGGTGATCAAGTCACAGTGTGTAAAGAATGATACTGGTATGGATCTGCTTGACAGCATCTCTGTCATCTACGGCAATGGCATCATGGCTAATATGCAGGCCTCTGCCTGCTGTATCAATGACAAGCACGGAATCTTGAGCTGTGAGCAGGGTTACATCGAAGTAGATAATATCAACAATCCACAGCGTGCACAGGTCTTCAACGCTGACGGACAGTGCATCCATGACATCCACTGCCCACAGCAGATCACTGGCTACGAGTATCAGGTCATTGCCTGCCGTGATGCGCTGCGTGAAGGCAGACTTGACTGCCCATGCATGCCTCACGAGGAGACCCTCGAAGTAATGCAAGTCATGGACAACCTCCGCAAGGAATGGGGTGTAGTCTATCCAATGGACTGAAACAATACATTAGAGGGATCAAGATACCCATGCTCCAGGTCACAATAGTCATGGAAGTGTGAACGTCTCCTTTCCTCTGGTGGCAACTGCATAAAGTCAGTTCCGTACAGCACACTCAGGAAACCTTCGGCTATCGCTGGCCCGCAGAAACTGCGGCCTTCGAAGACGTAGTTCCTGGGTGTGCTGAATATTTCTTTCCTATAGGCACGCGGACCATCGTCATGCGTCATCAGATAGTCACAGTCGGCACTGCCTTTATATTCTCTCAGCACCTTCTGTGACTTTGTATGGAGCCATTCCTTCTTGAATAGCCGCTGCATCAGAAGTATGAATGCTGCATTCAGCCCACGTCCGTGCTTGTACGGATCGCGGTAGGCGTAATATAGCAGTCGGCGTAAGAGATGAAACTTATAGAAGTGCCATTTGCGCTTCAGGACATTGTTGGGCACTTCGTCCAGCGGGAAAATATCAATATAGATCCCACCCACGTATCCAAGATAAAAGCGTTCCACCAGGGTTGTACTCTGATCCTCCAGTTTGGCAAAGTATTTGGGATACTCCTTATTATTCTCGTGCGTCACGATGTGAAAAGGTGCAGGCACCCACTCCTCAGCATGCGCCATGAGCAGGTCATAGTCTTTTCGGCTCAGGGCAATGTCAATATCGTCATCCCAGGGAATGAATCCTCGGTGACGTACAGCTCCCAGGAGTGTGCCGGCGATGATATAGTAGGTCAAACCATACTTCTTGCACACCTGATCAATAGTTTCGAGCAGCACCATGCTTCTCAGCTGGAACTCTCGCAAATCATATTTATAAATTTGAGTCATAAAAAGTCAGTCTTTCATAAAAAAGGTGATCCTTATTTCGGACGTCCGAAGGTCTTGATACTGGTGTATTTTCTCCAAAGGTTCAGTTTGCGCTTCTGCGGAACGCCGTGCCTTCGGATATAATCCTCCACCTCCGCAATCATACGCTGGCAGCAATGTCCGTCCAGATGTGGGTCGTAGTTCTCTACGACCCATTTTCTTTTTGCTATGCTCTCCGGATCGCTGAGCGCATGGCGGTATGCCTGTAGCACTTGTCCTGCCTCCGTCACATTCTCCCAATAGATATCCTTGGCAATGGTGCCCAGTGTAACTACAGGACGGTTCAGCAGCAGGAATTCATACACGGCTGATGAGGTGTCACTCAACATCACGTCACTCATCATCTGGTAGCGGGTCACATTTTCCGAAGCCTCCACATAGATGGCGTGAGGTTGTGTTTCTGCCCACGTTCTGTATTCGTCACACCACTCTTTACGGGTCAACGGATGGAATTTCATGACCAGTACGATATCCTCCTCCTTGAGCAACTGCTCCAACGCCGGCTTCATGGCGGGCAGAGAGGTCAGTTTAGGCGAAAACGTTGGGGCATAAAGCACCACCCGGCTCCGACCATGCTCCTTGAGCAGCGCCTCCTTCTCTGCATCATAGTCATGCAGGTGCTCACAGATCCAGTCCTGCTTGGTCCAGCCCGTTTCGCGCACCTCAAAGTCACCGTACTTTTTTGCCGAAGCCTCAAAATGCTCCGTGAAGTAAGGACCCTGTGTCAGGTAGGTATCAAAGTAGCGGCGTATGATCCAATGGTCTTTCTTCTCTGCGGCGTAGCCATGAAACACCTGTGCCTTCACCCCTGACAGGTAATAAGGCACAATATTTCCCGGCACATAGATTGCCTCCGGGTGGAAGTCGTACACCTCCTGAATGGAATCCGTCCAGCGGCACTCTTTGCCCAAAGTAAATTGCTTGATTTTCTTGGTGTGGATATACCACAGTACCTCATGACGCTGCTGGCGTGCAGCCTCATCAGCCAGCGGCTGAAGGATATCAATGGCGTAGCGGTTCTCGCAGAATAGACAGATTCTCATCGTTGGTTGGTTTTAATATAGTCAAGTTACGCATTTGCGAGACATAAGTTGATATACTGCTCCTGAAGGCGTGCCATACCCACAACCTCTTCCGGCAGCAGTTGGTAATCACGGGTCGAATTGGAGATGTTGGTTATGAACTCCTTGATCTCATAGCGGAGTCCCTCCCCTTCGTAAGGATAGAAGAACTTACGGTTCTGGTTCTGGTCCTCATAGCGGATCTCGAAGTAATCAGTCTTCCACCAGGGTGCTGGCACGTAGAGATAACCCTTTGTGCCAGAAACTACCATGTTTCCTTCGCTCTTGACGCCGAGTCCCACCTGGAAGGTAGCAATCGAGTCGCCATAGTCCAGTATTGCTTTCGTATAGATATCCGTACCACGCTTTATTTTGGTGAAAAAGTGCAGATCTTTCCATTCCGTGCCCAGCAGGCGGAAGATAGGGAGCATCGGGAAGCAGGCATTCTCACTCATTGATCCGCCCGCCATATCCGAATTCAGTTTGTCAGAAGTCTCATCCGTCAGTGTAGTGACAGAGGCGCTGATATCCACAATCTCTCCTATCACGCCACTCTTCAGCAGCGTCATGGCGTGCTTGAAAGCGGGACAATAGGCAGTCTTCAGCGCCGTCATCAGCACCAGACCCTGCTGCTGGGCGCACGCCAGCAGCGCTTTTGCCTCAGCCTCCTTGAAGCAGAGCGGTGTCTCACACAATACGTGCTTACCTGCCAGCAGCGCCTGCATGGCATAGTCATAATGGGTCAGGTGCGGAGAGGCAATATACACGGCATCACAAGCCTCCAGCAGATCAGCGTAAGTTGCAGCCGGAAGAGGGATGTTCATCTCCTGGCAGAACGCACCGCACTGCTGCTGATCAGGATTGTAGGCTGCAGCTATGACGTTACGGCTCACGAATGCCGCCTCACGCACAAAGCGGTGTGCAATATTGCCCGTACCCACTATTCCCAGCCTTACAGCTTTGCGCTCCTCGCGGAGCATGGTGCTTGAGATTCCCTCGGTTCGGGGCAGATATACCACCTGGCAGTATTCGTTCAGATAGTCAAACTTCCCCTCCCAGTCCGAGCCGATGGCAAAGATATCGATATCGTACCGGCGTATATCATCTATCTTCTGCCCCACGTATTCCTCTATGATGATCTCATCAGCCAGTCCGGTCTGACGCACGGATTCAATGCGCTTCATCACATTTTCACACACATTGAGCTTGCCGCGTTCCAGATCAAAGTTATCGGTAGTAACGCCTACTATCAGATAGTCGCCCAGCGCTTTGGCTCGCTGCAGCAGGTTAATGTGTCCCTGATGCAGGAGGTCATAGGTTCCATAAGTGATGACTCGTTTCATAGACCGTTCTCTCCTTTATTTCTCCAGTTCGTGAATCCGTTCAGCCAGCAGGCGCAGGTCTGCCTCGCTCTGCAGTCCCATGTGCGACACGCGATAGAAACCAGCTTGAGCGCAAGGCATGATGTAGGTATCATATTTCTCTATCAGCCCACGGAATATCTTGCGTTCCTCCTTCTCATGGGTCTGAAATCCGGTCACAGCTACCGAAGGGACCTCGGCAGGGACTTCCCATCCGTACTCCTTGCAGAGCGCACGGAAGGTAGCGCAGTTACGGCGCACCATCTCAATGTTCTGCTGCTCGCCCCCTTCAGCCTGCAACTGCTTCAGGCGGGCATGAAGCTGAAGGTAGAGTATGGTGGCTGGACTGAAGGGAGTCTGTCCTCGCTTCAGGTTGTTGAGATTATCCTCGAAGTCCCAGTAATAGCCATTGTGGGCAAAGGGATAGCCCTCCAGTTTTTTGCTCAAGAAGATGATGGAGAGTCCGGGAGGAATGTTCAGACCCTTCTGCGTGCTGGTCACACAGATATCAATGTCCAACGCATCCATATTCAGATCCTCAGCCAGGAAAGAGCTGATTACATCCACCACCAGTGATACCTGATGTCTGTGACAGATGTCCGAGATCTTACGCAGGTCAAAGAGCTGGCCCGTTGAGGTCTCGTGGTGCTGGCACAGGAAGGTGTCTGGCTTCTCGCGGACGATGGTCTCCTCCAGCAGCGCATAGTCAATGTCACGGGCAAAGGGAACCTTGAAGTCATACGCCTCCACGCCATAGTATTCGCACAGCTGATACCAGCGGTGGCCGAATGATCCGCCATCTATCACCAGTGCCTTGCGGCGTGTCTTCACATAATTCTCTACGATGGCAGCCATAGCGCCTGTACCACTGCCTGTATAGATGATCGTGCGGCCCTCCTGACAATGTATCAGGTCGAGCAGGAGCCTTTCGCTCTCCTTATTGATCTCAGAGAATGCATCTGTACGCATATAGAGAAAAGGCTTGGTACCTATCTCCATAATCTCCTGATCAATATCACCTGGGAAAACATACGACTTCATTTGAATATTCTTTTAAGTTTGCGTATTCTGTTCTTGTGTTGTTCAAAGCGTTCCGTGGCTGCCAGAACCTCTCTGTAGGTCATCTCCTCGTCATAGCCGCACTGACGTCCGTAAGCTTTAGCCAGCGCCTCCACCACGACGCGATTATGCGATATCCTGCAGAGGTTGTTCATCCGCTGCTGGCGGTTTGCCGGACGGTTGAGGAAAGTGGAGCGGTTCGTGTCAATCACCGCGAACCGATACTTTCCGTCTGCCTGCGGATGGATCCGGAAGTTTGAGAGGTTGGCATCGCCATGCAGGAATCCCTTTTCATGCAGCTCTGCCAGGAAGCGTGCCAGCGCCTCTATGCCCCGCTGCCACTCCGGCGTGCCGGCATGACTGGCTATCCAGTTCTCACAGTCACAGCCCTCATCCTCGCCAGCCACGAAGTAATAGCGTGTCACCAGACCGCCTTTCTTATACACTACCGCCGCCACCGCCTGCGGTGTACCTATGCCCAGGCTTTCGAGCCTGCTTCCGTAGGCGAATGACTTCTCTGCCTTGTTGGTCCAGAAGGTACTGTAGCAGAGCTGCTGTACCACGTTGGGCCGCCTGAACTGCTTTACCATGAGGCGCATCCCATTGCCCAGCACGAAACGGCGCACCTGATTACGCTTGTCGTATATCAGCTCGCCCTCCTGCTGTGCAAAGGCTTCAGACAGCCGCTCTATCAGCCCCTGCAGCTCTGCATTGCCCTCATATTGCTTGTTTACAGTAATCCTTCTCATTCGCAGCCTTGCCTTTCAGCTTACTTAATTTGATCAAAGCCTTCGCCAAATACGCCATGACAGAACTGCTGGCTCACGATGGCATTCGGGTCGAGCGACTTGATCAGGTTAAACAGTCCCTGGCTCTCATAGCGGCGGCAAAGCACCATCACCACCTCTACCTCCTTCTTGGAGTACCAGCCCTGGCCGTGCATGATAGTCACGCCGCGGTTCAGCTGCTGATTTACGGCATCAGCTATCTCCTCATAGTGTTTTGACACGATCAGGAACTGTACCGTCTGGCGCGAACCGTTGATGACGTAATCCATCGTAAAGCTTGCTATCAGTGTGAACACTACACCATATACAATTACCTCAAACGAATGGAACAGGATATAAGAAGAGGAGATGATACAGATGTCCACCAGCTGCATGGCACGTCCCAGGCTCATGCGTGAGTATTTGTTGATCAGCGCCACGATGATGTCTGTACCGCCCGTCGAACCGTTGTGTGCAAAGACCAGTGCCAAACCCGCACCGCCCATCATGGCACCAATCATCACGTGCATGAATTTATCCTCACCCGGCGTGATCATTGGGTATGCCTGAAAGACCGGCTGGAAGAGTGCAATCAAACTGGAGAGCATAGTTACGCCTATGATGGTTCGGAGCACGAATATCTTGTTCAAAGCTCTGATTGCCAAAACCAGCAGCATGACGTTGATCACCCAGATGCAGATAGCAGGTGACCAGCCCCAGGCATAGTAGAAGAGTGAAGAAATACCTGTCACGCCACCCTGTACCAGCTGCTCCGGCAGGATGAAGGCGTTGTAACCGATGGCATACAGCGCAATACCGCAGAAGATGAAGAAATAATCCTTTGCCATCATCTGCACCTGGCGCGCCTTAACGATTTCATTGAACTTGGTCATATCAAATACCGTTTTATCTGATTGTTACCTGTGTTGCTCCGAATCCATACTGCTGGAATGAGGCGTCCTGCCACTCACACTTCGCATAGCGCAGCTTCAGCTCATCAATGATAGCCTTGCGCAGCACGCCCTCACCCTTACCATGGATGAATACGATGCGCTGACCCTTGGCTCCGCGGTAGGAAGCCATCGTCTGGCGGAAGATGTCCAACTGATGCTGCAGCATAGCAGCATTGTTCATGCCCGCTGTAGTCTCCAGCAGCTTGTCAATATGCAGATCTACCTCAATGATACCATTGCGCAGCACTTCATGCGGATTGGATTTGATCTCACCCGGCACGTTTCCATTTGAGCCCTTCTTATTGCTCTGGCTGCCATACTGTGCTCGCAGCAGCGCCAGTTTCAGGTCGCCCATCTCTGCCTTCAGCGCATGTATTTCCTCCTTCAGGCGGCGGTTCTCTTCGCGCAGCTTATCCACCTCGGTCTGAGCCTCACGCGCAGCCATCTGCGCCCGGGTCAGCGGTGCCTGATGCACAGGAGCATGACCTGCCTGCCGCTGATCATCCTCTTCACTTACCACCACACATTGTGTAGCCAGCGTAGGGATTTCGAATCCATCTTCGTCCTCCACCATCACCAGTCCATTACTGTCAAATCTCTTCACGATTCCGCCCCCTTGGGCATCCAGGAATCGGACTCTGTCACCTATCTTTATTGCCATAGTATTTTATAAAATGCGCGCAAAGATACCCATATTATTTCTTTTCACAAAATTATTTTGGCAAAAACAATTATTTTTCGTACCTTTGTCCCCCACATTAATATAATATATTAGGTACAAGTGACATTAAAATGACCCCCCGCACCATACAAATCAGCAATTATGACTATCCTCTTCCCGAAGAGCGCATAGCCCGTTACCCACTCTCGCGCCGCGACCAGTCCAAACTCCTCGTCTGGCGCCCGGAGGGTGAAGGCAGCATTGAGGAGCACCGTTTTGACCAGCTCCCTTCGCTCATCCCTGCCGGTTCGATGATTGTGTTCAACAATACCAAGGTCATCCAGGCGCGCCTCCATTTCCGTAAGCCTACCGGCGGAATCATTGAGGTATTTTGCCTCGAACCGGAAGCCCCGAAGGACTATCAGCAGTCATTCGCTTCCGAACATGAGTGTACCTGGACCTGTCTGGTGGGCAACTCCAAGAAATGGAAGGAGGGACCACTCTCCCTCTCGGTCAATATGCCCAGCGGCGAGGCAGTCACACTCTTTTGTGAACGTGTCAGCCAGCCTGGTGCCAGCCAGCTGATCCGCTTCTACTGGGGATCGGACACAGCACAGCCCTATTCCTTTGCCGCCCTGCTTGATGCCATGGGCGAGCTGCCTATCCCACCATACCTTAACCGTGCTACGGAGGAGAGTGACAAGACCACGTATCAGACCGTCTATTCACGCATCCAGGGCTCTGTAGCGGCGCCTACTGCCGGCTTGCATTATACGCCTGAAGTGCTTCAGGCTCTCCAGCAGAAGGATATTGACCTGCAGTACCTGACGCTCCACGTCGGAGCCGGCACATTCCGCCCGGTCAAGTCTGCCACCATTGAGGGTCATGACATGCACACCGAGTTTATCTCCGTTCCCCGCAGTGTCATCCAGTCTATCCTCGACTTTAAGCTTAAGCAGCGCCAGAGTCACAAGTTGCTCGTTGCTACCGGCACCACTTCGGTCCGTACTCTTGAGTCACTCTATTACATAGGTATCAAGCTCTCCATGACGGCAGATTTCCATGCCGTGCAGCCTGAGGAACTGATCGTTCACCAGTGGGAACCATACGACATGACCTATTGTCTCTCCCTTGAGGCATCCCTGCAGCGCATCCTGGAGTATCTGGACGCTACCCGTCAGGAGCAGCTCGTCACAGCTACCCAGATACTTATTGCCCCAGGCTTCCAGTACCGGATTATTGATGCTATAGTCACCAATTTCCACATGCCGCAATCTACCCTCCTCCTGCTGGTCAGCGCACTGACTGACGGTGAGAACCTTCAGGGCGACAACTGGCACCGCATCTATCAGTATGCCCTGGATCATGACTTCCGCTTCCTCAGCTACGGTGACTCTTCCCTACTCTTCCTGCACAGTTAGGGTTCCAGAAGCCAGGGAGACACGCCCCAGATAGAGAATATCCTCCGGAGTGTTAGGATTGTCTGCCAAGGGCATTAGACGAAGGTCCAGAGACGTAGGATTGCACGCCAAGGGAATCTGACAAAGGTCCCGAGGCCTAGGATTGTCTGCCAAAACCGTATATCAAATGTCCGGAGGCCTAGGATTGTGCGCCAAGGTCATCAGACAACCGTTCCGAGGTCTTGGATTGCACGCCAAGACTTGTTGGCGTCCATTTCACGACTCGTAAATGCGTGCCAAGACTCTTGGCGTCCATTTCACAACCTTTAAATCCACGCCAAGACCGTTGGCGTCCATTTCACGACTCGTAAATATACACCAATCCCGCTGGCATAGAATTGAGAATTTTCAAATCTATGCCAGCGGGATTGGCAATACAATTCATAGAGACTTGGATATTTTGCGTTTAATATTCTCTGAACTGGCAGAATTCAAATCTCACATTCTTCGAATCATCCGGCAACATTTCAACTATTCGTTTCGATGTAGAAGCCACACACTTATAGCCGTGAGCCTTCAGCATATTGACCATGGCATAGGTAAAAGTCATCTCTCCCATGACATGAACTGTACATGCTTTATTTGAAGAAAGTTTGACTATCTTATCAAATAACTGCTTGACTAAATCTTTTACATCTTCATGGGTCGCTTTGTCCGAAACGTCAGGAAAAGGTAAATCTACAATCTCTCCGTATTTGCACGCCTCATGTAGTTGTAGCTCAGTCCATGTGTCTGTTGGATGATTGGTAAGATTAATTAACATTCCAGGTATCAAAATAACGAGTAAAATAATCTATAGAAGCGGCAATCCCTTTTTTTATAGCTTGCGGTGATTGGCTATTATCTCTCATGCCCGCATGATTGATATCATTCCGGATATCAGCCATATTGCAGTATTTTTCAGCAAGTTTCTCATCTAGATTCTTTACAATTATCCTAGCGAGAGAGAGATTGGCTTCGCGTTCCTCTGTATTTTTGGATACTCTCCAGTTTTGTTCAGGAGTATTGTATGCAACAAAACCAAAGCAACTACTGATTAAGGTTCGCATTTCTGTATTATAAATAGGAACATTGTATTTTTTACAGAAAAATGAAACGATTGTCTCTTCAAGATATGAAATAGACTGTTGGAATAGTCCATGACACATACACCATTCAGCAGCAGCTAATCCATTGAAAAGCGATGGCTCGGAAGAGAATTTTCTTAAAGAATCAAGAATCCTAACCTGAATAGGTTCAAACGCTTGTAGATTTTGACTCATGTCCAGATCGACCGCTATAAGTCTGAGAGCCTTAAGATTTTTTGCTTCAATAACATCTTTGCATCTGCACATTTTAATCTCTTCTATTACCTTATCCAGTTTCCGAGCGAAATCCTTCAGTTTTATCGTGTTTTCATCCCTATTACTACTTTGTTTAATAATTGGAATCATCTCTTTATCCGATAATCGCACCAACTCTGATACATTACCGTTCCTCACGAAATCAGCAGCACCAATTGTCCAATTTTGCAGATTGCATAGCGGCATTAGATCCAAAATTTCTTTAGTTGGAGAAAAGACATTACCATATGTAATACTTCTTACCTCTACATTCTTTAAGAACTGGGCATAATTACCCAGAACAAGTAAAAACATAGGCAGATATCTAAAACCATGAGTCATATCTAAATACAACTTATCACCCTCCTGAAGATATGAGAAAAGCGTAGTGAATATCGAAAACATCTCCTTCATATCATTACCATTAGGAATATTTATTGGTTCGATATCAAAAGGAGCCCCCCATTCCTGTAGTTCCTTATGCAGACCATTATAAGCTCGGTCTACACCGTTGATATTTCTCGTTTCATTATCAATCCAGTTATTATCATGAGCTACTTGAGTGAGAAGGATGTAGGCCTTCGAGTCCGGTTCCCATTTTGACGCTTCAAGGTACTCGAGTGTCGCACATTGGATAAAACGTGTTTCTTTAAGATTTGCAGTCTGCTGGTTGTACTTGGTTTTATAGTAAAAACCTTCACCAAGGAATGAAATAAAGACGTTGCGTGACATATCTAATCTATAATATTATCCTTTGATTATCATTCTTAAACAGATCAGGGCTTCATCCAGTAAAGAAATCATTTCACTATTGTTCTTGGAATTTGTAACAGAATGTGCTACACTGATTCTGATCCTATTTACTTTAGAAAACCAGCTGCTTACAGTGCTAAACTCCCTCACGTTTCTCATCAGCGAAGGTTCTTGACGGCGTAATACTCGTTTAGCTAGTTCTCGTTTTTCCATCAGATCCCAGTCAAATTCTAGCTCTTCACACACGTAAGTTATAATTGCTTCCACCAGCGCAATAAATGCCGACGAGTAGTTCTGATGATTATAATGCCACTGAGCCAATCTTCGTTGAAAGGTTGATTGACGCATGTTGTTAGGGAAGTAATCTATAAAGCCATTGATTACTCCAGGAATAATATGATCTGCAATAGCGCCATGGCTATCATTCTTAACTGCTGACAGTTCTTGCGTCTGCTTCCGGATGCCATCCAAATGATTAAGGTTAAGCATGTCTGAAAATTTGGTGAGTTTATTCGACATATTTTTTTCACCTCTTCTTTTCATCAATTCTGCTATTTTATAACCATTGCCGAACTGACGGAATGTATATGCGCCAACTATCCATTCATTGATCTCTGCTATACCGGAGAGATTAATCACAGGTGCATATCCAAGTTCTTTGTTTACGTCAAGCATGCCATACGATATATTGGCTAGCTTAACCTTTTTTGCACTGACATTCTGAAGATAAACAATCAAATTCATTAGATATAATGGCAACGAACGGAACGCATGTGTAATGTCCAAATATAGCTCATCACCTGTGTTCAAAAAATCTTCAATCCCAAGAATTATCGATGCATTATTCTGCAATTCTTGTTCATTGAGGCCATAATGAATTAATACAACATGAGAATCTGCTCCTATGGCAGATTCCAATAATTCCTTATTCGGAATATGCAAAGGACTGTTGGCATTGGCTTTATCACAAGAGGTAGCTAATTCCAGCCAATAGTCCTCGTTTTTGGGTATGTTCCTGTTGTCGCAAAATACATCATATACCTGTTCCCACATGGATTTGGGAGTACCCAGCAGAATTAACTTGTCAATGTCATAAAAACGGAACAATGCATCTGCAACAAAAGAGGTGTCAATCTCTACTCCATTTTCAAATCGGTAGCGAGCCTTATGATATTCTCTCACACCTAATCCTCTGCTATTAGAACCTGTTCCCAAAAACGAAACTAAAACCTTACTCACAGTGTTCCCAATTATTAATATATCCAAAAATCATTAACTACAAACAAGTCTTGTTTGGCTCTAGTCATGGCGGTGTACATCCACTGATATACGTATGGCTTGGCCTGTAAAGGGAATGAACGGGGGATGTCAAGGTAGATTTTGTCCCACTCGCCACCTTGAGACTTGTGGCAGGTCAAAGCAAAACCATAAACCGTACGAAGAGCATTCAAGTATGGGTCTTTTATCATCATCTGATTAAAAGCCTTGCTCTTTTGCTTGATGCCATTAGCTTTCATCCTGAAATAGAATTCTAACATTAATTCTCGCTGCTGTTCCTGCGTCAGATTGGTTTCGTTGGCATAGAGTATCTCCAGAACGAGCAGCTGTTCATATACTTTTTTAGTGAACAACTCCTCGACGCTTACTGTCTGGAAGTGTAATCCAGCTCGCTGTTCCATCGCGCCAATCGCCTTGACCACTACCAGATCGCCATTCATCAGACCAGAGATGTAATTATTTTGGGTAACCAGCAATAGGTCGCCCACCGAGATGGTCATGGAAACGATACCAAGAGATGGACGAATCAGCCGTGTCAGATCATTACATTGTTTGTTAGTGAACCCTAAAAGGGTAGCGGAGTTAAATCCATTTTGCTTAATGTCATCAATATAAAGGCTAAGCAGTTCAGTTTGACTAGATAGGATATGTATGTTTCTATAACCTTTTAGAGGGAATTTTGCCCACTTTACTTGAGGAGGATTGGCATACAACTGACGCATACGCTGAGCAGACTGTATAAGGTCATTATCCTTTTGCTGCCGCATGATTTCGGTCAATTCTGCACACAGCACCTCCTCTTCGTAAGACGACTTAAAATATTCAGCAGATAAAGCAGGCGAGAATGGTTGAGTAATAGGAGGCAGCTGGCATGGGTCCCCTACAAAGATAAACTTTCCCGCAGGATAGCAATCAATCAAGTCTTTCAGTACCCTGCCACTTCCGAATCTGGCTTGGGTGACCACCTTCTGCTCTTGGTCTGACACCATAGAGGACTCGTCTATCAGGAATATTATCTCCTCGTCATCTTCAGCTTCAGCCATTGAGAAATCCAGTAGTAACTGCTCTCCTGCCATTAAGCCTGTCTTCCCTTGTTCCTCTGTGAGTTTATCCAAGTCTTGGTTCAAACCATTGAAAGTATAGACCTGGCTGTGTATGGTGTGTGCCTCCATCCCTGTGGCATTGCTAAGAATCTTGGCAGCACGTCCTGTAGAGGCAAGTAGTCTCACTTCTTTACTTTGGCAGATCAACTCGTTAACCAAGCATTTCATCAGTGTAGTCTTGCCTGTACCAGCATATCCTTTCAGGATGAAGATTCGTTGGTTCGGATTCTCCACAAAACCAATCATCATCTTGAATGCGCGGTCTTGGGAATGCGTCAGCTGTATTTCGTTATCCATGATTTTTCTGTATTGGCAAAGTGTATCTCAAATATGCATCGGGAGATGCACGATGCATAGAGGCGCAAATATAAAGTATTTACACTTCTATTCCAAATAAAAGGTCAAAAAATCTAATTATTATCTATCACTTTCTGAATAATGCTTCATTTTGTCTCTCTATTTGGCAATTCTCTTTAGGCTTTAGGTCTCGGACCGAGTGTTGGTCCGAGACCGACCGCTGCTATCGTGCATGGAACAAGGGCAAGCGTCTTAATCCTTATTGTAATGGAACATGGTCTCGGACGGTACAATGGTTAAGTTGGGTACTTTCACCAATAGTGTCTTAATCCTTATTTTAATAGAACATGGTCTCGGACATGATAACATTCGCGAAATCGTAACAGATCAGGCGGTCTTAATCCTTATTGTAATGGAACATGGTCTCGGACTCCAACCGCAAGTTTGGCAGTAAAGTTCTAGCACAAAAAGTCTTAATCCTTATTTTAATGGAACATGGTCTCGGACGAGCACACAGAGTATTTCTTCCAGAACAAAGGATGTAAGTCTTAATCCTTATTTTAATGGAACATGGTCTCGGACAACTTCTCAGTTCCCAGCCACGCGAAAAAACAAGACAGGGTCTTAATCCTTATTTTAATGGAACATGGTCTCGGACGAGAATCATAATAACACGCCCGTAGAAGAACTTACAGGTCTTAATCCTTATTTTAATGGAACATGGTCTCGGACGACTTTACAAGGAGAACAAGGAGGTTCTCCATACTATATGGAGTCTTAATCCTTATTTTAATGGAACATGGTCTCGGACCACCGAGAGCAGCCTCGCCATCATCGAGAAGAACGTCTTAATCCTTATTTTAATGGAACATGGTCTCGGACAATTACTGGAATCCTCGTTGGGTTCAACCGCAATGGTCTTAATCCTTATTTTAATGGAACATGGTCTCGGACACAAGAAAAGTGAACTTCGTACAATGCTTACAACGTGTCTTAATCCTTATTTTAATGGAACATGGTCTCGGACAGCCGAAATACATAAAACTCTGATTTCTAATCAAAACATTGACTATCTCAAAGAAATCCGAGAACTAAATAAGACTAATTATGTACCTATCATTTTGGGAAATTGTAGCAAAATGCTACATTACCAATGATTATTAGGTGGGACAAAGATACATATTCTTTTTTCATTCACCAAATAATATGAAGTGAAAAATAGTATCTAGTAATTATAAAGTGGAAATTATGTAGCTTTTGTCATTGAAATAGTTAAAATTTGATTGAAATACACCGCCAGGACCAGCATGCTTTGTTCTTTTGATAGTCATAAACTATTTGTGCAGTGATTTTTTCATCCACATTGAGCTCTTTGTTTTTATACAAATACTTTGGCAAGAAAGCGAACTCTTTTCCAAATTTAACGAAGAATGCAGTTTTACTTTGGTTGGAAGTAATCTTCCCTTCGATTGTTCGTAAAAATGTAGTAGGTGGCAATTCATTCCATCTTACTTGCCTTAAAGAATAGGTTGTAAGGTTATTGCTTGATGGCACCGGCTCCTTTATGCGAGCCAGCAGACAAGTTCCGACATTTATTTGTTTCATCGATTTAGGCAGTCTGATGCGTCCGCTTTTCTGATATCCATACACAACCATTGCTATTCTTGCCTCACTGATTATATGAGTTATACATAAGGGGTGCTCTGGCATATCAGCAAATAAAAGTTCATCTGTTATCTGCATATAGTCCAGTTGGAGAATACTTGATGTTTGCCGAACTTTACTATCTTTATACCAAGCCTCATTCATCCAATGGTACACTTCTGAAGGCATCCGGCTTTGAGAATCCATTTTTGATGACACATATCGGGACAAAAAGGTTCGGGCAGCCACAAAATCTTGTTTTGCAAGCGACAGGTTAGTCAACAAATAAAGGATTTTGACCAAAAAGGCATCTTTTGTCTTGCAGTTAACGGCTCTAAGCAGGCAGGCAATATAAAAAGATTCGTCATCTTGCTCCATCTCAGCCAAAAGTTGCCAAGCCCAAAACTCTCCGGACTTCTGCCTGACAAATGGTAAAACAGACTGAAGCATTGCTTTCTTATCTCCTCCTATTGCGACCAGAAGCTTACCTGTATAGTAACCTGGATAAAGCATATTTGGATATGAATTTCCAAGAGACTCAAGGCGAGGCAAGAAAGCTGACATTCTATCTTTATCACCCATCTGTAACAATAGTTTTGCATAGGCGATATGACAGCCTTCGACCAATGACATAGGCATTGTTTTCCCATTAGGCAGCTTCTCTTGCTGGTAATCCTCTGGTCTGAAGTTCTGCCATCCCCACCAATCCATGAAATCTATGAAGCCCATCCAGTTGTCCCGCAAATGATAAAAAGCTTTGCATAAAACGGAGTAGGCTTCTGATGGATGTGAGGCTCCCAGCAAGCCAACCATATCCCATACCCGCTGAGCAAACGCAGGTTTATCCAAAGCTTCCATTTTTGCGCTACAAGTAGCCATAAGTGAGCGGAACCTCCAGCAGAGCGTTTCGCTGAGCATTTGATCAGTCGTAAGCAGCCCTAAATTGGCAATAGGACGGAAAGCATTTTCAAACGTCTCAACTTTACCTTCGGCTGCAGATTTCTTACACATCGCGTCATAAACCCATGCCAAATCGGTCCTTGCCCATAGAGCATTAGGATTCAGTGTATATTGGTTCATTGCCAGCTCAAGAGCCTCTTCAAGACGCCCTTGTTGCTGAAGTTTTTTGATATCGGTGCGTGACATAAACTGAAAGCTATTAAAAGAACAATGTGTTCTGGGAATGCATGATTACCTCTACATCTAAAGCACGTCCGATGACACGCATAGACCGGAGGTAGTCTGTAGAAATGGGTACCACCAGAATACTATCATGATTATCATAGGCAGCTTGCACCTGAGCCAGATCTTCCTTAATTTGGTCACATTTGTCACATGGCATATCGGCCAGATAAATAGAATGCTGAATCCGAAAGCATCCCTGGCGGATCAAGTATTTTGCCACCAGGTTACGTACCTTATTGCTTTCTATATCATACATTACAAAGAATAACATACCATTATGTTTAGATTGTCTGTTGGTTGTCAGACTAAGAATGTGCTGGAGTCTGACATCAAGGCTCTCTAACTGAGAAGCACCAGGCAGCGTATTATCTCGTATTACATTCGTATCAGACAATCCTGCTGCTCTTATCTTTTCAAGTATCTCTGCCGCAGAAAGCGGTGGTTTGGGTTTGCGTGGCATCGGGATCAGGTGTTTAACCGTAGATATATCTGTATCAATTCAGCCAATATCTCATTTAATTCAGGAGAAAGAATTCCTTTTACCGTCTGAACAATACGGAATCCCTTTTTTCCATAGAAAAGATTTACTTCCGCCAGCCGATTTCCCAATTTACCCCGTATCTTCTTACCATATTGAATATTCTGTATATCATATATCTTCATTCCCTGGTCATCAACGAATGAGCATAATCCATCCATAATCTGGTCCAATCGTTCAGGGACATAAATAGGCAATCTTGGTATCTGAGGCATACGTTGGCGCTGCATCTGAAGCAATTCCTTGATATGTGACAGCTCATCATCAGCAGGTTCTGCTGGTCCAGCTGCTTTTTCCTCCTTCTGCAGTTTATCCACTTCTTTGTTAGCTCTATCCTGCTCGTGCTTCATATCAAACAAAGCCGTGGCATCATCTGCTTTCAAGTAATCGTTGATATCTACGGGTTCTGCATCCTGATTATAATATGCATTGGTATCAATGCTTATAAAGCAAGCCCTGCATACGTCACATGTCTTGCTGTCAACGACTTGCTCCAAATGATATTGTTGTGAGAATCTGCGTACAAATTCCTGATAAAATACCTTATAAAGCCCAGCATCATAGCAGCGCTCTTTGAGTCGGAACAACACTTTCAATCCATCTTCACTGGGAGATATAAAAGAAAGTAGTACACGAGGATCCGTTTCTAACCAGTTGCGTAAAGTCTGTAGGTCCAACTGACGCTCTGCCAGATTATCAAGATCGACTACAAAGTAAGAGGTATAGGCAAAATTCTCTGTGCGACGTATGGCAGGATTGAACGTAGCACACACAAAGAAGGGCAGCAGTTTCTTATTGCGCGCATAGAGTTTGGCATCGATTTGCCTGACGATTCTCAATTGCCTGATTTTTGCCTCAACATCTGCTTTTGGAGACACCAGGCTCTGATACAGATGCTCCACACTGATAGGTTTCAAAGCATCCGTCAATGACTGAATATTACTTCCTGCTGATAACATACCTATATATATATATTAATAATGTGCAAAATGCCTTCTAATCTTATAGACTGTATCTATTGATATTTCTTGAACCGCTGTGCCAGATCCTGGGCATACAGTTGTATCTGTGTATTACGCGATCGGCTTAACCCTTTAACTTTGACAATTTCCTCTAAATAGTCATTAAGCGATTGAATCAATACTCTTCTACCCAGTGTCTCCAGCCAATATGATCCATCTTCCTGCACGGAGTAGAACTCGTCGGTCACTACTTTCTGTAGCATCAGATTACATACTACATAATCCACCCAGATACGATAGATTTCAATCACATCAAATACAAGTACCGGGCGGTTGTAGTCATCACGATGCAAAATACCGATGTAGGGATCTACCCCAGCCTTGATCAATTCTCCCTCAATCTTGGAATACAGTATGCCGTAACCATAATTCAGGAAGGCGTTAAAAGCATCCATTGCGGGATGTTGGGAGCGACCCTCATAACGATATTCTTCTGGCAAAAATAAATTGATGGTCTCAAAGTATAACTTCGATGCCATTCCCTCCAAACCTCGTAGTGTTGAAGCCTCATCACATACCAACTGGGGTTCATTGATTTGACTTATCTTTGTCCGGAAATTCTCTAGTTTCTCAATGGCATGCTGCTGCTTTAGAGATACATATTGATCTTGTGGTTCAGGAAGCATCAAAAGCAAAGCTTGCTGATTTGAGATTTTTTGAACTAAGATTTCCTTTATCCAAGTTAATGCATCGGAGCACATAGTGAATGCCAACTGTCCCTTACGGATAGTGGAGATTGATCCATATTGTGGACTCCAGATTCTTCCCTTGGGCATACCTGAGCGATCGGTAAAAACAATGTCTATTTCATTGTCGATAGCCAACATCACCGCATCACTGGTTATCTGTGCCCCCTTACCTATTTGAATGCTCCTGATACCTTGGGCCGGAATACGTTGTCTTCCGTCCTGATTGGTGATGACAAAGCCTTGGTTATCTCTATTCAAAGATGTCCCAAATGTATTAAGTACTAAATCCATATCTTTCTGGCATTAAGAATTATCTTTGGTTTAATGGAACATGAACCAGTTAAAGGACAAGAAGATGCGAGCAGTCACTATTCTGTCTTAATCCTTATTGTAATGGAACATGGTCTCGGACGAAATATCGTCGCAATGTGTTTACTCTGGTTTTCTGGTCTTAATCCTTATTGTAATGGAACATGGTCTCGGACATTTGCAACAGCATCGAAGGTCGAGATTATACAACAGCAAAGTTGTCTTAATCCTTATTGTAATGGAACATGGTCTCGGACGCTGTAGGTCAGTCAAACAGCAAGGGCTGTTTCCACGTCTTAATCCTTATTGTAATGGAACATAGTCTCGGACTGAAATCTTTAATGCTCATGTTTATTGCTGTTATTGTGTCTTAATCCTTATTGTAATGGAACATAGTCTCGGACTGCCATGTCTATCAGCTCAAGCGTCTTTGGCGCTAGTCTTAATCCTTATTGTAATGGAACATAGTCTCGGACTGACAAAGCTGCTGCAACAAAGTTCGTTAAAGATGTCCTAATCCTTATTGTAATGGAACATGGTCTCGGACGACATCGCTCCTTTCTTCGTTTCTGCTTACACAGTGATGTCTTAATCCTTATTTTAATGGAACATAGTCTCGGACGCAAACGCTATTGTGTCGGGCGTTGCTCCGACTGCTGGTCTTAATCCTTATTTTAATGGAACATAGTCTCGGACAACGTTATCATGATGCAGAAAGACGTTTTGCCACGGTCTTAATCCTTATTTTAATGGAACATAGTCTCGGACGCATTATGGAAACAACAGTTATCTACACCCCAATCGTCTTAATCCTTATTTTAATGGAACATAGTCTCGGACCTTACTTGTAGTAGAGGCTATGAAGGAACTTCGTCCGTCTTAATCCTTATTTTAATGGAACATAGTCTCGGACGTGCATCTTTCTTATCACATCGTTTCACTTTAATTCTGTCTTAATCCTTATTTTAATGGAACATAGTCTCGGACCAAAAAGAGGTTTGAGTACGAGAGCCTCCTTGACATCAGTCTTAATCCTTATTTTAATGGAACATAGTCTCGGACAGCCGAAACACATAAAACATTGATTTCTAATCAAAACATTGACTATCTCAAAGAAATCCGAGAACTTAATAAGACTAATTATGTACCTATCATTTTGGGAAATTGTAGCAAAATGCTACTTTCTTATTATCAAAATGAGTGGGCAAATATACATATACATTTATTTCACAAAAGAATAAGAAAGCAAATAGTATTCTGCTATTCAAATTTCCAAAATCTGTATCCTGCGATTCAAAGACACAGGATACAGATTTATCTTATTTCTTAGCATACAACTCATCCGCCTGCTGACAAGAAAGCAGCTCCTCTATCTTCTTCCAGATACTACTCTTTCGATTCTCAATATCGCGGGATTCTTTCTTATCCGGATTGGCAATCAAACGTTCAACAGTTTCGATAAGCGCGGGAGTTTGATCTTCTGGCAATGTCGTCACTCCTGCAGCTTTCATCCAAGAAGAGACCTTTTGCAGACAGACCTTAAAAGTAAGAACCTTATACTTGCCTTCGTTCGGACCCTGTTCATACTTCTCATTCAAAAGAGCAGATAATCCTCCAGAAGCCTTCTCCTCGCGAATCTTGGCCATTGCCGCCTCTGCTGAAGCCTGAGCCTGTCTCAACTTTTGCTCTGCAGCCTTAGTCTCTGATCGAGAGATGAGTTCTTGAGGTTCCTTCCTGACTGGGAACAATTCAGCAGCTTTACGAGCTTTGTCTAGCGCTAAGATGAAGTCTTCCGATTGTTCTGCAGCAAGAGCCTCCGCTAGCAATACATTATACTGCCTCTCTTTTTCTACAAGAGCAATTCTTTGAGCCTCTGCTGCTGCTTTTTTCGCATCCTTTTGATTGAGGACGTCTTGCATCCGACTATTATACTCAGTAATAATTCGGTCAAGATGTTCTTCGTATGTCTCTTGGTCAACGGAAGAAAGTCTTACAAAACCCATGAATGAGAGACCATCTTTTGTCTCTACTATTTTTCTGGATTTTGGAAGCGTATCATTGTCTTTGTTTCTTTTTCTATCAAAGATCCCTTCTGTATAAGATTCGTGCATCCAGTCACCTGTGATGGCATGGAATCCTACACCTGCAGACATTTTCAGCAGACACGAAGAGTTATCTGCTGGAATAGATGCCATCAGCTGATCAATACTTTCGACAATCTGTTCCGACCGATCGGCAGGATACTGAACAAAGAATTCACGCTCCTTTTCGAGATATTGCTTTGTAAACTGATTGATAATAGAAAACAGCGTTTTTATATCATCATTAAGGATCTTCTGTTTGGGGGCAGCAAAAGGTATCGTGTTACTACGTTCCAATACTTTCTTAAAAAGCAACGGGCTAAGCATGATTGTTCCTACTCCCGACTTGTTCGGTGAAACACATTCATAAAGAGAATTAAAGCCTGTTGACCTATAATAGTCTTTAGTACCATTAGTCAAAGCATGTTTCCAACCGCCATGCCAAGAACCATCTTCTGTATGCAGATTGAAGATCTTGGAATTATATAACTCCGTCTTTGGCATTTCAATATCTCCGACCTTTATGAATCGCATAAAATCCGTACCGTCATTCATCGTACCGAAAACTGATTCATTCTTTGTTTCATCCTGACGTAAGTACTGAAACAAAACAGAACGTATTGCTCCCTTCAAAGAACTGCCAGCAACTACAGGAAGATTATGAAGCTGACTTCGTTCAAAAGACTTGATATTATTATCTGTATCACATGGAAGATCGAAGACGCTGGCAGAAACAATCTTAATCTTGTTGCCAAGAAGTTTGACGATACCGTCATGATCTTGGTTGACAAAAAGAATACTTAACTGAGACATATCTATCCCAGAATCTGCTACACGATGCAAGTCAAGGACATAAACCTTCCTGTCCTTAATTACATAGTCAGCACATTTCACCCATTCTGCTTCGTTACCAGCTCCAACACAAAGTGGAGTAACTACTGTAAACTGTATGTAGTATTTTCTATTGACTTCCATAATTACTCAATGATAATAGGTAGTAATAAAGCCTTGCCAGAACGCCAGATAGGGTGGAGCTTCTCGCTCGTAAATTCTACATTGGGGCGAAGATCAACGATGCGGCCAATAGATTGAAGTCCGTCCGATTCTTTGCAGAACACACTTCCTGGAGTGAATCCATAAATCGCATTCTTTCGCAATCGCTGAAATGGGTAAGTAGTTATCCACCCACCTCGTCGCTCAATATCATAGGCTACCTTATCTGATGCGATCAGTTTTTCGAACTCTTCTTTTGACTCTGGCATCAATAGCGATAATGATACAGCATATTCTGATCTCTGAGGGACATCCAATGATAATGTCGTCATCTCATAGTCAAAGAATCCATTACCGACGTTTCGATCCGTACCTATACCTTCAAGGCTCAATAAAGCCAATGCTTGATCTAACATTGCTGTGTCGCCCTCTACAATGAAGTACAGACCTGAATAATCCTTAAAAGACACTCTATCTACATAATAAGGCAAAGCGTCTTTCTCTCCAACTCTTGATTGTAATGTAACTCGCTGAATAACCTGACTACCGATGAAGTCGTTAGGAACAAACTGGTCGGAAAGATACTCACCATGTATGCATTTTATGTCCGTACTGTCGCAATCTTCAAAAAGATGTTCTCCTTTCAGCACCTTTTCAAAATAACCTGTGTCGAGCCATTTGACTTTCTTTACCTTTTTTCTTACACCAAGATCTTTCAGCTGCGGCAATCTTGTCTGCAAAGGTTGTGGGAAGAAAAAGACCGATGATGAATCTGATGACTTTTGATAATACGGGAAAAGGCTACTGATTGTAAATCCCAGATTACCATCATCAGGAAGGCCGACACCTGATTTTGCAAGTACCGCAGTCATAGCTGCATACATCGTATCAGAAGAGATGGTCTTCAGGCTTATGCCATAATCATCGTTCTTCTGATCACCAATATGCAACGGTGACGAGAAGTGCAATTTACATATATTCAGTGTTGCCATAATAATTGCTTATATGGTTATGCTTTCCAGTTATTCTCTGCAGAGAGTTCAGTCTTCTGCAACTCTCCAAAACGAACTTGGCCATATCCTCTTGAGCCGCTGCCGCCTAAATAATCATTTTCAAGTAATGAGATTCCTTCTTCCAACATATTCATTAGTCTTACAGAGTTCTTTTCATCATCCCATACATTGATGATAAACTCAACATTAAAAACTGCACCAGCAGGTACTCGCTCTATCAAACGTGGATTCTTGGCCACACCCTTAACGCGTTCAATAGTGTTCTCCCATTTACCTTCTGTAAAAGGCATATCTAGATTATCACAATTCTGGAATTGTTTTACAGAATCAGAAGAGAGGAAACTATCGCGAACAATGAGTTTAGATGGAAGATCTTTTTGAGCGAACCCAAATAAGTCATTTACGGAATCATCATTACCTACCTCTACGGCGCCTCTTACTTGTTCCAAAAGACAACGTATCTTGCCTTTAATTGAACTACCTGGAATATAAGGTTGATTATCTCGTACAGCTATTTTGATAACTGGACGATCTATGCCACCAATCTCAACATTTTCTGTACTTCCTCCAATATGAAGACCTGTAAGTAACTCAAGAGTAGTATTTACCTTTATTTTTTTGATCAATCTTTCCATAGTCAATTATTATTTTGTATTCTCTTTTCCACCATAGTATTTATGATATGCAACAATAGCTTCGAAGATTTGTATAAAATGATCGTAATCTTGAGCCAAATGTTCATCGAATCGAATCGCACTGATAGCTTTGCTCAGTTGTTGTTGAAACTCAGCAATCCTTGTTTTATTCTTGCCAAAGTTATCTTTATCTCGACCTACCGCATATGCAAGTTGTGGATTCAACATAGCGACGTCATCTCCTTGAATCACTTTTTGCATCTTAATTCTTTTCACTTCTCCAAAGAATCTGCGTAATTGCGATGTCGTTAGAGGTTTTTTTGAGTCTGTTAGGCACGCAGGTGATAAAAACTCTCCAAAAGATTTACACCATTCCACTATATCTGGAGTAATTGGAGCATAAACCCACTCTGGTTTTAATTCAGTAGACGGATATTTCATATGTATTTAAAGATTTGATTGTATTCTTAATGTTAATTCTGCACATCTGGCAGCGATGGATAATAATCGTAAATTATCATCTTTGCCGAACATTTCTTGATCGCGAAGTTTTTTACAGAAGGTAATTACTTCAGCATCTTTTTTATCATTCAACCGATCTATAAATCGTGTCAAATAATATGCAGAATGCCATATGTACTGACAGTTTTGGGATTCCCCTTTTTTATAGCGTTCATGCATTGCCGCATAACTCATAATTTTGTGTAAGATACTACGCGGCATATTATATGGGTTGCTAATATATTTTACAAACTCGTTCTTATATTGTTCAACATACTCGAACTCATCCTTCCAAGATACCACCTCGCCAAACATACAGAATGCATCTTTCTCTCCATCTCTGTAGTTCTTAGCGGCATCTTCGGCGTCACCTGCCATTTCTGCAGCCTTTGCAATAGGAAATTTTGGATGTACGATCGCAACGCCACCAGAGATTGAGACACCTTCTGTATTTACATATTCAACGAAATTTTCTCTAACCTCCGCTGCGAAATCAATGATCTTGTCCCATCGTCCTACAGCAAAGATATCATCACCGCCAGCATATATGATTGTAAGATAGTCTTTGTATAGAGCTTTTTGCTGAATCTTCTGTAGATTGCTGATATATCCTGTTTCTGGTCGACTGGTGAAATAAGCATCCAATCGGGCGGAAAACTCTTTGTATTTCTCAAAGGTTTTGAGTTTTTCTGCAAATAGTTTTCCCAATCCATCAACATCCATTCTCAGAATGCCGATGTAGGTATTGTTTTCCTCTGATATTTTGGCATAATCCTCGAATGATTTTGATCCCTCTTTGCGACTTAATTCTTCTCCTATTTCAATCTGCTCTTTCACCGAAGGGAGCACCCAGATAGGATCCTCTTTTCCATATCGGAATGATACACAGTTGTCCGATTCAACACCAGTTACAGCACAGACTTTTGGAGTGCCACCTACCTTGCTAACCTCAAAGAAATCTTCATAATGGTCTTTGATCTGATCCAGGAACTTCTGACTCTTCTGACGAGCGAAGTCTTCGTTTACACAACGCCACAAGAATCCTAAATTCTGATTTGTCTGTCCATTGGCATTGATACTCTTATCAGGGTTCTCGCTAAAAGGTACTATGCTGAAATTGATAGCAAGCTGCCCCCGGTGATCTTCCCAGATTTTGCTTTTTACCTTTTGTGAATATTCCACAAGTGTTTCTTGCACCATAGGAGCATTCTGCACAATTACATAGAATTTGCCTCCTGAGCAATAAATCTCTTCAGGCTTAATTGCGGCTACAATAGGCAAGCGTTGCATGTTTGTGCAGACATCTTCCATGTATTTCCTCAAGGTATAAGATCGACCTTTCAGGCTCGCTGCAGCCTTCTTGGAGGTGATATTATAAAGGAATTTCTGAATTCCCGACAAATCACCTCCTACAAAAAGTTTGTCATACATGCTATTCGTTATTTGATTCATTATGTTCTTGTTTTTTATTATCCTTTCCTAATCCTTTTCGTACCGTTCCAAAACCAATACTCGCATTTTTTCCGATACCTACGCCATCGGGAATACTCAAATTGGTACTGAAATTCACATCGAAAGACAGAACTCTAATTCCTTTGTGCTTGACTGATTGAGGATTAGACAGCCAATTGATACTAACCTTCAGTTCTTCTGTCAGATGGATACCAAGTCCTTTGCACATCGAGAGAAGATTGCCACGCAATATTCCTTCAAGCAAAGAAATGCGTGCCGAAAGAGATTCCGTCTCCTGATATACTTGATAGTTCTTACTATTTAATGGCAACCAGTGTTGTAAACGATAAGCAAAATCGCTCTGCCATGTCTGTATTAGAATATTCTGCGGGCGTACACTCTGCATGGCAAGGGTTACAGTCCTGTCTCCAAGGACAAAAGTTGAATCCTGAACCACAAGGAACTGTCCGATACTATCCACACCCTCTTGCACGCAAACGATAGCAGCCTTTCCTCCTAAACGTTTGTATTGGATCAAAGGGTAAGAATAACGAAATTTTTCATCCTCGGCATGATTATGAAATAATATGTCAACATCCTTTCCAATACTCGATAATACAGCTCCACGAAAAAGCGGAACCTCCCATGCCGCTATCTCTGTATCGAACTGCAAAGTCAACACTTTTATTTGTTTTCCATTTTCCATGGTTATATGCAGGGTTAATTGTTTTTCGGTGACAAATGTAATACTTTTTTATACAAAAAGCAAAAAAAATCTGCAAAAAAGAAAATTTCTTGCAGATTTTTACTATTTTTACAAATAGATGTTCAAAAAACTAATGTAATTCGCACATACAAATTGTGCCATATTAAGGCAGTTTTTGCGCCAGCGGGATTGGCGCAAATAATGACTATTGGATGATAATTGCCTTCAGGTGATCTATAGCGAACAGGGAATTTACTATTTGCATGATCTGCTCTGGCGTAACGGCGTTGATGCGCTGATAGGTATCTTCGCTCGTCTCTATGCGTCCCAGTCGGAGAAGGTTCTTTGCAAGCATTATGGCACTGTTCTCCAGATTAGCGGATGCCACTCCATGCTGACCGCAGAGCTGTCGCTTGGCGGCAGAGAGCTGCGTGAGGGAAAGCGGTGTGTTGCCCAAGCGTTCTATCTCCTGCTGGCAGAGACGGAGGCAACGCTTCACATCATCATGATCACAGCCAAAGTAGATACTGAAGTATCCTGCGTCTGTATAGCTGGTCAGGTTGCTCTCCACATTATAGACCAAGCCCCGGCGTTCACGCAGGGAAAGGTTCAGTCGGCTATTCATTCCCGGTCCGCCTAATATATTATTGATGAGCGCCAATGCGGCAGCATCTGGATGCCCGATGGGATAAGTGGTGGCTCCGAGCAGGACGTGCGACTGATGATGTCCCTCTGAAAGGATGAAGGGAGTGTGTATGCCGCCCTCGTCGGCGTCAAACGTTAACAGCGGTGTAGCCTCAGCGGCAGTCTGACTGCCCTCCTCTCCTATTTTCTGATTGGGGTGATACCACTTCTCCAGCTTCCGCACTACCCGCTCAAACTCCTCTTTGCCCTGAAAGAAGAATATGGCATTCTGTGGCGTATAGTTCTCATGGATGAACTGCAGGCAATCTTCGCTATGGAACGTCCGCACCGTATCCTCACTGCCCAAGATGTTGTGTCCCAGAGGATGACCAGCGAACAGGCGATTCTCAAATTCGTCAAATATCAGTTCGGAGGGGGTGTCCCGATAGGACATGATTTCGTCAATGACTACCTCCTGTTCCTTGAGAAGTTCCCGCTCGGGAGCCGTAGGATTGCATACCAGGTCACACAGCAGCTCAATGGCTCGCTCATAGTGCTGGTTGAGGAAAACGCTATAAAAGGTGGTCTCTTCCTTCGTAGTAAAGGCATTGAGTTCGCCTCCCACACTCTCCATGCGGTTATTGATATGCCAGGAGTCACGATGGCTGGTTCCTTTGAAGAGGATATGCTCGATAAAATGTGCCAAGCCGAAGCGCGACGGGTTGATTTCGTTGCGTGTTCCGCAATCCATCATGAATCCACAATAGCTGACCGGTGACTCCTGATAACGATATACGACGCGGAGTCCACTGGGCAGAGTCAGGGTCTGATAATTCGGTGAGGCAGACTTAAGATTTGACATTATTTGTATTCTTTTTTGTGAAAATCAATGCAAATTTACAAAAAATGGATGAGTTTTGGCACAACTTAAACAATAATTCTATATATTTGCACCAAGATAGTCTGTATTTGTTATTTGCTTGTGCCAAATGAGTTTGAAGTACAGACGGCAGATTACTCCCAAAAGAATATTAATTTTTAGATTTCAATCAATATGACTTTTCTTCAGATTCCCTTTCTCGGCATGATCGGAACCACCGAACTTGTTCTCATTGCTCTAGTTGCACTGCTCCTCTTCGGCGGCAAGAAGATTCCTGAGCTGATGCGTGGCTTAGGCGCTGGTGTCAAGAGCTTTAAGGATGGTATAAAGGAGGGAGAAAACGTGCTGAAGGAGGAGGCTCCTGAATCAAAGGAGAAGAAAGACGCTGCTTCTGCCGAACAGAAGTGATCCCCTATCGGAGCTTGTGCTTCAAATAACTGTTACGTACATGGATGAAATAGAATAGTACGCCCAGCACTTCAATTATCCATGCACTCCAGAAGGCGGAATGATAACCAAGGTGTTCGATAAAGACACCTCCGCTGATGACTCCGATGCCGACGCCCAGATCCCAGGAGGTAAGCAGTGAGGCGTTGGCTGTACCACGCTTGCTGACGGGGCCGAGATTGATAAACATGGTCTGGAACGCAGGCCAGAGATGTCCGTTGCCCAGACCTATCAACAAGGCGGCGCCATAATAACCGATCTCATTGTGAAGTAATGCAAAAAGCAGATAACCCAGACAACTGATGAAGGATCCGATGGAGGCATTGCGTACTATCTTGCCTCTGCGTAGCGTGCGGCTTCCTACCAGACGGGATAAGATAAGTCCTGATGCCAACAGCGCAAAAAACAGGCCTGAACCTCCAGCTATACCCAGTTCCTCACGTCCGTAGATGGCTACGTAGGTGCTCACCACGCCATACGCGAAGGAATAGCAGGCAATAGCCAGTCCTTCGCTCCATGCTGGCAGGAGATAAAGACGGGAGAGGAAGCCTCCATCCCCATCCCCTTGCCCCCTTATAGGGGGAAGGGAGTGTATAGTATCGGTGGAGCATGAGTTGTGAGCCGAGTGCGGGTTGATGGGGGTTGTATCCACGCGAATTGTATATACACACCATACTCCCAGGAGTGCCATCGCCATGGAGGTACCGAAGAGAATGTCAAAGTTATGGAACGTATCATAGAGCCAGAGTCCGATGGTAGGCGAGATGGCTGTAGCTACGTTGTTGGATAATCCATAGTAGCCAATTCCCTCTGCACGCCGTGAGGCAGGCAGCACATCAATGGCTACCGTGCTGTTGGCTACTGTACTGATACCAAAGGGAAAGCCGTGAAGGGTCCTGACTACGGCAAACATAAGTAATGACCCAGCCACGATATAACCCACGAAGAATGCCGTGAGCAGGACGAATCCCAATACCAGAATCTGCTTGCGGGGGAAAGTATCAACCAGATATCCGCTACTGGCTCGTGTAAGCAAAGCCACGGCTGTATATCCACTCAATACCGTGCCGATCACATCCTTACTGGCACCGAATTCCTCTTGCAGATAGATGGGCAGCAAAGGAACAACCAGCATAAACGAGAAGAAGAGCGTGAAGTTTGCACCCCATGCCCTTAGGTAGTTTCTGTTCCAGAGTTTTTCCATATTATTGATTTTCGTACACGATGCTGAGTATCTCCTGAGCATCATACTGCAGCCCAGTGTCGCCTGCTCATTGCTGAATGTTCGTTTAGCCTCAAATTGCGGTAAAAGCCGAGAAGCTTACACCGATGCCTAGTCCTGTCAGGACTTCAGAAATACTGTCTGTGAAGAAATTATAGTATTTGAAGAGTGCAAGAATGCCAAGATTGACAATGATATTCAAATGAGAAAGTGAATAGACTTTGCCGATAAGGTACTAACTGCAAAATCTATTCACTGTCTAATATTCTTCTAATGTCTCAACCAGAGGCAAAGAGGAGATAACTCGTGGGATTATCTTTAGAATCTGAAATAGGTCTCCACCCAGAGCTCGTTGAAGTGCTTGTCTGCACCGTAACGATTGTCATTGAAGTTATACTGTACCTGCAACTTGAGGTTCTTGTGAAGCTGGAACTCTGGAATGACAGAATACATACATTGAGCATGATTCCATGCCTTGCCTACACGAGCTGTCTGATACTGGGCAGAAACTCTGAACCAATCATTGACTGGAGCACCTGCTACTACATACCAGGCATCAGCCATACCGAGGTCGGACTGACCATGTGCATACTCCGAACGGAAAGTATAACCATCCTTGTCATACTTGGCACCGAAAGCGTAGCGGTTACGGCTGTGGTTGTCAAGTACGCCATTGACCGTAGCATTATATGTACCCTTCCAACCGAAGACACCAAGATAAAGACCCTTGACTGGCTGAACCTGAAGGGTAGCCGTGATATCCTTCTTGCCGTCATTATCATTGCAGTTGATACCCGTACCATTTGACACCATGACCTGATAATGGAAGAGGTTATGGTTATCAGCGCCTACTGGCATAAAATCACCCTGCACCTGAATGCCGAGGTCACGTCCGCCATTAGTACTGCCCTTGATGTCAGCGCCGAGATAGTCGTTATGACCTGTGAGCAGCTTGGTCATGAGCGAATAGTCGCCGGTAGAGATATCCCATGGATTCATTGGATTCTCAAAACCGAAAGCGCGCTTGAACTGACCCACCTTGACCTGAGCGAACTTATACTTGCGCCACTCCACGAAGAAATCCTTCATGTGGAAGCCGTCATTGTTGGTCTGAATCTGGATGCGATAAGCAAAGTCCTTGAGGATAGTGCCATCCACATAGAAACGGATCAGACGCTGATTGAAACCAGCACCACCCTTTGAGGCATCCTTGTCACTGTACTGATAGCGACCAATGACATAACCTCCGAACTTAGGGGCAGAGACAAAACCAGTCTCCGTGCGGCTATAATTCATCTCATTCGACGCAGGCTCAGCAGCCATCAGAGGCAGCGCTAAAGCCAACATAGCACCAAAGGCAAAACCCTTTTTCATATTAGGAATCTTAAGATTTTTCAATACTTAGAATACGAGGAACATCCAGCTATAACCGATAACGAGGCCAAGGATACCAACGATGATACCTACGGTCATCATATCCTTCTGCTGAATAAAGCCAGTAGAGTGAGCGATGGCATTTGGAGGAGTAGAGATAGGCAGAATCATTGAAACTGAAGCTGCGATAGCTACGCCGATGAGCATCTGTGCTACACCGCCCTGATCAAGCTTGCCTGCAGTTGCCATGGCGCCAGCAACTACACCGAGTACTGGGGTAAGGAGTGAAGCAGCAGCAGAGTGGCTGATGAAGTTAGAGAAACCGAAGCATACGAGACCAGAGATAACCATTACGAGCAGTGGACTCCACTCAGCGAATGGGATAGCATCAACCAATACGCTTGAGAGCTTGGTAGTATTAAGAGCTACGCCGAGAGCGAAACCACCGGCAACCATCCAGAGTACTGACCAGTTGATCTCCTCAAGGTCATGCTTGGTGAACACGCCAGTCACACAGAAGATTGCTACAGGAAGAAGTGCGGTAATGTTTGAATTCAAACCGAGGTTCCATGCAACCTGTGGCAGACCGATTGAAGAGAAGTCAACACTGGCAAAGCACCAGAGGAAGATGGTGACAACGAAGGTCCAGATCACGATGTGAGTCTGTGCAGTTGGCTCAAACTCGCCTTCAATCTGCAGCTTGATCTCCTTCTGCTGGAATGGGAACATGAAACGCAGAAGTCCCCAAGCAGCAACGAGCAGAATGATTACGAAAGGCACCATCTTGAGCATCCACTCGCCGAAGCCTACGCTCATGCCGAGAGTCTCATTCATATAACCGAGTACGATGGTATTAGGAGGGGTACCGATAGGAGTAGCGATACCACCGATGTTTGCACCGATAGGAATAGCCATAGCCAAAGCCACGCGATCCTTCGAACCATCAGGCATGGCACGGAGTACAGGAGCCAGGAAGGCAAGCATCATAGCTGCGGTAGCGGTGTTAGAAACGAAAGCTGAGAACAGTGCAGTAACCATGATGAAGCCCATGAGAACAGTAGCTGGCTTAGTGCCGAAAGGAGCAAGAAGCTTCTTTGCCAATACGACGTCAAGCTTGGTCTTGGTCATACCGATAGCCAATACGAAACCACCGATGAAGAGGAGGATGGTAGGATCAGCGAAACAAGCCATGATGCTCTTGTAAGGGACATAGGTTGCGCCCTCAACGCCTGCAAACGGAGTCAGACAGTTGTTTGAGATGGTAAACAGCATCACCACGATGATAAGTACGGATGTACACCAAGATGGGATAGCCTCTGTCAGCCACATGACAGCGGCAAAGACGAAGATGGCGATTACTCGCTGCTGTACTGCATCAAGATTGGCAATACCGAGTGATTCGGTTGGAAGGCAGGCGATGATGATTGAAACGATTGCAGCGATGATGGCTTTGATATAAGCATCCATCTTGAAACGCTTCTTCGCCTTGTTCTTGTGGTAGGAGTCAATTACGTGTGCTCCCTGGAAACTTTTGAACATGGTAAGTGTTGTATTAGTTTATAATTATTGTTTTTCAAATTGGTGAAATAATCTGTCTGACTACAGAAATTGCACATTCTTGCAGCGCAAAGATACATCTTTTTAATAGATGGTGGAACGCCATGCAAACAAAAAACCATGCACTTTGCATAAAAATGCGTGCAAAGCAAACTCTACATATCATTTCGCGGAATGCACTTCCCACGATTACACACTTTTTTGCGCAATAGCAGCCGCCACACAGTAACCCATGGTCCATGCTGCCTGAAGATTAAATCCTCCCGTCACAGCATCTACGTCAAGCACTTCACCCGCAAGGTAAAGACCAGGATGCTGTCGGCACTCCAATGTGTTGGGATTGACATTATCAAGCGCTACTCCTCCACAGGTAACGAACTCCTCCTTGAACCGACTTTGTCCCGTAATGCCATAAACATTAGCGGTCAGCGAAGTGACAAGCCGGTTGAGCTGCTTGTGTCCCACCTCCGCGCAACGACGTTCAGGAGCAATGCCGCTCGCGTTGAGCAGAAAGTGCCAAAGGCGAGTAGTAATGGGTGAGACTGCGCCGCTCTTCAGCGCCTGGCGTGACGACAAGTGCAGGGTACCAATCTGCTTCTGCGGATTGTGCTCCAACAGATCTTCCAGTTCGCTCCTCACCTCCTCTTCACTTCTATCGCCCAACCAATTTATGATGAGCTGCCCGCGGTATTGCTGCTCGGAAAGATGACGGGCGGCATGGCTTGACAATTTGAGAATAGCGGGTCCGGACATTCCCCAATGGGTGATAAGCAGCGGACCTGAAGCTTTCATCTTTGTGCCTGCAAGCGAGACTACCGTATTCTCTACTACCACACCCATCAGTTCCGTAATGGGACTAACAATCTTAAAGGTGAAGAGAGAGGGAACGGGTGCCTCCAGATGGAGCGACAGCGGCTGAAGGAAATCCAAACCAGAGAGCTTCGGCTGACCTCCTGCTGTGACCACAACGGCATCGTAACGGCTCTGCCGCTGTTCGGTCTTCACCAGATAGCCACTACCTGAAGCAGGATCAGGACAGATCTCTTGGACCCGCTGACCGCAAGCAAGAATTACGCTTTCACGCTCCATGGCATGAAGAAGTGTATGCACAATCTGCATGGCATCCTGGCTGACTGGGAAGACGCACTGGTCTGGCTGAACGGTCAGACGCACTCCTTCTGACTCAAACCATGCCATCAGTCGTTCGTGGTCGAACTGATGAAACAGGCGCTGCATCAGCTTATGCCCACGAGGATAGACCTGCTGCAGGCTTCTGACATCACGGAAGGTATTGGTCAGGTTGCAACGGCCACCGCCCGTAACAGCCACCTTCATCAGCGGTTTATGTGCCGCTTCCAGTACCTCCACAGTGGCATCCTTCAATGCCCTTTTCAGCTGAATGGCGCAGAAACAACCGGCGGCGCCAGCACCTATAATAGCAATTTTCATGGGGCAAAGATAGTGCCTTTTCTTCACTTTAACAAAAAAACAGAGTAAGAATTTGGAGTTTTCGCTGATACTCGCTATCTTTGCAGAGTTTTTTGCATCGTTGAATTCATTATATGATTTACCCACACAACTTCGAAGAAAAACTCGGATTTGACAAGATTCGCAATCTGGTAAGGCAGAGTACCCTATGCGCACTGGGTGCCCGGCGTGTTGACGATATGCAGTTTATGACTGACCGCAGAGCTCTGCAGCATCAGTTGAGCCTGCTGTCAGAGATGAAGATTCTCATGGAACGCGCATCACAGCCTCTGCCCACTGACAGTTTCTTCGATCTGACCACAGCTCTCAAACGCGTGCGCCTTGCCGGCACGTTTATGGAGACAGAAGAGCTCTTCGATCTGCTGCGTTCTCTCCGCACAATCGAAGCGCTGGTGCGTTATCTCAATCCGCGTGAAGGACAGGAGTTCCGCATAGATGACGGATTGGGTGGTTCGGCAAACATCAGTTTCTCTGCTCAGTTTCCACTGCTTCAGGCATTGGCAGCTGACGTAGTAACCTTCCCTGACATCATCCGCAAGATTGACCAGACGCTTACCCCTACTGGTGAGATCAAAGATAACGCCTCCCCTGCCCTGGCGGAAATCCGTCACGAGATGGCGCGAAACCTTTCCAGCATCGGACGTCTGCTCAACAGCATCCTGCGTAACGCTCAAGCAGAGGGATTTGTTGATAAAGAAACTACGCCCACGATGCGTGACGGACGTCTTGTCATCCCTATCCCACCATCAAGCAAACGTAAGCTGAAGGGTATAGTCCATGATGAGTCTGCCACAGGAAAGACGCTCTATGTAGAGCCAGCAGAAGTAGTAGAAGCCAACAATCGCATCCGTGAACTTGAGGGCGAGGAGCGCCAGGAGATTATCCGAATCCTGACCGCTATCTCTGACCAGATCCGACCGGAAGTAGATTCCATGCTGGCGGGCTATGATTTTCTGGGAGAGATTGATTTCCTCCGGGCAAAGGTACGTTTTGCACAAAGCATTGAGGGCATTGTGCCAACTCTCTCGGACCAGAATATTACCGACTGGGTACAGGCTCGCCACCCTTTATTATATATAAGGTACAAAAAGCACAATGAGCGACTGGGAATCTACTCGAATGGCGAGGGAGGTTTTGCCATCCCTTCTGACTGGGAAAAACAGTACCGCGCCCATCACAAACCGGTACTTGATGAGAATGGGGTGGAGCTTGATATACCACGGCCAAAGGTTGTGGTACCGCTTGACATCTTACTTGACCATAAAAAGCAGCGCATCGTGCTCATTTCTGGTCCGAATGCGGGCGGCAAATCGGTCTGCCTGGAGACACTCGGACTGGTGCAATACATGCTACAGCACGGACTGGCTGTGCCGATGCGTGAGAATTCGCAGTGCGGCATCTTTGATCATATCTTTGTGGATATCGGTGATGAACAGAGTATTGACAACGACCTGTCAACCTACTCCAGCCATCTGCAGAACATGAAGTTCTTTGTACGCAACTGTAATGGTTACCGCCGTCCGCATGCAGGATTTACCGGATCTAACGGCACGCTTGTCCTGATTGATGAGTTTGGTTCTGGAACCGAGCCACAAATTGGTGGCGCCATTGCGCAAGCTCTGCTGGGCAAGCTCAACAACCAGCAGGTCAACGGTGTGATCACGACCCACTTCACCAACCTGAAACTTTTTGCTGACGAGACTCCTGGTATCATCAACGGAGCCATGCTCTATGACCGAGGCGGCATGAAACCACTGTTCCGTCTGGAGATTGGACGTCCGGGATCATCCTTTGCCCTTGAGATTGCACATAAAATAGGTCTGCCCAACGATGTGATTGAGGAGGCCAAGCGCATCGTGGGCAGTGATTATGTCAATATGGATAAGTATCTGCAGGATATCAGCCGCGACAAGCGATATTGGGAGCAGAAGCGTCAGAAGGTACATCAGCAGGAGAAGGAACTGGAGCAAAAGACGCAGGAGTATGACGAGACGACCCGTGAACTGAAACAGAAGCGTCAGGAGGTGCTTGAAAAGGCACGCGATGAGGCTTCAACTCTCCTGCAACAGGCCAATGCTCGCATCGAGAAAACCATCAAGGACATTAAGGAAGCAAAGGCAGAGAAAGAGGCAACACGAAAGATCCGTGCCGAACATGAAAAGTTCAAGGAGAAAACGCAGAAACCTGTTCATCAGGAAGAAGCGGAGGCAAAAACTCCATTAAATGGCAGAGAAAATGCTAAAGGCTCCAGCACCCAAACGGCAAATGCTGCGCAGACGGAAGGAGCCATCACTGTAGGATCCTTTGTCCGTCTGAAAGGACAACAGACCACGGGAGAAGTCCTTGCCATCTGTGGCAGACAGTGTCAGGTATCATTCGGCCTGATAAAAAGCTTTGTGGACATGAGCCGTCTTGAAGCCGTATCACGCAATCAGGCGAAGCGAGATGCTGCCACCACCGTATCTTCCCATCTGGCTGATACCATCGGCAAGGGAGCCATTGATATGATGAGCGAGCGACGCAAGAACTTTAAGCAGGAGATTGACGTGCGAGGCATGAGAGCAGACGAAGCTTTACAGGCTGTAATGTATTTCATTGATGATGCGGTATTGCTCTCAATGGGACAGGTACGCATCCTTCATGGTACAGGAACGGGAGCGCTGCGCATGGCGATCCGTCAGTATCTCGGCACCGTGCCAGGCGTTGCTGACTATCATGACGAGCATGTCCAGTTTGGTGGTACAGGCATCACCGTTGTAGAACTTCATTGATGATAATCGAGGCAATTGCCATGCCGAATACTGCAGTAATCTGCACCACCGATCCGTTGATTTGAGCACGCTTCTGCCCCTCCAGCACCTCTACTGGATGCTGGTCGCCCAGATTTTTCATGGCGGGCTCGATGCTATACACACAGCGGAACTTTTTGGCAGGATACTGGTCGCACTTCTTGAATTTATTGCGCAAAGCACGAGCCAAAGCGTCGCCCTGAATATTCCAGAATTCGCTCTGACGCACACTGAATGGGTCAAGCCTCAGCGCCGCACCCATCGAACTGACCAACGTAAGCTTTCGAGCCAAACCTTCGCCCTTCAGTTCGCCGCGATCAAGCGCCTTGCTGATGCGGGTAGCATGAAGGATGAGATGAGCCTTGCATTCCAGGCTGTCAATGGCATCGACCACTGCATCATATTGCTCCAACCTGAAACTCTCCGCACTTTCGGGCGTATAGCGCTGTGCCAGCGCCGTCACTTCGCAGTCAGGATTGAGTGCCAAAAGACGTTCTTTCATTGCCTCAACCTTCACGCGACCGATATTGGCAGGCAAAGCCATCAGCTGACGATTACAGTTGGTAATGCAGACTGTATCTGAATCTACTATAGTTATCCGCCGGATACCAGAACGCACCAGTGCCTCAGCGCACCAGCTGCCTACGCCGCCTACGCCAAAGACGATTACACGCATGGCATGAAGGCGTTCCATTGCTTCATCGCCCAGCAGCAGTGCTTCTCGCTGCTGCATCTCTCTTTCCTGTTGTGTTACGCTGTTCATTGTCTTTTATCTATGTTCCTGCATTTTTTAATAGCGGTCGCAAAGATAGATATTTTTTCCATTTTGAGCAAATCCGCATAGCAATAAAAGGAAAAAATCCCGATTTTCATACATTCTGATATTTTTTTATGCACGTTAAGGTGCAAATAACCACTTTTTTGCCTACCTTTGCACCCCATTCAAATGAATAATAATAAGAAATCAATGAAAGTAGCTATTGTTGGCGCCAGTGGCGCTGTCGGCCAGGAGTTCCTTCAGGTACTCGCTGAGCGTAACTTCCCTATTGACGAGCTTCTACTCTTCGGTTCCTCACGCAGTGCGGGCCGCACTTATAATTTCCGAGGCAAGGACATTGTAGTCAAGGAGCTCACCCACAACCCAGAGGACTTCCGCGGTGTGGACATTGCCTTCACTTCAGCAGGTGGCGGTACCTCAAAGGAGTTCGCTGCCGACATCACCAAGTACGGAGCTGTCATGATTGACAACTCTTCAGCTTTCCGTATGGATCCTGACGTTCCGCTCGTAGTACCTGAGTGCAACGCGGCTGACGCTCTGGTGCGTCCTCGTGGTATCATTGCCAATCCTAACTGCACCACAATAATGATGGTTGTAGTACTGCAGTGCCTTGAGCAGATCAGCCACATCAAGCGCATTCATATTGCCTCTTATCAGGCTGCTTCTGGCGCAGGCGCTGTTGCCATGAAGGAACTGGAAACCCAATATCGTCAGGTACTTAACGGTGAGCCTGTTACCGTTGAAAAATTTGCTTACCAGCTCGCATACAATGTCATCCCACAGATTGACGTATTCACAGACAATGGCTACACCAAGGAGGAGATGAAGATGTTCAACGAGACACGCAAGATCATGCACACTGATGCAGCATGTTCAGCCATGTGTGTACGTGTTCCTTCACTCCGCAGCCACTCTGAAGCTGTGTGGGTTGAGACAGAGGAGCCTGTCAGCGTAGAGGCTTTCCAGGAGGCTATCCGCAAGGGCGAGGGCGTACAGCTCATGGACGACCCTGCAAACAAGGTTTATCCTATGCCACTCTTCCTGGCTGGCAAGGATGATGTCTATGTAGGTCGTGTACGTAAGGATCTTGCTAATGACAACGGCTTGACCTTCTGGCTGGTTGGTGACCAGATTAAGAAGGGTGCAGCACTGAATGCTGTACAGATTGCAGAATGGCTGATTGCCAACAATGGCTTACAGAAGTAAGCTATCCGCTATACAGATACATGCGCTCCAGAGTCCCGAAAAGGCTTTTGGAGCGCTTTTTGTTTTAAAATATTGTGTAAAAGAGTAAAAAAAAGCAGAAAACATGTCCGCTGTTTCGATTTTTTATGTATATTTGCACCGTAAATAAAAAACTAACACTAAAAGGTCCATGGCAGATTATATCGTATCGGCTCGCAAGTACCGTCCTTCGACGTTCAATACCGTAGTGGGACAAAAGGCATTGGTGCAGACGCTCAAGAACGCTATCGCGAGCGGCAAACTGGCTCATGCCTACCTCTTCTGCGGTCCGCGCGGCGTAGGCAAGACCACCTGCGCCCGTATCTTTGCCAAGACCATCAACTGTGAGCACCGGACTTCTGAAGGTGAAGCCTGTAATGCGTGTGAGAGTTGTCTGGCAATGAGCGAGCAGCGCTCGTACAACGTGTATGAGCTGGATGCTGCATCCAACAATTCCGTTGACAACATTCGCGAGCTGATTGATCAGGTACAAATTCCTCCCCAGATAGGCAAATACAAAGTCTTCATCATCGATGAGGTACACATGCTGTCCTCACAGGCATTCAACGCCTTCCTCAAGACCCTTGAGGAGCCACCCAAGCATGCTATATTCGTGATGTGTACCACGGAGAAGCAGAAGATACTCCCTACTATTTTGAGCCGCTGCCAGACATACGACTTCCAGCGCATCTCTGCGCAAGATATTGTTGACCAGCTCCGTTATATTGCCGACCAAGAGGGGGTAAAGGCTGAACAGCAGGCACTGCAGGTCATAGCACGCAAGGCTGATGGCGGTATGCGTGATGCACTCTCTGTATTTGACCAGATTGTCTCTTTTACAGGAGGCAACGTCACCTATCAGCAGACAATTGACAATCTTAATATCCTTGACTACGAGCTCTTCTTCCGCCTGACTGATGCCGCACTGCAAGGTAACGTTCCAGCTGCGCTGATGATGCTTGACCAGGTGATACGACGCGGTTTTGATCCACAATACTTCATCGGAGGCTGGGCAAGCCATTTGCGAGATCTGATGGTTAGCCTCGATCCTGCCACGATTCAGCTCATTGAAGCGGGACAAGAAGTTGCCCAACGCTACGCGCAGCAGGCAGCCATGTGCAAACCTTACTTCCTCTACAATGCTGTCATGATAGCCAATGACTGCGACTTTAATTATCGCCAGTCACGCAACAAACGCCTCTCCGTTGAGCTCGCCATTGTGCGCATCTGTCAGTTGCTCTATCCTGTAGCACAACCAGCACAACCCCAGCGTGCAGCCATGCAGCCGGTCAATGCGCCAGCAGCACAGCAACCTCAGATTGTGCAGCAACAACCTCAGACTGCACCTGCCGTACAACAGCCACGAACTGTAGCACAGCCTGCAGCACAACCTATGGCGCGTCCTGTGGCAACCCAACCAGTTCAGGCTCCTGCAGCAGCGCAGCCCGCACCTGTACAGCAACGTCCAGCCGGCACACAGCCAGTTCTGCAGTCACGCACTGCAAATATGGGCCGCACTATGATGCCCTCCCTTCGAGGACTTTCTACAAGTAGTCCATCTGCCACTCCTGCTGCCGTTCAGCCAGTCCAGGAACAGAATGATGCGTTTGATGACTCCGCGCTTCGGCGCACATGGAATACTTTCATTCAGTCCATCCCTGCTGAAAAGCTGTTAGCTACAGCCATGCATACCAGCCAGGTAGAGCTTCAGGGAAGAACGCAAGTTCTGCTGATTGTTCCGAATGAGGAACAGAAGCAACGCATTGCATCCAATCAGGATCGAATCCTCTCCTTCCTCAAGACACAGCTGCGCAACTCTCATATCACCATAGAATATGAGGTGAATGAGGTGCAAGGCATACGGCGAGCCTTTACGCCACGTGAGAAGCTTGAGGAGATCCGCAAGTCTCACCCAGAGACCGTTACCGCCCTGATTAACACATTCGGACTAGAATTATCTTAAAAAATTTGTTATCGAACTCTTTTGTATATCTAACCCATGCGAATACTGACGTTTTTAACTCTTTTATTTTGTTGTTCTATTCAGTGTGCATTTGCCCAGTTCAACCGACTCTTCACATCAGACAGCGAACTGCCAAACAGTCTTATCAATGACGTGGAGGAAGGTCCGGATGAAATGATATGGGTCGCCACGGAGGATGGTTTGTGCCGTTTTGACGGCTCACGATTCAAGACTTATCGGCACGAATCTGGCAACAAGAATTCGTTGGCTAACAACTTTGTCCGCACCCTATGTGCTGACGACAAAGGTCATTTACTGATAGGCTCGCTTTCCGGAGTGCAAGTGTATAGACCTGCTACGGACGACTTCAGTCCGGTGCTGACTAATCCTGCCATCAGAGTCAACGAAGGAAACGTCAATCATATCTCCATCCTTCACAACGGAGACTTTTTTGTATCAGGAAATAAGACTTTCACCATCCGCGTTGATGAGCGCGGCGATTTCCTTGTGCTGGCAAATCCCTATACGGATCAGGTACAGTTCACCCATCGTTCGATAGAAGATAAGGAGGGAAACATCTGGGTAGTACAAGAAAATGAGGATCTGTACCGCCTGGATACCAAGGGTAATCTGGCACCAATACGCCCAAACGGTCAGCGTCTTCTCTTTGAGACACTTGTATGTGATCCAGACGGCAATATTTTTGCCGGAGGTAGCGGCAGTGGCATCTATCAGTATGACAAACATAAGAATGACTTCGAACTCATCACCCAGCCTAATCAGAATTTTGCCGTGCGCGACTTCTGCATAGTGCCTGGCACTCATCAGATGTATGTAGGCACAGATGGTGACGGTGCCAAGGTACTTGACTGCCAGACGGGTCAGATTACGAATTTTATCTATGACGATGCCCGCATCGATGCAGCAACACAAAAAGTTCACTCCATAAGTATCTCCAAGAACGGTGAGGTCTGGATGGCGCTTTATCAGAAGGGTGTATTCGAAATGGCTCGCAATCCTCTTCAGTTCCGCTATTTTGGTCCGAAATCTGTTCGCTACAATTGTATTGGCGACCGCTGCGTAACCTCTATGCTTCGCCTGCACGATGGCACAATCTGGGTTGCCACTGACAACGGTGGACTTTACGGCATCAACCAAATGGGACAGACGCTGGTACACTATCCATACACCATGCAACCCAATTCGGTGCCTCATTCGTTCATGAGTATCTTTGAGGACTCTCGCAATCGTGTATGGTTCGGATCCTATAGCCAGGGCGGTGGTATAGTTGACCTCAAGACAGGTCACTGCCAGTATCTTCCGATTGCAGGACAGGACGGATTCTCTGCCAACGTATATTCATTTGTTGAAGACAAGCATGGAACTATCTGGGCAGCCACTATGGGACTCGGCTTACTGCGATACAATGAAGCAGCCAAGGAATTCCGTCAGGTACTCACTACCAACAATGAATGCCGCTGGTCATGTGCACTTGAATATGATCCGGAGAAGGATAAGATTTACGTTGGATCATACAACGGTCTGAACACCATCTCAATCAATGGCGATAGTCTGACTACCGAACAGACATTTCCGGACTACATCATCTACAGCATTACGCGCTTCTCCGGCGACAAACTCGCACTCTGTACCAATCAAGGACTGATAGTCTATGACTGCGAGACGCATATTCATCGCCGATATACGACCGAGGAGGGTCTTCCTAACGACAACCTATACGCCTCACTGATTGACAATGAGGGCAACATCTGGATGAGTAGCAACTCGGGACTCTCCAAACTCAACATCAATCAGTCACAAGTCACCAACTATACGATTCGAGATGGTCTGCAAGGTAACGAATTCTATAAGAATGCAGCCATGCGTGATCAGGATGGCACTCTTTGGTTTGGTGGAACTAACGGTATCACCTGGTTCAAGCCTTTGAGCATTTATCAGCAGACCCAACAATATGTGGTACGTATTGTTGACTGCCGTTCGGATCAGCTAACCATCCATCCGGATGCTACTGGCACCTATCAGCTCACAGATGACAGCCATGCCTTCACCATCGAGCTTGCCACCCGTCCTATCATGCTCACCAGCCGTGTCATCTTCCGTTACTCGATGGACGGCGACCGCTGGCAGACACTTCCTCCAGGACTGAACCGAGTTTCATTCAGCCACATGTCATCCGGGTTGCATGAATTCCGTTATCAGGCAGTTCTTGACGGTGTAGGTTCGGAGGTTGTAACCTCCAAGATTGACATTGCCTACCCTTGGTACAGTACATGGTGGGCAAGGACTATCTGGGCGAGCATCTTACTGGCGCTTATCGGATTGAGCGCACTGCTCTTCTGGCGCCGACTGCAGACCAGACGCCGTCTGCGTGAACACCATCAGCATGAAGCTATCAATGAGGCAAAGCTGCAGTTCTTCATGAACATTTCCCATGAGTTCCGCACGCCTATGACCCTCATCCTTACGCCGCTGCAGAAACTTATCTCCAACGATACGGATCCTCAACGTCAGCATTCTTATCATCTGATAGAGCGCAATGCCAATCGTATCCTCACCCTCATCAATGAGCTGATGGATCTCCGTAAGATTGATGCCGCACAGATGAACATCCTCTGTCATCCTGTACAAATTGTGCCTCATGTGAAGGATCTCTGCTCCACGGTGTCAGATATGGCGGAAGCTCGCAAGATACAGCTCAGCATCGAAAGCGAACTCTCTGACCAGACCTCAATACTTCTTGACACCACCTGCTTTGAGAAGATTCTGATCAACCTCCTCTCTAATGCGCTCAAATATACACCAGAGGGTGGAGAGATTGAGGTAGCCATTTGTGAGGGCAGCGTTAGCAAGCAATTCCCAGAAGGTAGCATTAAGATCTTCGTAACGGATACCGGTATTGGTATTCCGGTTCAGGAACGTGCTCATATCTTCGAGCGATTCTATCAGGTACGTAATGACATCTCACATGCTGTAGGTACTGGCATCGGACTGAACCTTGTCAACTCACTGGTTACTCTCCATCACGGTACCATTCAGGTGGAAGACAATCCAAAGGGTCAGGGTACCACATTCATTGTCAGCCTGCCACAGGGTGAAAGCGCTTATACCAAAGAGGAGATCTCTACTGAACCAACAGAACAGAAAGGAATGTATCAGGCACCTGCGCCTTCATCATTCGTACTTCAGTCAATGGCCGAAATAGCTCCTGCTGAACCAGAACCTGTAGAGAGTGCTGCTCCTTCATCACGCAAGCATATAGCCGTAGTAGAGGATGATGAAGAGATACGCCGATACATCATCTCTGAACTGACTCCTTATTATAAGGTGAGCGGCTTCCCTAATGGCAAGCAGGCTTATGAAGCCATATTGACCGGTAATTTCCATCTCATATTGAGTGATCTTATGATGCCTGAGATGAATGGCGAGGAGCTCTGCCAGAAGATTCGCGGCAATGTTCGCCTCAATCACCTGCCTGTCATCCTTCTGACCGCCCGTACCAGTGATGAAGACCGACTTAACAGCCTGGATATCGGAGCCAATGCCTTCCTGACAAAGCCATTCAACGTGGATGTGCTCAAGAAGACAATACAGAACCTGCTGAAGAGTCATGACAGTCTGCGTAACAGCTTCAGTGGCAATCAGGTTCCTGCGGATCAGGTCGAGACACCAGAAGTCAAGTCACCGGATGAACGTCTGCTGGAACGTATCGTCAAAGTAATCAATGATAACCTGGACAATCCGTCGCTCACCTCTGAAATGATAGCCAAGGAGGTAGGTCTCAGCCGCGTTCACCTCTATCGCAAACTTAAGGAGCTGACCAACCAGTCTGCCCGAAATTACTTCCGCAACATACGTCTTACCAAGGCTGCAGAACTGCTCGCACAAAAGAAGATGGCAGTATCAGAGATTGCATACAAGGTCGGCTTTGCCAATCCTAACAACTTCGCCACTGCCTTTAAGGAACTCTACGGCGTATCGCCTACCCAATACATGGAGGGACACCAGCCTGATCCTCATCCTCAGTTGGAGAGCGACGCAGAAGATACCGATGATGATAATCTGAATAAAGACTGATAACGGAACAGCCTGAACCCCTCATTGCAAAAGGTTCAGGCTGTTTTGTATTCAGATCATACTGAGAAGATGACTGGCATTCAGTTCAGCTATCCTTAACTCAATTATTAGAAGACGGGAAAGGAAAGTTTTTACCCTCTTCCGTCCATGGAGTAGTTACATCTGTGGCGAAAATGTAGGGGACAGTACCCATGGCAGGGAATTCACTGTGCCAACTATCTTTACGCATGCCATCTTTCCAGACGGTGACGGTAATGTTATTTGAAGAGGAATCCCATCCCTCTATACTGGTAGCCCAAGCGGGTTCCCATCCTGGCTTGCCATCCTTATACTCTACGGAATTAAGGCATTTCTCAACCAATTCTCTCAAAGTCTGATCATGATTGGTCGGATCAGTGATCTTCGGGAGCGTAGTATTTCCGACCTTGATTTGCACAGGAATCGTACCGCAAAGATGCCTGATGATGACCGACGTATTTCTCAATTGGTCCAGGTCTCCAAGTTTGTCAGAATATACTTTGTTGTTGCAATACTCTGCAACATCTAAAACTACATCATTGAAATCCCAATCCGAGACAGAGCCCAGATCCTCTATCATGTATCTTTTTTCAATCAGAGAAGGGAAATTTCTATCAGCTCCAATATACTCTACCTTTGGATTTGAATTATGACAAACGATGAGGAAAGTCAAGTCATTAAAGTCTGCATCAACCGTTCCAAGGTTCCTTTCTTCACAACCTGCTACCCATACCGAATAGTTTGGATCAATATTTGAAGGATGTGGGCATTTCAGCAGTACCATCTTCTGTTCGACAGATGTTAAGGAGGTACCCGTTGTCACGTAACTTGAAACTCCCTTATTAATCTTGATATAGAAAAAGAGAATGTTTCGCTCCGCCCATTTATCGAGAGCCGCGGGGTCTATGAGGACAGGCTTTGAACGAATCACTGAAGTCAGTCCCGTATTCTCACTTTTGTCCAATGCACGCCATTTTGTATTATCCAATACACCTGATCCCTGGCAAGAAGAACAACTCTTACATATTCCATCTCCCTGGCAGCGGTCACATAGATACAACTGCTTGCCATAGCATTGCGTGCAGAGCTGGTCTATCCGTTTTGTGCCCTTACATTTAGTACAAGTGGTCAAACCCGTACCATTGACCAAGGTTCCGCCACTATTAATTGAATTTACAGAAAGCTCTCCTGATCCGCCACAACTGGCACACCCTTTCCACTTGATTGTGATATAATCGAAGATATTACCAGCTCCTTTGCAATTCTTGCAATAGCGGTAGTACCCTTTTCCATAACAATAATCGCATTGGACTACCTCTTTTTTCGTTCCATTGCACAAAGGGCAGGTGGCAGCTATGCTACCTTCAAATCTGTACTTATTACCATTACACTCCTTACAAACATCTTCACCTTTGCCCGCAATGACACCAGAACCGGAACAATCCTGACAGACCATTTCCTGTGTCATGACCTGTATTTGATCTGCCTGTGATTTTTTCCATAGCAATACGTCATTTATTCCATTCGGTGTAGCAAACTTTGCATGAAGCTCCCATTCCACATTAGCAGCTCCTGATTGGGTAAGGGGTATTATCTCAAAGGCATTCTGATCTACATAGAATCCAAAAGAGCGTAACAGGGAGGAATTATTCCTTCCCTCATGAAGCATTTCGTCTATCCAAGATTGCGTTCCTTTTTCTACATGGTACCAGTCATCTCCAAAGGTTAATGCAGAACGCGTTTGTGTTGGTTTATTAATATTATTATAATGTGAGAAATCCCACGTTTCTAAAGGTGATATCGGACCATAGAAGTTTATAAAATTTCTCTCATAGGCACTTCTATAGATATCTTCTTTGGTAAAACCAAAGCTTTCATCCTGGCAGCTACTGTATATCAATGTGGGCAGGATGAGGAAGATGAGAAAAGATAATCTCTTCTTCATATAATAGCGCAAAAAAAGGAGTATGACTTAGAAAAGAATATCTACGTCATACTCCTTAATTTATTGATTGTTCAATCAAGACTTACATCTTTGATCAAATTAGATCTCAGAGAAGTACTTGATGGTGCGAACCATCTGAGAAGTGTAAGAGTTCTCATTGTCGTACCAAGAAACAACCTGTACCTGATAGGTATCCTCGTCGATCTTAGAAACCATAGTCTGGGTAGCGTCGAAGAGTGAACCGAACTTCATACCGATGATGTCTGAAGATACGATCTCGTCCTCAGTGTAACCGTAAGACTCAGTCTGAGCAGCCTTCATAGCAGCGTTGATGCCCTCCTTAGTAACGTCCTTACCCTTAACTACAGCTACGAGAATAGTAGTTGAACCAGTTGGGGTTGGGATACGCTGTGCAGAACCGATGAGCTTACCGTTGAGCTCAGGAATTACGAGGCCGATAGCCTTAGCAGCGCCAGTTGAGTTAGGAACGATGTTCTGAGCACCTGCGCGTGAACGACGGAGATCGCCCTTACGCTGTGGGCCGTCGAGGATCATCTGATCACCAGTGTAAGCGTGGATGGTGCTCATGATACCTGACTGGATAGCAGCATAGTTGTTGAGAGCTGCAGCCATTGGAGCCAAGCAGTTGGTGGTGCAAGAAGCAGCAGAGATAACCTTATCCTCAGCGGTGAGGGTGGTGTGGTTAACGTTGTAAACGATGGTTGGGAGGTCCTTACCAGCAGGAGCAGAGATAACAACCTTCTTAGCACCAGCAGCGAGGTGAGCAGAAGCCTTCTCCTTTGAGGTATAGAAACCGGTGCACTCGAGAACTACGTCTACGTCGTTAGCAGCCCATGGGCAGTTAGCAGCGTCCTTCTCAGCAGAGATCTTGATCTCCTTGCCGTCAACGATGATAGAGTTCTCTGTTGCCTCTACGGTGTGCTTGCCCTCGCCGAACTTGCCAGCGAAACCACCCTGAGCGGTGTCATACTTGAGGAGGTGAGCGAGCATCTTAGGAGAGGTAAGGTCGTTGATTGCTACTACCTCATAACCCTCAGCCTCGAACATCTGACGGAATGCGAGACGGCCGATACGACCGAAACCATTGATAGCTACTTTTGTCATTTTGTTGTTTAGATTTAAATTGTTTGAATATAGGGATGTAATATCTCTCGTGAGTTTTTATTTCACGTTGCAAAGATAATACAATTTATATAATGTTGTGCAAGTGAAAGGTGTTTTGTTGCATTTTTTCCCGCTTTGACACAAAGTTTGGCAAATAGAGTTTACTATTTGGTTTGAGAGTTCAATGGGTTTAAGGACTTTTTCTGTCTTTTTTCCCATCACCGAATCGTTCTTCTGAAAAGCAAAGAAGAGTCGCCATAACTCAAAAAGCGGAAGTCATGTTCCAGGGCGTATTGATAGATTCGATGCCAATTCCTGCCCTCAAGGCTTGCTCCGTCGGTCAGTGCGCTAACCAAAAGCAACAAAGTGGATTGCGGCATATGGAAATTAGTGATAATGGCATCAATGATGCGATACTGGAATCCTGGCGCAATGAGAATCTGCGTAGCCGTGACGAGCTGCTCCTGATGCGTAGCTTCAAGATAATCGAGGATGCGCTGCAAGGCATTCTCGACAGACAGGCTATAAGAGATGTCGTAGGGTTCCCACTGATGCACGATAAGATCCTCCGAATGAACCGACTGGAAATCGGCCGTTGCAGAGAGCTTTACGCCAATATAATAGAGCGATTCAAGCGTACGAACCGATGTGGTTCCCGTAGCGAAAAGGAAGGGTGATGTGGGTGGCGTACCTGGCACTGTTGCCGAACAGCGCAGCTTGAAGTTGAGAATGCTCTCAATGACCTGCTTGGGTACAGAGATAAATTCCGTGTGCATGTCATGGCCCTCAATGGTCTCACTCTTTACCGGCTTGAAAGTACCTGCTCCGACATGAAGCGTAAGGTACTGAAGGTCTACGTCTTTCTGCTTTAATGCTTCGAGCACCTCTGGCGTGTAATGAAGGCCGGCCGTTGGCGCAGCCACCGAACCTTTGATGCGGCTGTAAACAGTCTGATAGGTCGTCTTATCGCTCTCTTCCGTTTCACGGTTCAGATAGGGAGGAATAGGCAGCTCGCCCATTGCATCGAGAAGCTGGGCAAAGCTCACTTTCTGGGAAGGAGTCTGCTCCTCCCCCCAATAGAATCGGATCTGCTGTGAAGCTCCTGGCTCACTGGCTCGTTCACAATACAACGTAACCTCACTGCCGTCGGGCATAGTAACGCTCAGTGACAATGGCCCTTCCTTCCACTTCTTGCTATTACCCACCAGGCAAGTCCAGACGCACTCATGCTCCGAAGCGAAAGACTGCTGATAGTCCTTTGGTGCCTCAGGTTCAAGGCAAAAGACCTCCACTACTCCACCCGTCGGCTTGCGGAAATGCAGACGGGCCTGAATCACTTTCGTATTATTGAACACAATCATCGAACCAGCAGGAATCTGCGAAGGCAAATCACAGAAATGATGCTCCTCAATCGTTCCATCATTCCCTTCTTCTGCCGCAGGATGCCACACAAGGAGTTTCGACCGATCACGTTGAGATAGTGGATATTTGGCTATCCGTTCATCGGGCAACGAGTAGTCATAATTCTTGATTTCTATATTTCGAGGATTAATCTTTGTCATAGACTTTCAGCAATTTCAATAAAGCAATTCTGCAATTTATTTTTATTAATATGCAATATTGGGATTGTATATTATAATAATGTGGGCGCAAAGATAATGAAAATAATTGTTTTTGCCAAAATAATTTTGAGAAAAGAAATATATTGTCTATCTTTGCGCGCTTTTTAAAAAACGTATATGGCAATCAAGATAGGAGACAGAGTTCGATTCCTCGACGCACAGGGCGGCGGTATCGTCAAGAGTTTTGACAATAAAGGTCTGATTATGGTGGAAGACGAAGACGGCTTCGAGATTCCAACCTTAGCCAGCCAGTGTGTAGTAGTGAGCGAGGAGGATGATCAGCGACAGGCCGGTCATGCTCCTGTACATCAGGCCCCTTTGACCCGTGCTCAGATGGCAGCACGCGAGGCTAAGACCGAGGTGGACAAGCTGAAGGAGGAAAACCGCAAACTCAAGGAGGAGATACATGCACTGAAAGTAGAGATGAGCGACCTGAAGCTCGCCCTGCTCCGTGCTCAATATCAGACCCCGACCCAGAAGAAACAGGGGAAAGGCAACATCAGCAATGAGATCAAGTCGAATCCTCACGAGGTGCTCCGCAACGGCATCATCGAAGTGGATCTGCACATTGACAAACTGCTCGAAACCACCGCAGGCATGAACAATGCAGCCATGCTCCAGCATCAGCTGGGCATCTTCAAGCAGACAATGGAATCATATAAGAATGCCAAGGGCCAGCGCATTGTGTTCATCCACGGCAAGGGTGAAGGTGTGCTCCGCAAGGCTATCATTGACGAACTGAAACTACGCTATTCGAAATGCGAATGGCAAGATGCCTCATTCCAGCAATATGGATTTGGAGCCACACAAGTCACGATCAAATAAAGAGGAAAAAATAAAGAGTTCGTGGCACATGCCTCGTCAAACCACATCAAACTTTTATAAATAATGACAAAATTCAACGACATAGTTAAAGCCAGGCAAGTGAAGATGATGGCGAAAGACTATTTCTTCATTTTCTGCGGCATTGCACTTTATGCGGTCGGTTACAATGCATTTATCCTTCCTGAAAAACTGGTGCAGGGCGGCGTAACTGGTATCGCCTCTCTGCTCTTCTATGCTTGGAGCTGGTCACCTGCTATCTGCATCTGGGTGATTAATGCTTTATTGCTGATCATTGCATACCGAGCACTGAACAAAATATTCGTATTACGCACCATCATTGGCGTTACGATGCTTTCATCTCTGATTGCATTGTTCCAGCCTATCTTCCAGGCATACCCGATTATCACTCCGGGCGAAGACAAGTTCATGCATGTCCTCATCGGTGCCATGATGGGTGGTGCCGGCTTGGCTTTGGTATTCGCACACAATGGTTCTACCGGTGGCACCGACATTATTGTGGCCCTGATCAACAAGTATTCACGTATGAGCCTTGGCCGTGCCATGCAGCTCGTCGACATCTGCATTATCTCTTCTTCCTATCTGTTGTTCCATTCGTTCGAAGTCATCGTATATGGTGTTGTCTTCACCCTCATTGCCAGCTTCACCATGGATTATGTCATCAACGGCACACGTCAGACCGTACAGTTCATGATCGTCTCGAAGCGCTATGAAGAGATTGCCAATGCCGTCAACCAGCAGCTGAACCGTGGTGTTACCATCATGCATGGCACCGGCTGGTATTCGAAGAAGGAGGTCGAAGTGGTCATGGTGCTCTGCCGTCGCTACGAGAGCCAGGGACTGTTCAACCTCATCAAGTCACTCGACCCAAATGCCATCGTAAGCCAGCAGTTCTGTCATGGTGTGTTTGGCGAGGGTTTTGACCAGATCAAATAAGTCCAATACAAATATGAGAGTTACCATCCACCCCAAATACAAGGATCATGCAGCATTGGTTGCGCTGGTTCATCGCTTGCCAGAGGCATTTGCCCAGAATGAAGGGGAACTGCTGTATGACAAACGGAATCAGGTGCGCCGCTTTGTGTTGCCCGATGGTTTACATCTCATGGTCAAGCAGTTTCATCGTCCAAACGTCATTCAGAAACTTTGCTACAGCACATTCTGGACCAACAAAGCGAAAAAATCATTCCGATACGGAAACCGGCTTCTGCAAATGGGGATTGACACCCCAGAACCGATTGCGGCCGTAGAGTATAAGAAAAAAGGACTGATCGAGCGTTACTATTTCGTGTCGAGTGAAGACACCGGAACTTGCTGTGAGGAGGTGCTCTCGACGGATGAATCAGGACAGATGAGTACTAGACAACTGGAGATTATCGATGCTCTGGCTTATTTCCTGGCAGAGATACATGAGAAAGGATTTCTGCATGGCGATGCTAATCTCTCCAATTTCCGTATGCATCAGAACGATAAGGGATACACCTTTGCCGTCATCGATACAAACCGGTCTAAGTTTCTATCCCACTCAGCTTCGCACCAGCAGCGCATCAGGAATCTCTGCCGCATTTCGCATCATCGTCCTACGATTCTGGCTTTGGCCTATGCTTATGCCAAGCACAGTCAATACGATCCGAAGCAAACCTATCAAGAGATATTGGCTGCAACCGAGAATTTTGAACAGCATAAGGCAAGGACGCGCAAATTAAAAAAAATATTTAAATGAAATCATACGTTTTTCCGGGCGATATAGATCCTGCAATCATGGAAATTGGCTCCAAGCCATTCATTTATATGCGCACCGATGCGTTCTCAGAAATCAACAAGGAATCTGAACGCATCCTTCTCGACCTGATCCATTGTCGCGAGGGCAAAACCATCATATATACCGGCAGTGGCACCGGCGCCATGGCAGCCATTGTCGAAAATTACGTAAAGACCCGGCAGAAGGCCATCGTCATCGATGGCGGCTCGTTTGGACATCGTTGGTTCCAGCTTTGTCAGTACTATGGTGCTGAAGCCATCGATTTCCAGGTGCCTTTTGCCAAAGACATCGACTATACGCAGCTCGAAGAAACCATCGAACGCGAGAAGCCTGACACCTTCCTGTGCCAGCATCATGAGACGTCGACCGGCCAGCTGTTCGACCTGAAGAAGATCTCTGATATCTGCCATCGTCACCACGTTTCGCTCGTGGTGGATGTAATCAGCTCATTCTTGGCCGAAGAACTCAATATGGATGAACTGGATATTGACATCTGTGTCACCAGCACCCAGAAGGGACTCAACATACCTCCTGGCCTTTCGATCATCTTCCTTAGCAAGAAACTCGAAGGCTATCCTTTTGCCCACAATGGCTACTATTGGGACTTTGAGGACAACCTCAACAACCTCAAGCGCGGCCAGACGCCATTCAGCCCAGCCACCATCATCTATCTGCAGCTTCATGCCCGCCTGAAGCAGTTACAGGCCGAGGGCGGCGAACAGAAGAATATCGAAATGGTGCGTAAGAACTGTGCTGCATTCCGTGCGCTCTGCAAAGAATATGGCTGGGATGTGCCTGCCGAAGTTCCCTCCGTAGCTGTCACTGGTTTCCAGACACACGAACGAGAGAACCGTAGGGTTTTCCGCGAACTGATGGCAAAATACGACACCTACATCATGCCTTGTGGACAACCAGGGTTCTATCGTGTCTCTCACATGGGATTGCAGACAGAAGAAGAACTTCGTCTTTTGGCCGAACGCATTCATGAATTTGAATAAAGCACCATGAAGAAAGTAATCACATACGGAACTTACGACTTGCTGCACCAAGGGCATCTCAATCTGCTGAATCGCGCCAGACAACTGGGCGACTATCTTATCGTTGGTGTTACCACAGACAAATTTGACAAGGAACGTGGCAAGGACAACGTTTGCCAGACTTTGGAACAGCGCATTGAAGGCATACGAAACACCGGACTGGCCGATGAAATCCTTACCGAGGATTATTTCGGGCAGAAGATT
>JAZLJN010000001.1:0-16978 GCA_045617885.1 Bacteroidales bacterium | reverse complement strand
GACAGTATTCTTTTTATTAAAGGTGGAGAGTTGCGACTCAAAAGCACCGGACAGGGAGGCAAAGGCATCTCCTGCGATCAGGACATCCTGATTGAAGGCGGCGATCTCTATATCATCACTTCGGGCAATATGTACGGCACTTCGAGCAACAACCTCCCAGGCAAGTGGGGAGGCAATAGTTCCTCTTCGACCGACAATACCGTATCTCCTAAAGGCATCAAGGGTGATCAGAACGTGACCATCACGGGTGGAAATATCTACGTCCGCACGTCAGGAACCAACGGCGAGGGTATCGAGAGCAAGGCCACGCTGAGCTTCACCGGCGGTAACACGGCTGTCAACGCCTACGACGACGGATTGAACGCCAGCAAGGCAATCAATGTCAGTGGCGGCCGCGTCTTCTCTGCTTCGAACGGAGTGGGCGATGGCATTGACTCTAATGGTAGCATCTCTGTAACTGGTGGCGTTATGATCGGCATTGCCAGCACCCTGGGGAGTGAAGAGGGTATTGACCTCGAAAACAGCACATTCACCCTCTCGAATGCCACGGTCATCAGCATCGGTGGCGGCATGGGTGGCGGTATGGGCTCCCGCTACGATGGTCATTATGTATCTGCTTCGGTCAGCGGTGAGGCAGGATCGTGTGTAGCCTTGACCGATGGCCAGACACCTCTGCTCGTATTCCGTCTGCCTCGCACCTGCAATGGCGCCAACCTGCTGATGAGCGCGCCTTCACTCTCAAGTGGCAGCTACACGCTGGTCAGCAATCCTACCGCACAAGGTGGCACATACTGGATGAATCTGCTGGAAGGTGCAACGTCTGTCAGCGGAGGATCTTCGACGAAAGTACAGGCAAACTGATCAATGTGATTGAATTATTTCACAAATCCTACCTTATCCGCGTCCGTAATCTGCCTGATCACGCGACATGGATTGCCCTCTTTGGATATATTGCAGCAGTTCCTTTTCACGATTACTCAGTATCGAGCGAAGTTCCGAAATGTCAATACGGCGCTCCTCCCCCGTCAGTTTATGTATCAGGCGGGCATGTGTGAACGATTCATTGGTGAATTTATACACGCAAAGCGCATAGCAGATTCCCTGCTTGCTCTCTTCGAAGACAGAATCCACACACACATGCGTACCCGCCTTTCCGATGCCAAGCACCTCCGCCGTTTTGCCCAGGAAGATGTAGCACTTGCCCGTTCGCATATTGTTCAGCGCCACGATGGCATGGTCACACATGGCGTATGTCTCGGCGAAGGAAAGCAGCTTCCGCTCTTCATCTTCCAAGTGTATTCCGTCCTGCTGACTCGTAAACCGAGACACCAGCTTATCATTGATTTCTACCATTATGATAAAGTATTTCCAATGGTTATTGATTTTCGTGGCACAAAGATACACAAAATATTTCAGAACAGATACAAAAGCATCCATAAAACTACAAATATATGGTCATTAATCAGTAGAATTTCATCTTAGGAAAAATAAGATAATCAAAGTCCGTTATTGCCTGTAATGTTAATTCTCAAAAAATAAGGCAACATCTTTACAAGACGTCACATAAAATAAACGTTAAAACAGTATTATATCGGCCGTAAAGGTTTGGCAATATCAATGAAATTGCTTATCTTTGCGGCCGATATTCTATTTCCTAGATACAAAGCGAGAAATAAATGAAGTGCTTGAACTGTGGAACCAAATGCAAGGGAGAGTACTGTCCGAAGTGTGGGCAGAAGACTTCGACCCGACGATTTCAGGTTAAAGAAGTAATCATCAACACCATTGCATCACTTATAGGTGGTGATAATAAGCTGTGGGGTACCAGCGTATGTCTGCTCTCCCGTCCTGGTCACATGGTGCGCGAGTACCTTTTGGGGAAGAGAGTGGGTTATTTTAATCCGGTGCAACTACTTATATGTTTGGTAGCTATCTATGCCATCGCTACCTATTTCTTTACTGATGCTGTTTCTCCTTTTGACATCGTGAAATTGGACATGCAGACGGATTACGTAAGTTCAAGCTCGGCTGAAAGGTTTCTTGCCTATTATCAGATGTTAATGGGCAACAATGTCTATTTTGCGATTCTAACGGTATTAATCAGTATCATCCCCTATCGTTTCGTATTCCGTAAAGAGAAACTGTTGCGACCTACAGGTGAAGAGGAGGCAATGAATATGGCAGAGCACTTTATAGCCCTTACCTACCAGACCTGTTTCAACATTATTCTCGCTTTTCTTCTGATCCCCCTCTCCCTCCTCGATGACTGTCAAACCTGGGTAGCAAGAATCTGTTTCTTAATGCCCACCGTTTATTGCTTTATCCTATATAAACAGATGCTACACATCACGTGGGCGAAGAGCATCTGGCTTAATATCTGCGCCCTTATCGTTAGCTTTCTTCTCAACTTTACAATCTTGTTGTTTATCATAGGTATTCTGTACGGAATTGATAGTATTTAATCAGAAAAGAAACTTTTTTATTCACAATCGAATAATTTTTGGCAGTAACGAAAGATTTTTGGGATAATATTTGGCAGTACCGAAATAAAGTGGTATATTTGTGGCGTTATTCTACGCTTCAAGCATTATATTTATAGCAGTATCTTTATTTTAGGAGATCCATAGAAAAACACACGATCTTCAATTTTTTGTTTCCTTTGCTGCACTTAACTTCATGGGGTTAGTGTGACCATGAAAGTATATAAGGGCTTTTAAGAGGCAAATCAACATCATGTACCAAATGTAAAAATTCGTGATGGTGGATTTGGCCAAAGTGTGCCGAGGATAGAAATCCTTAATTTGGGATTTTGACATCAAGTACCAAATGTAAAAATTTACGAAAGTATGATTTAACATCGTGTACCACATGTAGAAATGACCAGAGGAAGAAACCAACATCGTGTACTTAATGTCAAAATCAACGATTGAGAATATCAACAAACAAAACCAAATGTCAATTTTTATGAGAAAAAAGACCCATCCTTATCTTCCGGTGGCCACTTTCCAACAAGTCATTAACTTCGTAGTTGGAGAAGAAAAGACCTACACCCCCTCTCCCATTGTCAACGCTGTAGCCGAAGCCTTACATGAGACGTCATTGATTGAATGTAAAGAGATTGCAGATTACCTGTCAGTCAACGAACGCAAGCTGGCTAGTGCCATTCAGCTTGATCTGGGTATGCGCCTGATTGACGTCATTCAGATGTTCCGTCTGGATCAGATACAGAAGTATCACAAGTCGCATCCGGATGAACCACTCGCTTCCGTAGCTCATGCCTGCGGTTATGCCAGTGACAGCACACTATGGCGCTTCTTCCAGCGAAAACTGGGTACCACAGCCAAGGGTCGCAAGAGTCATGCTGGTCCTGAGCGTTACAATGAGATGCGTAGAGAGAGCCGCAAAACTAAGTCCTGATGACATCCCGATGTACAGTATCTTATTAATATAATTTTAAAAGATTCGGCTGCAAAGATTTGGAAATTTCAAGAAAAATTCTTATCTTTGCAGCGCACTTTTAGGAAACCCTAAAACAAAAACGTATAATAACATAACCCAGGTGCTCTGTTATATAGAAGTTGATGATATCATTTAATCAAGTTTCTCACTTGCGAAGTTTGAATCATTAACTCAAGTGTCGCAAGCTTCTCTTAAAAGTACATACTTATCATATTCAGCATCAGTAGCACACCATCGGGCAATGGTAAAATTGCTACATTGTTGTATAAGAGATTTATAATGATGTTTTAATGGAAATAATCCTGAAATGGATAATACAGTTCCTGATATGGCTGAGCAGATGGGCACGGCTGTTATCGTGTTGTGGAATTATCCAATATGAAGAGTGGCATCCGGGGCAGAAACTGAAGATTCTGCTTGTGGGATACAATGGTGCCAGAAACACGGGTGCTGACGCTCGTGTGGTAGCGCTGGTGGATCAGCTGATTGAGCAATTCGGAAATGATAGTATAGAAATTACCGTCATGACGCTCAATCCTGAAAACATCAAAGGCTACTTCCCCGAAAGCGTAAGGATATTTCACTTCAGAACCTTCTTCTGTTGGTCACTCCTGCGTGCAACCTCTGCCCACCACATGGCGCTGCTGTGCGAAGGGTCAACACTGACCCACACCTTTGCCGATGCTCTCTCCATGTTCTTCTGTCAGGCAGCGGGTATCATGAAACGCCAAGGAAAGCCCTGCATTGCCTACGGATCAGACGTGGCTCCACTTCAGCGGCGTATGAGGAAGTTCACACAGCAGACCTGTTCAGATGCGTTTTTCATTGCCCGAAGCAAGCCTTCGCTCAATGTACTGAAGGAGATGGGGCTACAATGTACTCACGGTACAGACACCGCCTGGACCTTTCGCGTACCGGAGCAGTATGACTTGGGCAGAGAGATGCTGATCAGTCAGGGTTGGGATGGAAAGAAGAAACTCATTGGCGTGGCGGTCATCAACCCCTATTGCTGGCCTGTTCGTCCATCTTTGACGAAATGGATCAGAGCCTACGTGACAGGCAAGCGGAAACTGCAATATGACATGATGTACTTCTTCAGCGACTCCGAAGAACGACGCCAGAATTATCAGCAATATCTTAACGAACTATCCCAGGCAGTTAAGGCCTACAAAGATGCTAATGACGCCTTTGTTGTAGTCATTGGCATGGAGAAACTTGACACTCAAGCTTGTCATCACTTCAAGCAAAAGATGAGCGAAGGTTGTGCCTTGATTACCTCTTCCGAGACGCCGGTATTCCAGATGACGAGCCTATTACATTGCCTTGATATCCTCGTAACCTCTCGCTATCACGCCGCTGTGTTGAGCATGCTCAAAGGGATGCCGATTGTAGCTGTATCTATGGATAACCGACTGGACGGACTGTATCAGGACATCCCTGCTCTGGCTGACCACTTGCACCATGTGGGGGATGTGGGCTTGGCAGATAGGATCATCCATTCACTGGAGAAGGCAGAAGCAAACAAATCAGAAATCATTGATGCCACAAGCAGATACGTTGACCAATGCCGCCTTACCCTGAAGGAGATGAGTGCTACTTTGGCAAAACAGATTATCAGCAAGACATGAACACGAACAACATATTCCTAACCGGAGCTACAGGACATCTTGGATCAGAGATAGTGCAGCAGTTACTAAAAGCAGGTAACTGCAATATCTATGTGCTGATGCGCAGCCATTCGGCCGAAGATGCACAGAACCGGCTTCGGACACTATGGTGGGAAGAGAAAGATCTGCGTGATGCCGTGGGCACAAGAATAATACCAATTCTGGGCGACATTACAAAAGAGGGACTTGGGATCAAAGCCGATGATACTGCATTCTTACGGTCACAGGGCATCAGCCACTTTGTACATTGTGCAGCCGAGACAAGCATCCTGAAGTCACGCGAGCAGCTATGGCAGATCAATGTCAAGGGTACAGAGAATATGCTGAAATTCGTCAGAAGCATAGGCTGCCAACATTGCCCCATAGCGCATGTATCAACCGCCTACGTGGCAGGAAGAGCGAATGGCATCATCTCGGAAGATCAGCCACTCCCCGACCGATTCTTCACACTCTACGAAGAGAGCAAGGCAGAAGCCGAGAAGATAGTGCGGCAGTCAGGACTGAACTGGATGATCCTTCGCCCAGGCATGGTGGTGGGCAATAGTGTAAGTGGACGCACACGCAACTTCAATACGGTTTATTATGTTATGAAGTTGCTCTTACAAGGCAAAATGGGCTTCATGCCTGTCTCCTCTCGCCAGACGGTAAACATAGTACCGGTGGATTATGTGGCAAAGGCTTCCGTAGAATTGCTCTTCAATGAAAAAGCAATCGGAAAGACCTTCCATCTCACGCTGCCACATAAGCAGTTGCCTGAAGCTGGTCAACTGATTGAGGCTACACGCAAATGGGCTGAACAGAACTTAAACATTCACATATGTAAACCCGTATGCATCCCTATTCCGGCTCTACAACAGGTGGCAAACCTATTTGCCTCTGACGGTCCGAAACAGCGAAGCTATCTCAAGAACATACTGTCATTAATTCCCTATTTTAATGACAAACACCAGTTTGACCGCACCAATACCGATCAGCTCACCACTTTACCCGAAGGCAACTGGCAGGAATGGCTACCGGCTTTGCTCCAGTTTGCTTGTCGGCAGAACTTCATGCAGCTCACCTCGCACACCATTTTTGAGCAGGCAATGATAAGGCGTGCCAGCAGACGTCATCCCGTCACCTATTATAATATTAGCAAGCAAGGGATCATGCAGGTCACAGGCGAAGAGATGAACACTCTGGTGCGTAGTATCTTGCGAGTGCTGCACAAACTCCACGTCCAGCCAGGTGACCGCATTGCCGTCACAGGCATTAACTGTACCGAACAGGCAGCCATAGATTGCGCCATCGGACTAGCCGGAGCTGTCAGCGTCCCTATCTATTACACTACGCCAGCAGCCGAAACACAACTGCTCCTGGAGCGGAGTGGAGCTACCCTTTTCTTCGTAGGTGACCAACGCATGATGCTTCAGCTCGCCAGCGCCTCCATCCCAATCCCTATTATTACTTTTGCCAACGCTCTTGATTCTTCGACCAACGCCACCATTACCGAATCGAGGGCTTCGATCCATTATACCCTGCATGATCTCATACTCCAAACGGCAAAATCAGAGGATAATAATCAGTCATCAAATGCCAATGGACAATTTGTCAATGCTCCTGATGCTTTGAGCACTATTCGATACACATCGGGCACTACAAGTGAACCTAAAGGTTTGATGTTCAGCTTCAACCAGCTCAAATGGATGGGACAAGTGCTCACTAACCTGCTCTCCTGGCAGGACCGAAACACAGAGATGCGCTATCTCTCCTTCCTCCCGATGAGCCACGTGGTGGAGGGAATACTTGCAGCTTACGCCCCTTACTGTATGCTCTGCAAGGTGAAGTTCTACTATCTGAATGACTTCGCCATGCTTACACAGGCATTGCCACAAGTACGGCCTACGGTTTTCTTCTCCGTACCGCGTTTCTACGAGAAGCTTTGGGAGCAGATTGAAAGTAATCCTCTGGGTAAGCGCTATCTGGCAATGTCAGAGGGTGGAATGCGCAGGCTGTTAGGCAGTGTTTTGCGCAAAGCCGTATTACGGAAAGCAGGACTTGATCGTTGCTCACAACTCATAGTCGGTTCTGCCCCGATGAGCGAAGAGCTATTAAAGCGATTCCGTACGCTTGGTATAGAGATTCATAATGCCTACGGACAGACCGAGGCACCGCTTATCACCATCAACCGCTTGGGTGACAATGTTATTCCGAGCATTGGTACTCCTCTGCCCGACACAATGGTCAGCGTAGGTGACGATGGTGAACTCGTAGTGGAGGGTCCGCAGGTAGCGATGGGCTACTACAAACTGCCGTCCGAAACCTTCCGTAATGGCAGCCTCTACACAGGTGACCTTGGAGAGGTAGATGACAAGAACCATTATTACATACGAGGCCGTAAGAAGGATATCCTCATCACTTCATACGGCAAAAACATCAATTGCAGCAAGATTGAGCAACGACTCACCGACATCAGCACCATCACCAATGCCGTACTGGTGGGAGAACAGCGTCCGTATTGCTGCGCGCTGCTTTGGACAGAGGGTGACACCAGCCACTTGCAAAACGAGATAGACAAGATGAATGCCACGCTCTCTCACCCCGAACAGGTCAAAAAATGGTGTATCATCCAGCAGCCACTCTCCATTACCAACGGTGAACTCACACCGAACCTCAAGGTGCGACGCAATATAGTAATCGAACATTTCAGAAAGGAGGTCAACAAGCTCTATGAATAGAATAATAAGTTGGCTACTCCATACCGAAATAGGCCGTAGGATAGAAATACAGATGCTAATGAATCTGGTTACCTCGTCACTTGGTTTGCAAGGGCGAAACGTTCTCGGTTTGCCTTCTGCCCAATCTCTAGATATCTTCGCTGCATTCACTTCTGAACAGCTTGAGAAAAGCAGCAATGAGCAACGGCAGAAGCTTCACCACAAGGCATTCAAGTTAGGAACAATGCTACGCCGATGTCTTATCCGCCGTGACAACGAGACGCTCACATCGATGGTGTTTCTGCTCTACAGCAATATAGGCATCCAAATGGAAGGTCACTTCCCAGAAGAGGTCATGGTACGGTGCTGCCATTTCAGCCGCCACTATTCGCCCCAAATCTGCAGCATAGCCTCTTTGATGGATTCCGGCGTAATAGGTGGTCTCTTTGGCGGAGGGCGGCTTGGATTCTCCGAGCGGATTACGGAAGGTAAGCTGCGGTGCAGGTGTAAGATGCTTGAGGATTAGATACTTGATGATTTGATATTTTTCTTCGAAATTTCGAAACTTCGAAAAATCGATAATTCGGAAAATCGAAGCCTCGAATAATCGAAGCCTCGAAAATCAAAAATTGAAAATAATCCCCCAACCCCAAATTCCCTCCCCCCAATATGCAAAAAGCTCTCATCGTAGGTAGTGGCGCAGGAGGAGCAGCAGCTGCACAGATGCTCTCTCCCCACTTTGACGTCACGGTACTCGAAGCTGGCGGCACATTCCGCCCTCTCTCCTTGCCGCTCGATTCTCTCGCCACTCTGCGCTCCACTGGACTCTATTTCGACGAACGTCTCATCTCGCTCATCCTCCCAAATATGAGGATTGCCAAGACAACGGATCAAGTGGTGGTTTATGGCAAAGGTTTGGGAGGAACCACCACGCTTGCTACAGGCAACGCCATTCGCGCGGACAAAGGATTGAAAGCTATCGGCATAAATCTGAATGATGAATTCAATGAACTCTATAAAGAACTGCCCATCACCACTGATCATCAGCGCTATTGGTCGAAAATCACAAAGCAGTCTTTCCAAGCCATGCAGGAGCTGGGATTCGATCCACAACCCATGCCCAAGTTTCTGCGACTCAACGAATGCCGCTTATGTGGACATTGCTCAATAGGCTGTCCTCACGGGGCAAAATGGGACACACGAGAGTTGCTGAACGGCATCCGTGTCATCACCAATTGTAAAGTCATGCGAGTGGAAACCTCTGGCAGCAGAGTGAAGCGTGTGATTGCCCGCCAGGGACTTCGGACTGTCACCTTCGAAGCAGACGTTGTGATACTCGCAGCAGGCGGATTAGGTACTCCACAAGTGCTTAATGAGTCAGGCATCAAGTGCCAGCCTTCGCTCTTTGTCGATCCTGTGCTTTGTGTAGCTGCACCGATGGAGGGTGTTCACCAGGACCGACAGTTGCTCATGCCATTCGTAAGCAGTCGTGAGGGCTACATTATCTCACCTTACATGGACTGGTTGAGTTTCTTCTTCAACCGCCAGTGGCGCAAGCCTATGGATGGAATGGTAAGCTTCATGATCAAGATGGCTGACGAGGAACAAGGATCTGTGGAGCAAGGGAAAGTGCTGAAGACCCTAACAGCTAAAGATCAGGAAATACTGAAGCGAGGAGTGAGCGACTGCAAAGAGATACTCCAGAGGATGGGTGCCCGAGAGGAAGATATCATCCTCGGTACGCTCAATTCCGGACATCCTGGCGGTATGCTTCCACTTACAGCTGCCGAAGCAGAAACCCTTCACAATCCCATCTTGCCCGATAACCTCTATGTAGCAGATGCGAGTCTCTTGCCTCAAGCCCTCGGACTCCCTCCTATCCTCACCATCATGGCTTTGTCAAAAAGAATATCAAAACTGATTCTTCAGTAAAATAATTCAGGTTTCGCAAGCTATCACATGCGAAACAAATCTATCATTTCCTCAAGGTCCAAATCTGCTCATTCATCGCTCCATCAAATGAAATCAAAAGAAATCAACTCATTTTGGTGACAGATATTGATTTTTTGATTTCATTTGTTGGAGAATAATAAGGATACTTTTGGAATGCGCTAAGTAAGACTATTATCTCTTCTGTGCCTCGCCATAGTTAATCTTGACACCAAGCGAATCCACAATATAAGGAAGGCTTGATCTGTCACCAGTGGCATTTGGAGAGATAGTTCCATTGAGGATGCCTTCGCAAATCTCTCCTACATCCTTCACACGCTTGGGAGTCTCCAGGTTATAGCCCCAGTAGTGGCCAGGGTACAGGTACTTGATGTCATACTTCTCAATGAAGCGCATCAGTCGCTGGCTGGAAGCAACCTCTGTGCTCAAATCAGTAAATACTAACAGGTTGCCAGAACCGAAAGCATCGCTACTGAAGCCGTAGTGAGCATCCTTGTCAAGGAAAGTAGTAGAACCTGGTGTATGACCCGGTGTGAAGACTACTTCAATGCTACGGTCACCAAGGTCGAACACCTGACCATCTGTCAGATAGCGCTTCTCGCCCTGAAATTTTCCCTTGGGCAGAATAGCTTCATCAGCAGCATTGATCCATACTGATTCCCATTCGTCCATGGCTCCGATATGATCGCCGTGGGCATGAGAGATGACAAGCGCCACAGGCTTCTTGACAATATCCTCCACAATCTTGCGCAAACCAGGAATCTTAGTACCGGCATCAATCAGGATGGCACTCTCTGTGCCCTCAATCAAGTAGATTGATTCATTGTAAACCAATGTGCCATTGCCGTGCCAGGTATGTTCATCAATCTGGCGGATCTCCACATCTGCGTTCTTAAACACAGTCTTCTCTTTAAAATCACTCTTGTCTTGTGCACAGGCAGGAAGTGCCACCAATGCGGCAAGAAGGGCTGAATAGAATTTCTTCATAAAACTATATATATTTAATATGTAAACGTCATGATAGTCGGAGCCTCTACATCAAATTCGTAAGGTTTCTTGGACTTCATCTGATTGCAGAAATCGCTGAAATTCTTGCTTAAGAGCTTATCGAACTTCTCCTTATTATGCTCACGCTGGCGCAGATAAGAATCAAAAGTTGGGATTGTGCCTGTGATGCTCTTATTTGACTCATAGTAATCAAGCACCTTGTTGATGGCATACTTATACTGAAGCACAGAGTAGCGAAGATCATCTGGATTGCGCAACGCATAGTCACATGATGAGGCGATGTATGCCATCAGATAGACGGAATTCAACTTCTTTGCCCATTCATTCTCTGCCTTGCCAAGATATACGGCAACATCAGGCGTATGCTTATAGAACTGGGTGAGATACTCCACTGCCTCCTTCATGCCTTGAGTAGATACGTAGTTGCCAAGAATCCAGCGACAACAGAGCAGAGCATCTGTGTTGTGCTGACGGCAAAGTTTGGGTGTACTCAAATCTGTAGCAGATGGCAGTACACCTTTCTCTATATCGTCCTTAAGCTGGCGGATATAAGACGAGGTTTGATTATAGAGGGACGAGTCGGCTTGTGCGCTGTAAAGCGTGCGCAGCACGGAGAGGTTCTCAAGATGGGCATCAGAATACTTTCCTTTGCTTGCCTCCACCAGTGCAATGACCTGCTTCTGATAACCTATAGCTTCAGGCAAGTTATTGAGCGCCTTATGGATTATTTCGGCATGACTCTTGTGACGGATCAAAGCCTCTGTAGCTTTGGAATACCGCTCGGAGATAGCGAGTGTACGGCGACTCCAGTTGAGCGCCTCTTCATTCTGATTGATCTTATGATAGGCAAGCGCAATGTTGTCATAGAGATTAGCCAGTGTGAGGTTTTCGGGCATGTGAGCAGACTCACGCAGGAGGATAGCCAGTTTGGTCATCTCAATAGCTTTCATTGGATTCTCAAGGCGGTCATAGCAGTAACCCATCTTGGCAAATGACTGAATATAGAGTGAGTCGGGATTGTTTTCATCCATTGCAGAAACTGTACGATTGAGCATCTTGATGGCTTCTTCATATTTTCCGTCTCGAATGAAGACATTAGCCAGACTATCTGATTTAAGGGCAGTAGGGTTTGGAGCAGCGAGAAGGTAACCATTCATGCAGAAAATGGTCAGCAGCAAGGGTAATGAACGTTTGATGTAGTTAAGAAAATTCATATTAAAAATAAATATGTAAGCGCTTTGGAATGGATAAAAACAGAGTATTCATCTCTACTCTTTTCGACGCAAAGATAAGGCTTTTCCTGATAGTTTGCAACTTTTCAGTCTGATAAGGTTCAAAAACTACGATAATTTGAATTTTTATCGTATTTTATTTTGAATTCATCTATCAATTTGCTATCTTTGCACATGAAAAACTAATTACTCAAGCATCGCATACTCGCGCCACTTTAATAAAATAATGATATTCGACCTACGTTCAGATTATAAGCCTATGGGCGACCAGCCTGATGCTATCCGTCAACTTTCAGAGGGAGTGATGGATGGCTTGCCTGCACAGACGCTGCTGGGTGTAACAGGTTCGGGCAAGACCTTTACGATGGCGAATGTCATTGCACAAACCGGAAGACCTACGCTCATTTTGAGCCACAACAAGACGCTGGCTGCACAGCTGTATGGTGAGATGCGCGCTTTCTTCCCGAACAATCAGGTGGAGTACTTTGTATCCTACTACGACTATTACCAGCCTGAAGCCTATCTGCCAGCAAGTGATACCTATATTGAGAAGGATCTGGCGGTAAATATGGAACTTGACCAGCTGCGCCTCTCCGCCACCAATGCCCTATTGAGCGGACGAAGGGATGTTGTAGTAATCAGTTCGGTGAGCTGTCTCTATGGCATTGGCAATCCCGAGGACTTCCATGAAAACATGATAGAACTGGAGGTGGGTATGTCCAAAAGCCGTGATGAACTGCTCCGAGCTTTGGTCAATGCCCAATATACACGCAATGATATTGCCTTGCAGCGTGCTAACTTCCAGTGTAAGGGCGAAACGGTGGATGTATTCCTGTCTTCGACGGACCTGATACTGCGCATTCATTTCTGCTTTGACGAAATTGAGGAGATTGAATCACTGGATGTCAATACAGGTCACACTCTGCAGCGCTTTGACCGCTATGTCATCTCCCCTGCCAACATCTTTACCACCACGAAGGAGCGCGTGGATCGTGCAGTCAATGAGATAGCACTTGATTTGGGCAAACAGATAGAGTTCTTTGAGAGCATCGGTGATTCTGTCAAGGCTGCCCGCATCAAAGAGCGCGTCACTTACGACCTTGAAATGATTAAGGAGGTAGGTTACTGTTCGGGTGTGGAAAACTACTCCAGGTACTTTGACGGACGACCTGCCGGAAGCCGTCCATTCTGTCTGCTGGATTATTTTCCAAAGGATTTTCTGCTGATAGTAGATGAGAGCCATGTGACTATACCGCAGATACGTGCCATGTCAGGTGGCGACTTCAAACGCAAGAGCACACTGGTGGAATACGGATTCCGTCTGCCTTCGGCTATTGATAACCGTCCGCTCCGATTTGAAGAATTTGAATCTCTCACGCCGCAAACTATCTATGTGAGCGCCACGCCAGCCGACTATGAACTGGAACGGTGCGAGGGAATTGTGGCAGAACAGGTGATACGTCCAACTGGACTGCTTGACCCAACCATTGAAGTCAGGCCATCAGAAAACCAGATAGACGATCTGATGGAAGAGATCCAGCAGACGATAGAAGCCGGAGAAAGATGCCTTGTGACGACCTTGACCAAGCGAATGGCAGAGGAACTGGATGAATACCTGCGTGAGCATGGAGTAAAATGTGCTTACATCCATTCGGACGTTGATACACTTGACCGCGTGCGCATCATGGATGAACTACGAGAGGGAACATACGACGTACTGGTGGGCGTGAACCTACTGCGCGAGGGACTGGATCTGCCAGAGGTTTCACTGGTGGCAATTCTGGATGCGGATAAGGAGGGTTTCCTGCGCAATGAACGATCACTAACCCAGACGGTAGGACGAGCAGCACGCAACGTACATGGACGAGCCATCATGTATGCGGATACTATCACCGGTTCCATGCAGCGAACCATAGACGAGACTGAACGCCGCCGCATGAAGCAAATGCATTACAATGAAACGCATGGCATTGTACCGAAGCAGATTGTGAAGCCTCGCAAGTCACTGCTCGATAATGAGCAACTGGCAGAGACGCGCGCTTCATTCGAGGCACAGAAGCGTCCAATGATAGATGAGACGCTCAACAACCTCACGCACGTAGCGGATGAAAGCATCGCTTATGGTACAAAGAGGAAAGCAAACACTCCTTCACCAGAAGAACTCGCGGCAGAGATAGAACGGACCAAGCAGAAGATGCTGGCGGCAGCCAAAGCGCTTGACTTCATGGAGGCTGCTAACCTGCGTGACTATATGCTGATGCTATCAGAAAGGCTGGAGAAGATAAGGAGTACAAATTAAATACACTTCTATACACATACCAAAAATAGACAACATTATGAACCAGGCAGGAGGCGTCCCTAACCGCATTGGGACTTGTTGATTGCCATAAAATTTTAAAATATTTATGAAATCTGATATCGAAATCGCACGCGAGTGTAAACTCGAACGCATCGAAAAGATTGCAGAAAAAACACGCATCGCTCCAGAGGATATTTATCCTTACGGACATCACATCGCCAAAGTGCCGCTGAAGTACATTGACGAGGAAAAGATCAAGAAGTCAAACCTCATTCTTGTAACTTCAATTTCGGCAACAAAGGCTGGTATCGGCAAGACCACAGTTTCCATCGGTCTTGATCTTGGACTTAACAAGATTGGCAAAGATGCAATTGTAGTGCTGCGCGAACCTTCACTCGGTCCTTGCTTCGGCATGAAGGGCGGAGCTGCTGGTGGCGGCTATGCACAGGTGTTGCCTATGGAGAAAATTAACCTGCATTTCACGGGTGATTTCCATGCAGTGACTTCTGCTCACAATATGATTACGGCTCTGCTTGATAATTATTTCTATCAGCGCCGCAAGGAACTGCCACCTCTCAAGCAGGTACTCTGGAAGCGTGTACTCGACGTCAATGACCGCGGCTTGCGCAAGATTGTACAGAGTCTGGGCGGACTGAACAATGGTATTCCATCAGAGAGTGGCTTTGATATTACCCCTGCTTCGGAAATCATGGCTATCCTCTGCCTCGCTACCAGCCGTGAGGATCTGCGCCGCCGCATCGAGAACATTCTGCTGGGCTATCGTTATGATGGCACACCATTCACGGTGAAAGACCTGGGGTGTGCGGGTGCAATTTGCGTACTGCTCGAAGATGCACTCATGCCAAACCTGGTACAAACTACAGAGAATACCCCTGCCATCGTGCACGGCGGTCCATTCGCAAACATTGCACATGGCTGCAATACTATCCTTGCTACCAAGCTGGGTATGTCACTGGCAGAATATACGGTAACTGAAGCTGGCTTCGGTGCTGACCTGGGCGCAGAGAAGTTCTTGGATATCAAGTGCCGTAAGGCAGGTCTGTGCCCTAAACTTACAGTAATCGTTGCTACCTGCAATGGCCTGAAGATGCATGGCGGCGTGCCAGCTGACCAAATTAAGGAACCTAACATGGAGGGTCTGAAGCGAGGCTTCGCCAACCTTGACCGTCATGTACGAAATATCCAAGGCTTTGGTCAGACGGTGCTCGTTGCTTTCAACCGCTTTGCCAATGATACAGATGATGAGATCCGTTGCCTTATTGAGCACTGTGAGAAAGACCTCGGTGTTCGCTGCGTTGTAAATGACGGATTCCTCCATGGTGGTGAGGGAGCAAAGGAACTCGCACAAGCAGTAGTGGAGACTATTGAGAAAAATCCTTCACAGCCAACACTCAACTTCACCTACCAGGATGATGAAACTCCAATGGCAAAGATTGAAGCTGTGGCTAAAAAGATCTATGGCGCAGAGACAGTATCATTCAGCGAGAAGGCAAAGAAGATGCTCCAGCTCGTGCATGATTCAGGCTTGGATCACTTCCCTGTATGCGTAGCCAAGACTCAGTTCTCATTCACTCCTGATCCAAAGCGCGTAGGTGCACCTACAGGATTTAACTTTGACATTCAGGACATCGTCATTAACCAGGGCGCAGAGTTTATCGTTGCTATTGCTGGTGAGATGATGCGAATGCCAGGCTTGCCTAAGGTACCAGCGGCTGAACACATTGATATCGTCAATGGCGAGATCGTAGGATTGTCTTAATCAAAATAAAAATATCCCAAATCCACAAAGAATGAATTTTGCACAAATACATTTGTGATGAAAAAACACTGATCAACCTCAAATAACTCTACGTTTAAAAGGTTGATCAGTGTTTTTTTTGTTTTTTCACCCTAACGCTTCGCACAGAAATGAAAACCAGTTACAACATCATTCAAACAAAGTAGCGCTCTCTGGATGGAACTTGATATAGACAACAATGGCTATAACGATCACAATGACCAGCAGAGTAAAGGCAAGCAGTGAAGTCAGGATGAAGAGACCCAGTGATTTGCGCCTCTTGATCTGATAGAGCTGACTGAAATCCCAGATACCGAAAAGGAGAGAATAGCCAGAGGAGAAGACCAACATAGATTCTTGTCCATTGAAGAACCTGTTGTAGGGTATCATGAAGATGTTGAACAAAAGCAACTGACACCCCACGAATAGCATGATGTAGAAATGCTCTGCCAGATTAAGCCGCTTGCCGTAGCTGGTCAGTTTGAACACAAGCCAGTTAGGTACAATCAGAAACAGGATGAAAAGCAGAGTACTCAATGCCTGGTTACTGACTATGTAATTAAAGAAAGATATTACACCTTCAAGCAATGGGCCTAACTCCTCCGCATCCTCAATATCAGCATCAAAACCCGAGGACTGAAAGCCCGTGGTGCCATAGAAGATGTAATGAACCACAACGTGAAACGTGGCAAGCACAAAGAGCATCGAAAAGGGTTTATGATAGTCAGCTCAGGGCAACCGCATCTAATGAAACAAGTTTCATCGGATTCAATTCCAAACAGCATTATTGAGAATTTCCAATAGCAAGGAAGAATTCATGCAGGCACGTCTCATCAGGGACTTCATGCTCTTTTTGCAATTCGTGGCAT